>NZ_LT838813.1:3479772-3786363 GCF_900176595.1 Aquiflexum balticum DSM 16537
TCGCCCATGAGGAAACAGCTGAGATGCGGGCGGATATTTTACAATTTCTAAGGGATTGGTTGTAACGAATTTTATTCTTTACAATAGGAAGATCGCTGCATTATTCTATCACTGCAAGTATTTCTTATTTTTCAATATTATAATTTCGAATAATGAAGAAAGTAAGATGCCACGTTTAAGCAATCCTAAATTCCTCCAAATCCATAATCCCTTTCCACCAAACTAATCCGTGTTTTATACGAGGCATACCATTTTTCCCGCCCCATTCTTTGGGCAAATAAATGTTCGGAGACCATTTTCCAGTTTCTGATGGATTCTAGGCTTTCCCAATAACTGACAGTGATGCCGAGACCATCCCGGGCAGATTCATGCCCTAGGTAACCTGGCTGTTTTTCCGCCAAGTTGGTCATTTCTTTTGCCATTTCTCCGTAGCCATCATTTATTTCAGTCCTTATACTTGTGAAAATAACAGCATAATAAGGCGGAGTAGGTGTATTGGCAATTGGATTGTTATCTTTTTCCATAATGAGTATAAAATTCTGATTTGGTTTTGATTAAAACTAATGACAATAATTTTTCTTTTTCTTTCTAAAATTGCTTTCTCCTAGAGTAATTGTTACCTTTGACACGTACAAATAGCGAAAGCATAGAAGAAACGGTTTCAGCGATGAAACCGTTTCTTCTATTTTTCATGGCCATAGTAAATAGATTGAAATGGGAAACATACAGTATTACACCGAAGAGGGTCTTAAAAAGCTGAAGGATGAACTTCAGGAACTGAAGACTAAAGGAAGACAAGATATTGCCAAACAAATTGCCGAAGCAAGGGACAAAGGCGATCTGAGTGAAAATGCAGAATATGATGCTGCAAAAGATGCACAAGGCCTGTTGGAACTAAAGATTGCCAAATTGGAAGCTGTAGTAGGTAATGCCAGGGTGATGGATAACTCAAGGATGGATACTTCCAAGGTCGGTATTTTGAGTACAGTTAAAATCAAAAATGTCAAAAATGGCATGACCGTATCCTATACATTGGTATCAGAAGAAGAAGCAGACCTAAAGGCCGGCAAGATTTCTTTGGCTTCTCCTTTTGGAAGAGGACTCAATGGAAAATCTAAAGGTGACATCGCCCAAATCCAGGCTCCTGCAGGAACATTGGAATTTGAAATTCTTGATATTTCCTACTAAAATTTTATCCTCCCGATGGTTTCTCCTTCGGGATTTTTTATTTTTACACCTATGGCATCAATCTTCACTAAAATAATCAACAGAGAAATCCCAGCCGAAATAATCGCTGAGGATGAACATTACATTGCATTTTTAGACATCATGCCTTTGGTGAAAGGTCATGTGCTTGTTGTTCCCAAAAAAGAAGTGGATTATATTTTTGACCTTGATGATGAAACTTTATCCGGACTACATATTTTTTCCAAATATGTGGCCAAGGCCATTGATAAAACGATCAAATGTACTAGGGTAGGGGTGGCTGTGATCGGATTGGAAGTCCCTCATGTACATATTCATTTAGTTCCCTTGAGGACTATGGATGACATCAATTTCAACCGTCCCAAACTCAAATTGAGCAAAGAAGAACTTTCGGGAATTGCAGATCAGATTAGAAAAGGATTTTAGAAATCATTCTCTATTATCTGCGCAGATATCTTCTGACCATCAATTGCATATTCACCATTACATCAGGGTAAAAAAGTTTATTGACCATATTGTTTCCATCAATATCAGAAGAAACTATGGTCATTACATTAATTTCGAAACCCATGTCCCACTCATATTCAAAGTTGGTAGAAAGACCAAATTTGAATGGCACATAGGCTGCAGCTAAAGTTTGATTGGACCTTTCTACAAATCCTTGAACAAATATTCCGTTTTCCAAAACGCCGTCTCTCAGGACCCTCTGTGCCCTTTGGCTATAAAGTGCACCTACTCCCAAACCCATGTAAAGATTTACCGGTTCACCTGCCCTTCCAGGTTTATTGGGGTTGAGTTGAAGTACGGGCATTACATCAAGAAAAAAGGCATTTCCATCAAAATAATAAGCCTGACCATTATTTCCCCATTCCACAACTATCGGTTGGTTGATTGGTCTGAACTCACCACTGTTAATAAATTGACCTCCAAAAGAAGTTCTAAAATCAAACTTTTCTGAAAGTTCTTTGGAATAAGCAACTGTAAATGCAGGTAGCATTTTGAAATCAAAAGATTTATAAATACCGGCATTGTCCGCATAAATCATTCCCAAGCCGTAACCGACTGTGATATGGTCTCTTGATCCCTGACTGTAAACATTTCCAACAAAGAATAGGGCGATCAGTACTGTTGTAAAAATCCTAAGCATGATTAGACTAACATTAAATTCAGGTGGCAATATACAAGAATTGTTCCTCAATTTCACAAATTGGAAAATTAGAAAATCCACCGCTGGAAAAATGCTTTTTTATTCAGGTTGTATCCTCTTAATTAAATTTGACAGTTTGTTTTCACAGGGTTATGCTATCTGCTTTTCCAAAATTCCCTATTCATGGTCACAATGTTGGAAATTGAAATGCTTTGTGGGCATACTGCCTCGCAGGCTTCAGTAAAAGAACAAGCACCAAAACCTTCTTTATCCATTTGTTCTACCATAGCAACAGCCCTTTTTTTGGCTTCAATTTTTCCTTGAGGAAGCATGGAAAGGTGGCTTATTTTTGCCGAAGTGAACAGTGCTGCACTCGCATTTTTACAGGCCGCTACACAGGCGCCACATCCTATACAGGAAGCAGCATCAAATGCTTTTTCGGCCTCTTCATGCCCAATAAGTATTCCATTGGCCTCAGGTGCCTGACCGGTATTGACACTTATATAGCCTCCTTTTGCAATAATCCGGTCGAATGCTGTACGGTCCACACAGAGGTCTTTTTTGATGGGAAAAGCTTTGGCACGGAAGGGTTCAAGATAAAGAACATCTCCGTCTTTGAAACTTCTTAAATGGGTCTGACAGGTAGTTGCATGTTCTTCGGGACTTTGGACGTGCCCGTTGATTACAAATCCACACTGACCGCAAATACCTTCTCGGCAATCCGAGTCAAATGCAACCGGGTCTTTCCTGTTTTTGATCAATTTATCATTCAGATGGTCGAGCATTTCAGGCACGGACATATGACTGTCGAGGTCTTCGAGAATATAGGTTTCAAACTTGCCTTTTGCCTGTCCGTTGGATTGCCTCCAAATATTTAAGGTCAATTTCATATTCCTCATTTATAACTTCTTTCACTGATTTGGATCGCTTCAAACTCAAGTAGTTCTTTATGCAATTTGTACTCACCCGCCAAGGTGCTTTCCCAAACAGACACATATTTGAACTCCTTATCATTTCTTTTAGCTTCTCCTTCATTTGTCTGATGTTCCACGCGAAAATGGGCCCCACATGACTCTTCTCTTTGAAGGGCATCTTCTACAATCAGCTGGGCCAATTCAAGATAATCTTCCACCCGACCGGCTTTTTCCAGTTCAAAATTGATAACATTTGACGAACCGGAAACGATTAGATCTTTGTAAAAGGATTCTTGCAGCGCTTTCAGTTCTTCCTTGGCTTCCAATAGTTCCGATTTTTTTCTTGAGAGGCCGCACTTGGTATAAAGTACTTTTCCCAATGCTTTGTGGAATTCTTCTGCGGTGGTATTCCCTTGAATAGATAAAAGTTTAGCTAATCTATTTTCTGTTTCTTTGATTGAATTTTCAGCATTTGGTGTGCTTAGGTTTTGGATTGGCTTTTCACCCGCCAAATAATTCATAACCGTATGAGGAGCAATAAAGTATCCATCCACGCAAGCCTGTAATAGGGAATTGGCACCAAGCCTGTTTGCCCCATGATCGGCAAAGTTGGCTTCCCCCAATACAAACAGCCCTTCCACATTGCTCATCAATTCGTAATCGACCCATAATCCTCCCATGGAAAAATGGGCAGAGGGAGAAATCATCATGGGTTCGGAATAAGCATCCATACCAGTGATTTTTTTGTACATACTGAAAAGATTACCGTATTTCTTGGCAATAACCTCTTTGCCATCTCTTTGAATCGCATCACTGAAATCCAAGTATACCGCATTTCTGAGAGGCCCGATTCCATGACCGGCATCAATCTGTTCCTTTGCCGCTCTTGAAGAGATGTCCCTTGGAGCAAGATTGCCGAATGATGGATACTTCCTTTCCAAGTAATAGTCTCTCTCTGCTTCGGGTATTTCCCGGGCTGATCTGGTTTCTCCAGCTTTTTTAGGAACCCAAATCCTGCCATCATTTCTAAGCGATTCTGACATCAGCGTCAATTTGGACTGATATTCACCCATTTGGGGAAGCGAGGTAGGATGGAATTGGGTCCAACTCGGAGCGGCAAAAAATGCCCCTTTTTTATGTGCCCGCCAAATAGCAGTCGCATTACAGTTCATGGCCAATGTGGAGAGGTAATAGATTTTCCCATATCCTCCGGTAGCCAAAATTACTGCATCGGCCATGTGACTTTTTATCTGTCCGTTATCCAGATTTCTGCTTACTATTCCTTTGGCTTTACCATCTTCCAGAATAAGGTCCAACATCTCATGCCTTGTATGGATGGTCAATAAACCAACTTCAGATTGCCGGATAAGTGCCTGATAGGCACCTTGCAGTAACTGCTGACCTGTTTGCCCACGGGCGTAAAAAGTCCTGCTTACCTGTACACCGCCAAAAGACCTATTGCTGAGATAACCACTGTATTCTCTTGCAAATGGAACACCCTGCGCAACAGCTTGGTCGATCAACCCCAGAGAGCATTCAGCCATCCGGTATACATTTGCTTCTCTGGAACGGAAATCCCCGCCTTTGACTGTATCATAAAACATCCGCCAGATACTGTCCCCATCATTTTTATAATCCTTTGCAGCATTGATGCCCCCTTGGGCAGCTACGCTGTGGGCCCTTCTTGGGGATTCATGAAAAGTGAAAACTTCCACCTGAAAGCCGAGTTCTGATAAGCTTGAAGCAACCGAAGAACCAGCTAGACCTGTGCCCACAACGATAACTTTATATTTCCGCCTATTAGAAGGGTTGATCAGTTTACAATTTGCTTTGTACTGCGTCCATTTTTCCTGTATGGGACCTGGCGGGACTTTGGAATTTAACATACTACAATATAAAAATTTAGTTTTTATTCAGGAAAATGAATTGGGATATTCTAAAAAAAGAGCCCGGTTTTCAACATTTGGACTCTTCTTAAAAACACACACATTAATTATTTTCTTCTAACTCAAATCTTGCCAAAGGGGCCATCTTTGCTTTGTTTAGGGAGAGGGTACCCTCAGAAATGCTGTAATTATCAACTTTTGAAATGATCTCGACAAAAGTCCTTTCGGTTTCCATATCCTGACATGCCATCATGGTGGAGGCTGCATTTCCGAAACTCACTCTGTTTCCATCTTTTAATTCATAGGAACCGAAAATATTGTTACAGGATCCATTTCCGGAAAAGGTGGATGTTTCCATCTCGAAAAGGAGGAAAGCTTCTTTGTTCCCTTCTGTTTGTTCAAAAGGTTTTCCCATCAGCTCTTTTAGAATCCATTTTTTATCTTCAAGCCTTGGGTCAACAGGGTTTTTAGCCAATTTATAGTTTTCGGCCAAATCTCCTGTGATCCTATTTCCATCTTGATCTAAATGGAAAAGAACATTTTCTCCAACCTGATATTGTTGGGTATTCCCATCTTGGGCTTCCAAGGTAACCTTACTGCCAGCTTCGTTCCAAACAAAGATTCCTTCATCAAAAAAATAATTATCTTCTTTGCCCAGGTACTTTATTGACCTTTTGTAAGTTTCATCCGATTTCAGGGTAATGGAGGTTTCTATTCCCTCACAATCAGCACATGGTGTAATTCCTTTATACACTCCTTTCCAATCAAGACTGTTTTTACTGTTACTTGCCATAGATTGATTAATCTCCAAAGCCTTTTCCTGTTCCACAACTTTTTCTGAGCTGCAGGAATAAACCATCATGACGATGATCAGGGATAAAAAGACATAGTTTTTCATGAGTAAATGTTTTTTATTTCTTAGCTAAAACATCAACTAAAATACAAAATATACTTGGATGAAAGGAAGAAGATTTTAAAATAATCCGGTAATATTCCCCTCTGCATCAATATCTATGTTTTCAGCAGCTGGCTTTGAAGGAAGTCCTGGCATTCTCATAATAGTTCCGGCAATCGGTATAATAAATCCTGCACCTGCTGCAATATCAAACTCCCGGATTTTGATGGTAAATCCAGTGGGTTTATTAATTAATTGGGGATCATCAGAAAGGGAATATTGGGTTTTGGCTATACAAATGGGCAATTTGTCCAAGCCGATTTTATTGAACAGCTTTATCTGTTGTTTGGCTTTTACAGAATATTCCACCTCTGCTGCCCCATATATTTTTCTTGCTACGGTTTCTATTTTTTGCTCAATGCTCCAATCAAAGTGATAAAGAGGTGTGAAATTACTCATACCGGATTCTGCTGCTTCTTTTACTGTTTGGGCCAAATCCAAACAGCCGTTTCCACCTTTTTCCCAACCCTCGCTCAGTGCAACTTTCACTCCCATTTTGTCGCAATGTGCCAAAACAGCATTTATTTCCTCTTCGGAGTCTGTTGCAAATTTATTTATAGCTACCACAGGGGTAAGCATAAAATGCTTCATATTTTCAATATGCTTATCCAAATTTGGAAGACCATCTTTCACAGCTTGAGAGTTGGGGTTTTTAAGTTCCTCATAAGGCATTCCTGCGTGGCTTTTCAAGGCTCTGATAGTAGCCACTATTACAGCTACATCAGGTTTGAGATTCCCGTATTGACATTTTAAATCAAGAAATTTTTCTCCACCCAAATCTGAAGCAAAGCCGGCCTCTGTTACAACGAAATCTGCCAGGGATAAACCCATTTTTGTGGCAATGATGGAGTTTGATCCTTGAGCGATATTGGCAAAAGGTCCCCCATGTATGATTGCAGGATTTCCCTCAATGGTTTGCACAAGATTAGGCATAATGGTATGTTTCATTAAGGCCGCCATGGCCCCTTGTGCTTTCAATTGGTGGGCCCGGACAGGTTCATCCTGATAAGTATATCCAATAATAATGTTTCCCAACTTTTCTTTGAGGTCCATCAGATCGTTTGATAGGCATAAAGCTGCCATTACCTCAGAGGCAGCTGTGATATCAAAACCTGATTCCCTCGGAATCCCCTGTGCAGAACCTCCCAAACCAATGACTATATCCCTCAATGCACGCTCATTCATATCCATCACACGCTTCCAGATTATTTTCCGGGGATCAATATTGAGCGTGTTTTTTTGACTGTGAATATGGTTGTCCAGCAAAGCTGAAAGTAAATTGTGGGCTTTTTCCACCGCTGCGAAATCACCGGTAAAGTGTAAGTTGATAGATTCCATCGGCAATACCTGAGAATAGCCACCACCTGCAGCCCCGCCTTTCATCCCAAATACCGGTCCAAGCGAGGGTTCTCTTAATACCACTGCTGTTTTTACGCCCAGGATGTTCAATCCTTCTGACAGACCTATACTTACAGTTGTTTTCCCTTCACCCGACTTAGTAGGGGTGATGGCTGTTACCAATATCAGTTTCTTTCCTTTCAGTTTTTCCTGATCAATAAGCTTGAGAGGGAGTTTGGCCACATACTTTCCATAAGGGCGAAGGTCATCATGGGCTATTCCTAGTTTTGAGGCAATTTCTGAGATGGGACGCATCTTGGATGCGTGGGCGATTTCTAAGTCGGATTTGATCATAACTGGGTTCTAATTGATTAATTTGGGTTTTTAGAAAATTTCAAAAATCTACAGCTTTTTCTTTTGTTTCAGGATAGCTTGGCTTTACCTGACTGTTAAGCATGGTGTTTTCTTAGTACGGGCTAAAATAGTAATTTTCGGATAAGGAGTTATGGAATGTGATTTAAAATCTAATAATAAAAAAAAGGTCCCTGAACAAAATTGCTCAGGGACCTTTTCAATAATCGTAATCACATTTTCAAGACCTATTTTTCAATAAAAGTCACGAAGTCATCCAAAATAAGATTTTCCATATTTGCACTCTTGGCATATCTAAGGAGATTTTTTTCGTGCTTAGATAAGATATTGATGAAAGTATTCTGCGACTCTTTCAGCTTTTCATTCAGGGTATTTTTGTTTTCTTCTTGAATTACTGATGGTCTGTCAAAATTGGCGATCACTATACCATAAAGCTGAGAAATTTTCTCCCTTAATTCAGGTTCGGCCGTATCCACGTAATTATCACCCGTTGTAATGACCAATGTTTCTTTGAGCTTGTTTAGATCATTGATTAATGCAGTCATTGATTTGTTTGATTTTGGATCTGCGGTTTTGATTTTTTCTGCATAATCCAAATAACTGTCCACCTGATAAACCAAATAAGCCAGATCCTGGGTCATATCAAAAAGTTCATTCGCCACCTTTTGCTGTGCTTTTCTGCTTTCCACAGCTATTCCAGTCCTATCGTCATAAACGAGTTCTAAGGTGGTTTCAAATTGTTCTTTGCCTTTTTTCATCACCACCTTATAGGTTCCTGCAGGAACTCTTGGAGCTCCAGATCCTCCAGAAGAAAAGGTTTTTCCTTTGGCCACCTTGGGAGCTTTTCCTGTGAAATTCCAACGGACTATGTTTATGCCTTTTTGTTTACCGGGGTCGAGACTGATGACTTTACTATCATTTTTATCAAAAATTTCAAGCGTCATGGCACCGAATGTATGCCGCTTTTTGAGATAATAAACAATTTTTCCGGACTTGTTAGGGTTTGGTCCCACAAAGGTAATTGCCTGACTCGATCCGCCGAAATTTCTTTCTTCCCACATGACAATAGGCGGAGATTTGAGAAAATAAACTTCCTCGTTTAGCATTTGGGGTTTGATCTGTCTTAATGGGCTAATATCATCTATAATGATGATACCTCTTCCGTGGGTAGCTAATACCAAGTCGTTGGTTTTTGGATGCATGGCCATGTAATGCACTGATGCAGCAGGCATGTTGTTGGTGAATTTCGACCAGTTTTTTCCTCCATCAATGCTTACAAAGAGACCCAATTCGGTTCCTAAGAACAGGAGATTTTCATTTTCCAGGTCTTCAAGGATATGCCTTGCAAATCCATGTACATCATCGCTGATGACAGAATTCCAGGTTTTCCCAAAATCCGTGGTTTTGTAGGCATAAGTCTTAAAGTCATTTTGGCTGTGTCCATCAAATACAGCATAAGCGGTTCCTTTTCCGAAATTTCCGGGCTGAATATGATAAGTCCAGGTGTTTTTTGGTAAATCCGGAATATTGGAAACCACATTAGTCCAAGTCTTGCCGCCATCTTGAGTGACCTGAACATTTCCATCGTCAGTACCTACCCAAATGATATTTTCATCAAGTGGGGATTCAGCAATGGTAAATATTGTCGTGTGATTCTCTGCGCCTGAATTATCTGTGGAAATTCCCCCTGAAGAGGATTGGTTTTGTTTGGCAGGGTCATTGGTTGTCAGATCGGGTGATATTCTTTCCCAATTGTTGCCCATATCATTGGACCGCAACAAAAACTGACTGCCCACATAAAACCGATCGGGATGATGGGGACTGATCTGTATAGGGGTATTCCAGTTGAAGCGGTATTTTGGTTCATCTTTGCCCGGGAAAGGCCGGATGTTTTTGATAACATTTTTTTCTACATCATAGCGCCAGATATTATCAGCACCCTGCATTTCGGAATAAACAATTTTTTTGGTGGGATGCCTGTACACTCTGAACCCGTCTCCGGCACCGACTGATACCCAATCCCCGGGTTCTATGCCTCCGGGACTTGCTGATGGGCCAAACCAAGAACCATTATCCTGTAGTCCTCCATAAATCCTGTAAGGTTCATCATTATCCAAACTGACGTGGTAAAACTGTGATACCGGTAAACTTTCAACCATTTCCAAGGTAGTACCGCCATCCCATGTTCTATATAATCCTCCATCTGTAGCCACATAAAATCTATCGGAATCATTGATATCAAACCAAATGTCATGGATATCAGCATGCATGGGGCCAAGGCTCTTGAAAGTTTTTCCACCATCGCGGCTGATACTACCAGACAAACCCGCTTTGACCAGCACGTCCGGGTTTTTGGGGTCTACCACTATTCTCGAAAAATAGAATGGCCTGACCGTAAGCTCGAAATCCCCGTTCATAAAAGTCCAGGAATTGCCGGCATCTTCTGACCGGTATAATCCTTTTTTATCTTTGGATTCGATCACACTGTAAAGAATAGAGGGCTCAGAAGGTGCTAACGCAATAGCAATTCTTCCCAAATCCCCAGTTGGAAAACCATTATGGATTTTGTCCCAGGTTTTGCCTCCATCTTTTGTTTTGTACAGGGCACTGTTTGGTCCACCTGAACTGAAGGAATATGCTGTTCTCCTTACTTGCCAGAAAGCAGCATATAGAGTGTTCGGATCTTTGGGGTCCATAAACAAATCAGAACAACCGGTATCCTTCATTCCAGCTAGGATATTGGTCCAAGTCTGCCCGCCATCGGTGGTTTTGTAAACACCACGTTCATCACTATCGCCCCATAAAGCGCCCAGCACTCCCACATAAACCTCATCTGAATTATTGGGATTGATGGCAATACCACTGATTCTATCAGAGTTTTCTAATCCGATTTTGTTCCAGGTATTTCCTCCGTCGACGGTCTTATAAAGACCATCACCAAATGAAACACTGTTTCTTACCCATGTTTCACCTGTTCCAACCCATATCACATTGTCAGGATTGTTGGGGTCAACTTCAATGATACCGATAGACTGATTGTAATCATCGAAAATGGATCTGAAGGTGGTACCACCATTGGTTGATTTCCAGACACCACCACCCGCTGTACCTGCATAGATGATTCTGTTATTGGTAGGGTGTCCGGCAATGTCACTGATACGTCCGCTCATCACAGCGGGTCCAATTTGTCTTGCAGACAGCGATCCGAAGAGTTCGTTTCCTTTTAAAGTGATATTTTCCTGTGCAAAAGAACCGCTTGCGATCAGGCAAAAAAATACCACCAAGAAATTGAAATAAAATTTCTTTGACATGCTTAGATTATTCAAAAATGTTTAGGAATTAATCCTTATAGATAAATGCGGCAGGATCTAATTTAGGGTTCAATATTACATTGGTTATGTTTATTGCCTGGCCCTGAGGAGCACCCTTTGCTTTTTCTGTGATGGCGAAAGGAAAATATAATCCATCGACTTCCTGATAATCGCTCATTAAAGTCTGACTGGTTATACCTTTGGCAGGACCGACTTTCATTTCTTTTTCTACCATAATGGGAACGAAGGTATCTGAGTCAAAGAAATAAAAGGAGATATTCTCCACTTCTTCACCATCAACCAATAGAGGTTTCTTGGTTAATTTAACTTTGTAACATTCTGTTCCTTCCACTGTTTCTGTGCCAAGCAATTCAGCTTTATAGCCCTTACTTTTTAAATCCAAAAATGGATCAGGGAAATCACCCATCTCACGCTTCATGTTTTCGGTGGTTTCACTGTCACTTTTTTCAGGTTTCATGGTCATGAAATTAACACCCCAAGCCTCAGTGCCATCAAATGCCTGCTGAACAATTTCCTGACCTTGAAGTTGAAATTTCATATACATTTTCCCTTCCTTAGTTTGGACTATCTCTATCGGAATATCCATTCCCTGAGCACTTACCTTTCCTTCCATTTTTACAGAAGATAATTTTGCCCACTCTTTGGCTCCACCGGTGTTTTCTAAATATTGATCAATGATTTCTTCTACTGATTGGGCATATGTAAGGCCACAAAAGGAAAATAATGCAAGAATTAGTATTAACTTTTTCATATAGTTATGATTTTTTAGAAATATAAGTAAGTTTTTTTCTCAAAATTAAAGGTATAAAAATTTAAAATCCAAGTATTTCATTTTTTTTGATCTCCTGATTTTACTGATGAACGATGATTTTCATTGATGTTTAAAGATGATGTAATATCAATCTAAACGGGAATTTGTATTTGAGTTAACAATGGGAAAAAAAATCAAAAATTGTTTTTTTGAAAAAACTGCAACCATGCAGGATAACTCAGGGAGTTTTGTGTGGAAAATAAAAAAGTAGGTTGATTTTTTTTCGAAATAAAAAACAGGATCGAGTCTTTTAAGGTGTGGCCCAAGTTTTGAAAAGAACCACCAAAAGCCTCAAATCCAAAACTCGTCCATTTTTCATCAGAGCCATCCGCCCAAACCTGTGTTAATTCTACTTGACAACCTTTCTCAGGCCAAGCATCAGGTGGCAATACCTTGATTCCATTCTCAGAATGCGATAGTTTTAGGAGATACCTTATTTTGTTGATTTTGAGCCATTCCCCAGAATGTTGCAGGTCTTTTTCCAATAAACTTAAATTGGTTTGGGAAGGTTGAAGAGACCATTTCGACCAATAATCAATTATTCCTGAGAGATGTTCGTTTTGATAATTTTCTTTTTCGCCTACTTGGGCTTTGACTTCCAGCTTACCCTGTCTTTGTTTTACACCCACAGTGGTACATTGAGGAATGATCAGATACTCATCAGTCCTTAAGTCTTCCTTTTTAATATTGTCAAACAAGTGTAGAACTTCAGCGGATGAATTCATGGTCTGATTTGCTTTTTCAGTGCCTTTATCCAGAAACCACTCCAAGACAGCTCCCCAATCCTCTGTAGGAGGAAGAAACCATCTGATTTCGGCGCTGTTGAACAGGACGTTTTTTTTATCCATTTTTCAGGAATTCAACATTTTGCCAATTGCCGATGCCAGGAATCTGTCCGAAAATCCCGAAACAAAAGCCAAAGTAAGTACCATTGCCACAGTATCCGGCTTGTAGTTCAAGATATCTGCACTGAGTATCAAGATCACTGCAATAGCAGATAATGCTCCCACCATCAGCCTGGACAAGAGCAAAAATCCCAAAGACAACTCGTTCGGAATACTGCTTCTCTTTCCGAAATTACTGATGGTATCTGTAAATGAACTCAATATGGCTCCCAAACAACCTGATAATACCACAAACCACCAAAAATGAAGCGGGTGGTTTACCAAATAATGGAAAGGGTCTTCTTTATCAATTTTTAGTGGGACAGGAGGATGGGCGAAAAACCAAAATATGATTAAAAGCCCACCCAGGTAAAAGAGGATGTTGAGCCTGCTTTTGATAATGGTTTGCTTTTGATAAATATTGTCAAAATGTTCATCCAATATTTTTTTTGCCTCGACAATTCGGTTAACTCTTTCTGGGGTTAGAATTGGCTTAAGTTCTTTTAATGATTCCTCTTTTTTTTCCGGTAGAAGATCGTTGATGGTGTTTTTTCTCCAGAATGAGAGTTTTTTATTTTCGTCGTTAGCTTCTTTAATAATTGTCTTTTCCTTTGCCAACAATAATTCAGGGGCCACTTCCGCCAAGCCATAATACAGAAACCTGTCTGCAGCCTTAAGACACCTCCAACCCTTTTCAGTGTCCCCTAAGGTAGAAGCTATTTTTGCTTCATCCAGCATTTTCTTAGCCGAAGGTTTCCAGGAAATTTTTGAACCTGATGGTAAGTCCTGATTTGACATGGATACAATCCAATCCATTTCCACTTCAAAAAGAGAAAGGCTGTTTTTCAGTCTATCCGCTGAGGGTGGGGGAAATAGCTTGGGAAAATGGATTGAAATCTTCCTTAAATAACTTCTAAATCCCCCAGGTGGATTTTGATCCTTTTTATTATCAGTTTTTTCCATGTTACAATCATGCAACTATTTAATGTTAATAGGCAAAAGTAGTCAGATGTGCTGCCGTAAAAGCATTGTAGAAATCCATGAAATTTTTACAATCAACTGAGTTTTTATTTATCCCTAAGCAATTCATTCCATACATGGTGACATTCAGCAAAAGGTCAGAGGACAGGGCTGAAATAGCTGCTGTAAAAATAACCTTATCTTTATTGACCAATAGGGTAACATAAGTGGATATTCCATATTGTCTTCCATCAGCCGGGTTATATACCATTTCTGCACCGACGGCACTAATATTAACTGTCTTTCTTCCCCTTTCATAATCCTCATCAAGAAAGGTATATTCTTCCGCAATCATAAATCCGGATATGCCATAAGCTTGTGCGAGCATGTAGAAAAATTCCTCATCCAAAAATGAAATGATTTCATTCATGGAGAGTTCGGTCAATTCAAAATCTTTGTCTTTTATAACCCCAAACACCAGCTTCGTATTTTCATTATTCCTGAATCCTACCTGCAAAACTTCTTCCTCTGTTCTTGGATACATCACTGTCAATTCCAAACCTTCAGGAACCACAACAACTACCCCGTTCTGAACATCTTCATAAATATCCAATCTGATATTGTCGAGATCAAGTTTCACATTGAACTGTTTAGTGATCTCATTATTCAATTGTAATATGTTTAATGGGTTTTCGGCAGTTTCCGTTAGTTCAACAATACTTCTGTTTTTTGTTTTGTAAAATTCAAACTCTCTGGTTTTGACAGGTCTGAATTGGTTGGATTGATTAAATGCCCGCTCCATATTGTTACCATCACCCTCCAAAATCACCGAAGACGAGAAAAAAGTTTTATTTGTAGCAACGGCAGATGGAAGCTGGGTTATTGCTGAGTTTTCGAGTTCGGAAATATATTTGGCAGGAATGGCCCAACTGATATTAACGGTGCCTTTTTCCAATCCCCCGTTTCCGACGCCCACCAATCTGCCCTGTTTATCAAAAATGGGAGCACCGGAGTTGCTGGGAAGAAGATTTCCGTTATCGAAATAAATAATATCCAAATCAAGTCCCAGACTTGTTGTCCTCAATTCCCGCTTCACATTATCAGGTACCAGATATTCCAGTGTTTCTTTTGGTTGAAGGAAACCTTTGGATAAAGTTCTGGAAGGAATTCCTAAAGAACCCTGGGTCAGTCCCAAACAATATAGCGGTTCGCCAAATTGGATCTTGCCAAGAAAAGCACTTTGGATAGGAGAAATATTGGCAGGCAGATTTGATTCATTATTGGTTAGTTCAAGCAAGACGAGGTCAGCTTTGGGAAGCACTTTTTTAATTCTTGCCTCCCTGATAACAGCCTGATTGGCATATTTGACTTCTATTTTCCATCCTGCCTGCATGCCATGCATTGCAGTAATAATCTGGTTTGGACTTTTCCAGACAAAACCCGTCAGGACTTTTCTTTCCCGTGTTCTGTTGACATCAGTCACCCAAACCTGTACAACTGAATTGATTGAATTGTCAGGATTAAAGGTTTGTCCATAGGATTTAGGAAGGAAAAGGATGACACAAAAGAATAATGGGACCAATGCTTTCATGACATGAACACATTAAGTAATGATCGATACACATTTAATCTTTCAAAATCCATAATCCTATTTTGAACTTGGCTGACCAAATTGCCCAATACCGGTTCACTGTTTTTCAACTTGCTTTCAATTTCCACCAAGGTGGTTGAATTGTTCATGATATTGATAAAAGTCAGTTGAGTTTTCTCAAAATCAAGTTGGGAAGCATTACAAAAACTGTCACGGACAGCAAGTAAAGCCGTCCCTTGATTTTCTTTGGTCATATTCTTCTCTATTTCAGCCGCGAGTTTTTTCCAAAAACCATCTGCAGCTTTGAAAGCATCAATAATCTCTTCAGGTGGTGTATCACTATTGCTGTACCGCAAATAGTCACAGTCATTGGCCTCTATGGTGCCGGAGTAAAGTACACTGGCTTGTCTGATCACTTTTCCTGAATCTGCGCGGATAAATCCGGTAATCATTTCCCGGGCTTCCTCATCACTGTATCCGATGGATCGGTACTCTTCCATTTTGTCAAGTAGGGTAGGAGCAAAGGGGTCATTTGCCCTTAGATAAAGGCCCAACAAAATACCGGCTACGGAAAACAATCCAAAAGAGCCTATCCTGAGGCTTTTGAGCGGATCCAGCAATCTTTCGTTTAACCCGACCAATACTGCAAGTAAAGAGGAAATAGTTGCTATGACCCCGCTGACAACAGGTGAAACGGAAAGTCCAAGTAAAACTCCCAGTAACAAGCCAATTCCCAAGCCATTAAAAATAGCAGAAAATCCGTAGATAAAAGTTACTTTGGGTGCATTGCCATTTGCCTCACCTAGAATCAGTTCTTTTACCGCTGAAATTCTTTCTGAACCGGATTGTTCCGTTTCAGTTTTATTTTGATTGTCTTCTTTCATGAAAACCCCAGATTTGATTTTAAAAACAAAAAATACAATTGCGGACAATTAAAAAATCTGATTTTTAAAACTATTCAATAATGATCTGAAAATCAATAATAAATTTTAATAATCCAAGTTATTAAAGAATTTTCAATAAGTGAAACTGGTGAATTCTCTCATTTTTTTACTTTTAAGAATTCATGTTTGAGTTGGAATTGCCAAAAGTTAAAATCTGACTATTATTTGAGAGGAATTTATATTCCTGGAACAAAATTTCTTTTGAAATTCAGGTAATAATTGAGGTCATATTTCGGTTTTTCCACACCTTCCGGCAATGGCATTTGTGAGAATTGTTGAAAATAAAGTAAACAAGAATCCCGCCACCATTCTGCTTCCCGAACCTGAATATTAAGGAAAGAACGAATATGATCAAACCGCTCCGTATCAATTTTTCCTTCTTGAATTTCCCATTTTTTTTGCATCCAGCGGGCTCCTTCCACCCCTTTTTGATACCTGATTGCCATTTCATGCCATAAGGTATTTCCCGTCTTGAGTTTTTTATTCCAGGGAACCCTATGAAACCACAATAAATAATCCAGAGAAATCTTATCCGGATCTCCCAAAATCTGTTTCCATTCCGGGGCATATTGGCCTAAGGCGTTGCTTCCTGTAACTGTTCTGTCAAATCCAATGCTGTCTTTGGAAGCTTTGTGGTAATAAGTAGCTGTCCAATCGTCTCTGCTTCCTCCGGTTACCCATGGACCAGGTCCCCAATGGTGGCTTCTGGCCATGATATGATGGAGACCAATGGGTGTCATGTAATTAACCAGGATTTCATGTGATTTGAGCATGACCCCTTTGATGGTCCCAACAAAATCAGGGTCAGTACTGAACGTCATTTTCAACCAATCTTCAGCTATTTTATCAATCTTGGTATCGGGATTCCAGGCTAATTTCCCATAAGCATACCAATCTGCCTGTCCGGTATGGTGCCCGGTCCAATTTCTGTCTGTACCAATATTGGCCACCCCTGCCATACCGGTCAATTTATATCCATGTAGGCTTCCATCAATAACTTTACTCACTGTACTTCCTTTTCCTTTGGCATAAGTATCTGATTGCAATACTTCTTCCCACATGGAGGCCAAATTTACCCAGTGGGTTTCCTGACCAAGATATTCTTTGGTGATTTGAAATTCCATCATTATGGGAGTTTTGGGCATGGCTCCAAAAAGTGGATGGAAAGGTTCTCTTGGTTGGAAATCCAAAGGCCCGTTTTTAACCTGTATGATTACATTTTCCCTAAATTCACCATCTAACGGCTTAAATTCGTCATAAGCCTGCTTTATTCTGTCGGTCGGAGTTTTTTCATTGTATACAAATGCCCTCCACATGACTATTCCTCCAAAGGGTTGCACTGCATCCGCAAGTATATTGGCCCCGTCTGCCTGAGTTCTCCCATAGTTATGGGGTCCGGGCTGTCCTTCAGAATCTGCCTTTACCAAAAATCCCCCAAAATCAGGAATATAGCTGTAAATCTCCGCTGTTTTGTCTTTCCACCATTTTTGAACTCCAGGATCCAGTGGATCCGCAGTGGGGAGGTTATCCAGAACCATGGGGGCATTGAACCTGGCAGTAAGATAAATTTTGATACCATATGGCCTAAACGCATCAGCTAAGGCAGCGGCTTTTTCAAGGTATTCAGGAGTCAGGACCAAGGCATTTGCATTTACATTGGTGATTGAAGTTCCATTGATGCCAATAGAGGCATTTGCCCTTGCATAGTCAATGTACTGTTGATCTATATGATGTGGAAGCCTGTGCCAATTCCAAATACTGAAGCCTGCATACCCTCTTTCTACAGTTCGGTTAAGGTTGTCCCAATGATTTAAAAGCCTCCTTTGAATCTGCGGATTTTCAAGAATATCCATGGTTTCCAGTTGCGCTCTGGTCTGAATGGATTTGAGAAAGGAGAAAGTTCCATAAAGCAAGCCTATGTTAGTATTGGAAATAATATACATTTTCCCCTGATGGTATTTCAGCAAATAACCGTCATCTTTCAGACCGACCGTATTTGGAGCAAACGCGGTTTTTATTTCTTGGGGGAGTTCATCAGTTTTGGAAATGATGCATAGGGCCGATTCCACAGATTTTCCGGTCAATGCCTGGTAATCTTTTCCAAGAAATCCTTTTATAGCAATTCCCAATTCATTCTTGATGACTTCATGTGTCGGAGAGATTCCGACTATATGGATATTCTCCAGATAATCTCTGTAATAATCGGCAACGGCTTTGTTTTCAAAAGGGAAGTATTGTAGCCAGAGTTTGTAGCCATCATTGGCATTGACATATTCTGACATCAAAAGAATCACTACTAAGGTAAATAGTCTTTTCATTAAAGATTGTTTGATAGGTTTTTGATAAATATACAAAAACTGTAAGTGGATTGGCCGAAAACATTATATTTGGAGATATAATGATGCTAAAATTGATTAATTCAATTGCAATCGATTACGAACCCGAACCTTAAACAGTAAACCATAACCTATGTTATTAGAACCTTTAGACCTAGCAGTATTTATTGGGTATTGTCTGCTCATTATTGGAATGGGGCTTTTTGTCTCAAGAGAGAAAAAAGGCCATATCAAAAACTCACAGGATTATTTTCTGGCTTCGAAAGCCCTTCCTTGGTGGGCAGTAGGTGCCTCCTTAATTGCATCTAATATTTCTGCAGAGCAGTTTATCGGAATGTCAGGTTCGGGCTTTGCCCTTGGCTTGGCGATATCCACTTATGAATGGATGGCAGCTATTACCCTTTTGGTAGTAGCTATTTTCTTTTTGCCAATTTATATCAAAAAGGGTATTTATACCATGCCAGGTTTCCTGCTTGACAGGTATGATACCAGGGTGAGGACTACCATGGCCATTTTCTGGTTGTTGTTGTATGTTTTTGTGAACCTGACATCTGTGTTGTATTTAGGGGCCTTGAGTCTTAACACGATCCTGAATGTACCCATGGTATATGGAATCATTGGTCTGGCGCTTTTTGCCATGATTTATTCTATTTACGGGGGATTGAAGGCTGTCGCTTGGACTGATGTGGTTCAAGTATTCTTTTTGATTGCAGGTGGCTTGGCCACAACATATATAGCCCTGACTATGGTAGGAGAAGGTTCAGCTTGGGAAGGTTTGGGATTATTAAGGAAAGAAGTTCCAGAATATTTTTCTATGATTTTTTCCAGAGGAGAAATGATGATTCCTGATGGAAAGGGCGGTACCTATGATGCTTATCAAGACCTACCGGGAATTTCAGTCCTAGTAGGTGGGATGTGGATTACCAACCTGAGTTATTGGGGATTCAATCAGTATATTACGCAAAGGGCCTTGGCAGCCAAAAGTCTGGATGAAGCGCAGAAGGGTATGATTTTCGCCGGTTTTTTGAAATTATTGATGCCTTTGATTGTTGTCATTCCCGGAATTGCAGCTTATGTGATTGTAGCCAAAGGAATTGATGTAGGTTTTATTGATTCCATGAAGGATCCTGTTACGGGCCTAATCAAATCGGACCGGGCTTATCCTACCTTATTACAATTGCTTCCTGTTGGTCTGAAAGGATTGGCTTTTGCTGCATTGACTGCTGCTATTGTGTCTTCTTTGGCATCCATGGCAAACAGTACCTCTACCATTTTCACCATGGATATTTACAAGAAATATTTTGGTCAAAATGCATCAGAAACCAAACAGGTTACAGTGGGTAGAATTACAGCTGCTATAGCATTTATAGTGGCTGCTATTGTAGCTCCGGCCTTGGGCCAATTGGATCAGGCATTTCAGTTTATTCAGGAATATACTGGGTTTATCAGTCCAGGTGTATTTGCGATATTTTTCTTTGGCGTTTTTTGGAAAAAAACTACTTCGAATGCTGCTCTCATAGGAGCAGGTTTAAGTATTCCACTATCCGTTGTTTTGAAATGGGGTTTTCCGCTTCTGCCATTTTTGGACAGAATGGGAGTTGTTTTCCTTGTCATTGCAGGGCTGATGATAGTGGTCAGTTTGGTGGAAGGCAAGGGTAAAGACCATCCAAATAGTATTGAAATTACTAGGGACCTGTTCAAAACAAGTACAGCATTTAAGATTGGTGCTTTGATCATTACAGGAATTACTGCCGCTCTTTATATCGTATTCTGGTAAAACCTAATTGACAAATGAGAAGATTATTATTGGGATATGATATTGGAAGTTCATCCGTAAAAGCAACACTTTTAAATGCCGATACCGGAAAAGTAGTGGCATCTGAAGGTCTGCCCAAAGTAGAAATGCCCATCAATGCTCCCCATAAAGACTGGGCCGAGCAGGACCCTGAAATGTGGTGGAAATATATTATTGAAACCACTCATGAAATTGTCAAAATTGCCAATATCCAAAAAGGAGAACTGAAGGCAATCGGAATTTCTTATCAAATGCACGGCCTGGTATGTGTGGACAAAAACCAAGAGGTTATAAGACCATCCATCATCTGGTGTGACAGTAGGGCTGTGGAGATTGGAAATAAGGCTTTCAAAGATTTGGGAGAAGATTATTGTCTTCCACATTTATTGAATTCTCCTGGCAATTTTACCGCATCCAAACTCAAATGGGTCAAGGAGAATGAGCCTTCAAAATTTGATCAAATCCATAAAATCATGCTTCCGGGCGATTATATCGCCATGAAACTTACAGGAGAAATCCTGACCTCGGAAACAGGTCTATCTGAAGGGATTTTCTGGGATTTCAAGTCAAATGCGATATCCAAAAGGCTTTTGGATTATTATGGAATTGATGAATCGCTCATGGCAAAGGCAGTTCCTTCCTTTTCCCATCAAGGCGAAGTCAATGCAGCCGCAGCAGAAATCTTGGGAATCGAAGCAGGAATTCCCATTACCTACCGTGCAGGAGATCAGCCTAATAATGCATTTTCACTCAATGTATTGGAAGACGGGGAATTGGCCACTACGGCAGGAACTTCCGGGACGGTTTATGGAGTAAGTACACAAGCGGTATTTGACCCAAAGTCCAGAGTAAATACCTTTGTACATGTCAATCATAGTCAGGAAAAACCTCATTATGGTGTGCTGCTCTGTGTAAATGGCACAGGGATATTGAATTCTTGGTTAAAAAAACTGATCGGTGCAGAAAGTATATCCTATCCTGAAATGAACCATCTTGCATCAGAAGTCCCTATAGGTTCAGATGGTCTTAAATTTGTTCCCTTTGGGAACGGAGTAGAGCGCATTATGGAAAACAAGGCCGTGGACGCGCATTTGTCTGGACTAAACCTGTTGAAACACGACAAAAGGCATGTACTTAGAGCCGGTCAGGAGGGCATTGTCAGTGCGCTCACTTATGGTTTTCATATCATGAAAGATATGGGTTTGAACCTCAAAACAGTTAAAGCTGGAAATGCCAATATGTTTCTAAGTCCCTTATTCCGAGAGGCTTTTGTCAATATGAATAATGTAACACTTGAGCTTTATGATACTGATGGTTCTCAAGGTGCTGCAAGAGGAGCAGGAATTGGTTCAGGAATATATTCCAATGCAAAAGAGGCGTTTGCAGGCCTGGAAAAAATAGCTTCCTTCGAGCCTGATCCAAGATTGGTTTCTGAATATAATGAAGTGTACCAAAGTTGGTTGAAAGCGCTGGGGAGGGTTCAGTGATCTGTTTGCAGTCGCAGTTTTCAGTAGGCAGTCACCAATGTTCTGTGTTTAGTAGCAGTTTTCAGTGGTCGGTGTTTAGTTGTGGTGGCCAAGAAGCTTTTGACTTCCTACTCCTGCCTGCCGGCAGGTCCAACTTCTAACTTAAATCTCACAACTCATATCTTGTGTCCTATGTCTTGTGTCTCACGTCTTAAAAACAAATAAACCTATAATCAAATGTCTAAAACCTATTTTCCAAACATTGATAAAGTCAAATTCGAAGGTAAGGGTTCCAAAAATCCATTTGCTTTTAAATATTATGATGCCAATAAAATAGTGGCGGGGAAGCCAATGAAGGACCATTTCAAATTTTCAATCGCTTATTGGCATACCTTCTGTGCTACAGGCGGAGATCCATTTGGCCCCGGCACCATGGTAAGACCTTGGGATGAAAGCAGTGATGCTGTGCAGCGTGCCAAAGATAAAATGGATGCAGCATTTGAGTTTTTTACCAAAATAGGAGCGGAATATTATTGTTTCCACGACATTGACCTCATTGATGAAGGAAGTACTATTGAGGAGTATGAAGAAAGAATGAAGATCATTACTGACTATGCATTGCAGAAACAAAAGGAAACTGGCGTTAAACTGCTTTGGGGTACAGCGAATGTCTTCAGTAATCCCAGATATATGAACGGGGCATCTACCAATCCGGATTTTGATGTCGTAGCTTGGGCAGGTACTCAGGTAAAAAATTCCATAGATGCCACCATCAAATTAGGCGGGGAAAATTATGTGTTCTGGGGAGGTCGTGAAGGGTATATGTCATTACTCAATACGGATATGAAAAGGGAAACCGAACATTTGGGGCGTTTTCTGACTATGGCAAGGGATTATGCAAGAGCCAAAGGTTTTAAGGGCAATTTCTTGATCGAGCCAAAACCCATGGAACCAACCAAGCACCAATACGACTATGATGCGGCAACAGTAATCGGTTTTTTGAGATATCATGGATTGGAAAAAGACTTCAAATTGAACTTGGAGGTCAATCATGCCACCTTGGCAGGCCATACCTTCCAGCACGAATTGCAGGTAGCGGTAGATGCGGGTCTGTTGGGAAGTATTGATGCCAATAGAGGTGATTATCAAAACGGTTGGGACACAGATCAATTTGCCATTAATTTACAGGAATTGACCGAGTCCATGTTGGTAATCCTTGAAGGTGGAGGAATCCAAGGCGGAGGGGTGAATTTTGATGCCAAAGTCAGAAGAAACTCCACAGATTTGGAGGATCTTTTTTATGCCCACATTGGAAGCATGGATGCTTTTGCCAGGGGATTGTTGATTGCCAATGAAATTTTGGAAAGATCTGAATACAAGGCGCTGAGAAAAGAAAGATATGCCTCTTATGACTCCGGAAAGGGGAAAGAGTTTGAAACAGGAAAACTTACTTTAGAAGATCTGAGGGCACATGCTTTGGCTACAGGCGAGCCGAAACAGAGAAGTGGCAGACAGGAGTTATTTGAGAATATTCTGAATGAGTTTATATAAATTAATAACAATTCAATAAAAAAGAGTCGTCAAAATAACTTTTGGCGACTCTTTTATGTTAAAAACAGTGTCATTTAATCCTTAATCGGGTCAATTGTTTCAATCGCCCCATCCGCATTATGCTTCAATTCTGTCATCTTGATATTTCTCAAATGGGTTTTGTCAGAAAGTTCGGTATCATGGTAAAACAAAAACCACTTATCCTGAAACTTAACAATCGAATGGTGATTGGTCCAACCTTGTACCGGATTGAGGATATTTCCCTGATAAGTAAAAGGACCATAGGGGCTGTCTCCGATTCCATAAGCAATAAAATGCGTGTCTCCAGTAGAATAAGAGAAATAGTATTTGCCGTCGTATTTGTGCACCCAGGCAGCTTCAAAAAATCTTCTTTCATTGTCGCCGGCCAATAAAGGGTTTCCTTCCGCATCCAATAACATTACGTCTTTGGGGGCTTCTGCCATTTGTAACATATCTCCACTTAATTTGGCAATTTTTGGCATCAAAGCCATTTCATTATCCGCGGGTATCCCATCTGTGGGTCCTTTGCCTACGGGTTGGTAGTTATTATCCCGATATTGCTGCAACTGCCCTCCCCAAATTCCTCCAAAATACAAATAATAACTGCCATCATCATCTTTGAATACGGCAGGGTCCATGCTATAGCTGCCCTTGATGGCTTCGGGTTCAGCTTTAAATGGTCCCGCAGGATTGTCCGCTATGGCGACACCGATTCTGAAAATATCATCTTTGTCCTTTGCCGGAAAATAGAGGTAATATTTCCCGTCTTTTTCTGCTGCATCAGGCGCCCATAGCTGCCTTTCAGCCCAAGGAATATCCTCAACATCCAATGCCTTACCATGGTCTACTACTTCAGAATCAGGGCTTTCCATAGAAAAAACATGGTAATCCATCATGTTGAAATGCGATCCCATATCATCTTCCTTGACATCTGATTCTACATCATGAGAAGGGTAAACATATATTTTGCCCTCAAAAACATGAGCAGAGGGATCGGCAGTGTAAATATGCGTTACTAAAGGATCATGTTGGAATTTGGATGTTTCTGCCGTTTCTTCTTTTTGGGGGGAAGAATTGCAGGAGGCTAAACAAAGCAAAGCTCCAAGAGAAAATAACATGTAAGATTTCATAGGTTTTCAGGTTTTTATAAAAATAACGGATTGAGTAGATTTCTTTACCATTTGCAAAGGATATTTCTCATTTAATTAATTGTCAATAGGCTAATTTGTAAGTATTGGATATTTTGGTCAAATTTTGAATTCATTATCTATGAAGACCATACATAAATTACCGGCTTTGTTATTTTTAGGATATTTGTTGATGGCCTGCGAAAGTAAGGTGCAGCAGGAACAGCCCAATGTACTTTTAATCATTACCGATGACCAGGGATGGGGTGATTTGTCTTTTCATGGAAATCAAGTGGTGGAGACTCCGCATATTGATGCCTTGGCCTCGCAGTCTATAGTTTTTGACCGTTTCTACGTTTCCCCAGTTTGCGCACCTACCCGGGCAAGCCTGCTGACAGGAAGATATCATATTGCCACCGGAACCACTTGGGTGACACATCGTATGGAGGTAATGCGGGAAGAGGAAGTGACAATTGCTGAATTGCTGAAGCCTCATGGCTATATATCCGGACTTTTTGGAAAATGGCATCAGGGTAAACAGTTTCCACATGACCCGATAGGGCAGGGTTTTGATGAATTCTTTGGGTTTACGGAAGGTCATCTGAACAATTATTTTGACACCAAACTCACCCATAATTTTGAAGAAATACAGACAGAGGGTTTTTTACCGGATGTCCTGACAGACAAAACCATTGAATTTATGGAAAAGCAGGATTCATTTTTTGCTATGCTTTCCTTGAATACTCCCCACAGTCCTTTTCAGGTTCCAGATGCATATTTCGATAAATATAAATCCATGGGTCTTGATGATAAAGATGCCTGCGTATATGGGATGGTCGAAAACATAGATGATAATGTTGGGAGACTGATGGAATTTTTGAAGGAAAGCGGAAAAATTGAAAACACCATTGTCATTTTCATGACCGACAATGGCCCCAACGGTATCCGCTACAATGGTGGAATGAAGGGAAAAAAAGCAGATCTGGATGAAGGTGGTGTCAGGGTGCCCTTCTTTATCAAAATCCCAAATTTTAAGCATCAGATAGTCAAACCTTGGGCCGGACACATCGATATTTTGCCAACATTGGCAGAACTTTTAAATATTAAAATACCGGAAAAACTTGGTGTTCATGGAAGAAGCCTTTTTCCATTGATTAAAGGAGAGGTTGAAGATTGGAAGGACCGGGATTTTTTTACCCATCATGTACATTTAACATTTGATACCATTCCCGGTGCTGTCAGAAATCAGGAATATCTATTGACAATAAAGAACAATCAGAAAGAACTTTATAATCTTCTTCAAGATCCTTCTCAGAAAGCCAATATTATAGATCAGCAACCTGGAATAGCCGGGGAATTGGAAATGCTTTATTTGGATTGGCTTAAAGAGATGACCAAGAAGGGTGTTGAACCACCCTTGATTCAAATAGGTCATCCCCATGTTACAACCGTTGAATTGCCCGCTTCTGATGGAAAACGATTGGGTAATGTTCTTTTTAAAGGAGGAATGGGTTGGGCAAATGATTGGTTTATCAATTTCAAAAACCCTGAGGACAAAGTGTTTTGGGAAATGGAGTCCATTGCAGATTCCAATTATGAGGTTTTTGTTCAAATGGCAAATGACAGTCCATTCAAAATGGAGGTTTCCGCCCAGGGAAGTAAGTTGTTTTATGAAACTGATCAAATTCATCAAACCAAACTGATTCCGAATCAGGATAGGGTGCCGAGAACAGAAGTGGAAGAAATGGAATGGCCTATGATTTCAGTTGGGGAATTTAGATTTGAGGCAGGGGCGGCAAACCTTGAAATTGGTTTCTTAGGAAAGGATCTTGGAAATATTGAGTTGAAAAGTGTTTTCTTGAAAAAATTGGAATGATATGACAGGTTTGATATTATTTTTTAAGCTTGCTGATATCAATTTATCAACCGTTGCTGTAAATGCGCATTTTCCCGCTGAAATAATTATTAATATGGAGGTCTCAAATGGATTTGATCCTATCCATTTTCTAACTGGGCTAAATTCAAAGAGGAAATTCAATATCTTTAAAATAAGACAAAAAATAAAAAGATAAGACAGTGAAAAACCAAATAAACTTAAGCAAATCAGTTCAAAGAGGAGTTTTCCTTTTGGGAATGATTTTATTGTTCATCGGAAATTCCATGGCCCAAAAAATTCCAAGTCCCAAAGAGCATTTTGGGTTTGGATTGGGAGATGATTACCACATCAGCAATTACACGCAGACAGAAGCGTACTTCAAAAAAGTTGCAGCAGCTTCGGATAAAGCCAAACTCGTTTCCATAGGAAAAACCGAAGAAGGCAGAGATCAATGGATGATGATAGTTACATCTGTGGAGAATCATGCCAACTTGGATAAATTCAAAGATATCTCTGTGAAAATGGCAAGGGCTGAGGGATTATCGGAACAAGAGGCCAGAAAACTCTCCACAGAAGGAAAGGCCATTGTATGGATCGATGGAGGACTGCACTCTACAGAGACCGTAGGCACCCATCAGTTGTCAGAAACCATATACCAAGTGCTCACCAAAGAGGATGCAGAAACCAAAAGGATATTGGATAATGTGGTGATCCTGTTGGTTCATGCCAACCCTGATGGACATGAAAAAATCGGCAATTGGTATATGAGAGAATCAGTGCCGGAAAAAAGAAGTCTTTCAAACCTGCCCACACTCTACCAAAAGTATATCGGTCATGATAACAATAGGGATTTCTACATTCAAAACATGAAGGAATCTACCAATCTTGGCTATCAGCTTTTTATTGAATGGATTCCCCAGGTCATGTACAATCACCACCAGAGAGGTCCTGCTGGCTCGGTTTTAGCTGGACCTCCTTATAGAGACCCCTTCAATTATGTATTTGATCCGATGATGGTGACGGGTATCGATGCGGTAGGTGCTGCCATGTACAACAGATTGAATGCAGAAAACAAACCTGGATTTACAAGAATGGACGGTTCTTCATTTTCTACCTGGTACAATGGCGGATTGAGAACCACTACCCATTACCACAATATGATCGGCATTTTGACGGAGATAGTAGGTGGCCCAAATCCAGAGGAAATCCCTTTGGTACCGGACAGATTGCTGCCCAATAGTAACACACCTTTTCCTGTCACCCCACAAAAATCCTGGCATTTCCAACAGTCTATTGATTATTCAGTATCGATGAACTTTGCGGTTTTGGATTATGCAGCTAGGAACAGTGACCACTTGTTGTACAATATTTATGTGATGGGTAAAGGTTCTATCCAAAGGGGAAGCGGGGATTATTGGACGCCATTTCCAAGTAAGATTGAGGCTATCAAAACGGCTTACGAAAAGGACAAAGACAAGTATCCTGCTTCAACCAATCCTATTTCAAGAAGAGGTGGAGCAATACCTTCTGTGTTTTATGACAGTGTTTATCAGGCAAAAGAGAAAAGAGACCCCAGAGGGTTTATCATCACCGCAGACCAAAAAGATCCTGCGACAGCTGTGAAATTTATCAATGCTTTGGTGAAAACCGGTATTAGAATAGAAAAATCAACAGCCTCATTCTCTGTAAATGGGACGACTTACCCAAAAGGATCTTACATAGTCAAAACAGATCAGGCTTTCCGACCGCATATTATCGATATGTTTGAGCCGCAGGATTATCCTAATGATTTCCAGTATCCAGGTGGTCCTCCAATCAGACCTTACGATGCTGCAGGATGGACTTTGGCTTATCAGATGGGTATTCAATTTGACCGTATTTTGGATGGTTTTTCAGGTCCATTCGAGACATTGCCTTACGGAAAATTGGAAGCTGTCCCGGCTGTTAAAATACCCAGTTCCAAATCAGGCTTTTTCCTAAGCAGTAAGCAGAATGATGCTTTCCCCATTGTAAATGAATTGTTGAAAAAAGGAATCAAGGTTTCAAGAACACAAGGTGCGATTGAAGGAATGCCTGCCGGCTCATTCTATATCCCCCAAAGTGGGTCAAAAGTTTTGGCTGAGCAAGCAACAAAATATGGTGTTCAGGTCACTGCAGCCAAAGCTGCCCCAGGCAATGCCATCAATATCAAACCTTCCAGAATCGCCTTATTCGATACCTATGGAGGTTCTATGCCAAGCGGATGGGTTAGATGGATGTTGGAACAATATAATTTTGAGTTTGAATTGATTTTTGCCAAAGAGATCGATGCCGGAAACCTGAACAATAAGTATGATGCTATTCTCTTTATCAGTGGCGGAATACCTGCTTTTGGTAGAGGTAATTCTGGTGGATGGGGTTCACCTCCGGATGAAAAATCCATTCCTGCTGAATATCACCACATGCTGGGAAATATCACTGCTGAAAAATCTATCCCACAGATCAAATCATTTATTGAAAATGGTGGAAAAGTAGTAGCTGTCGGCAATGCCTCTGCCTTGGCTTATCACTTGGAATTACCAGTCCGAAATGCCTTAGTGGAAGTCCAGAGAGATGGATCTGAAAAACCATTGCCCGGAGAGAAATATTATGTCCCGGGATCTGTATTGGTTACCCGAGTGGATAACTCTCAGCCTGCAAATTGGGGATTGGACAGTCATGTTGATGTATTGTTTAACAACAGTCCGGTTTTCAATCTAAAACCGGAAGCCAAATTACAGGGTCTACAGGTATTGGGTTGGTTTGATACCAAAACACCTTTGAAGAGTGGTTGGGCTTGGGGTCAATCCTATCTTGAAGATGGGATCACAGCCTTTTCCGCTCCAATAGGCAAAGGAATGCTTTTTGTCTACGGTCCTGAAATCACTTACAGGGCTCAGTCCCAAGGCACTTTCAAAATGCTGTTCAACAACTTATATCAGTAAAGCTTATGCTAATGGTTTAATTCATTTTTGAAATTTCAATAAAGCTTCCGCCAAAGGGAAGCTTTATTTTTTTGAAAATGAGAATACTACCCTTAAATTGGGAAGAGATGATAAAACCATTAAACCTAAATTAACTTTGTTATGCCAAACAACAACCTGAACATCCTTTTTTCATTGGGGATTATAGCTTGTCTTTTTTCCTGCAATACAACTCCTCAGGAAGAAAAACAACAAAGACCCAATATCATTTTTATCATGTCAGACGACCATGCTTATCAGGCCATTTCAGCTTATGATGATAAGTTGATCAATACCCCAAATATTGACAGGATAGCCAAAATGGGCATGTTGTTTACCAATGCCTGCGTGACCAATTCGATCTGCGCCCCATCCCGGGCTACGATCCTTACGGGTAAGCATTCCCATCTCAATGGAAAGACCGACAACATTTTCCCCTTCGATACTACCAACGTTACTTTTCCCCAAATCCTGCAAAATGCAGGTTATCAGACAGCCATGTTTGGCAAACTCCATTTTGGCAACAATCCAAAAGGGTTTGACCAATTCAAAATTCTCCCTGGTCAGGGCACCTATTACAATCCCACTTTTATTACCAAAAATGATGGCACTTATGATGTGGAAGGGTATGTAACGGATATCATTACAGACATGACTTTGGATTGGCTCCAAAACGAGCGAAATAAAGAAGAACCATTTTTGCTGATGTATTTGCACAAAGCTCCGCATAGGGAATGGCTACCTGCTGAGCGACATATTGCGGAATTTACGCAAAAGGAATTTCCTGAGCCTGTAACTCTTTTTGATGATTATTCCGGAAGGGGAAGTGCAGCAAAAGAAGCGGAGATGAACCTGTTGAAGCATATGAACTGGGCAGGCGATTCCAAATTGTATCCACAGGTCATGGATGAATTGGGTATTCCTGATGCCTCAGGTTGGGATAAGGGAGCCTTTGAAAGGGAAGTTGGCCGGATGAACCCAAGCCAAAGGGCAAATTGGGACAAGATCTACACCCAGGTCAATGAAGATTTTAAAAAGGTTTTTCCAGGAATGAGCGAAGAAGATAAAATGAAGTGGAGGTACCAAAGGTATATGCAGGATTATTTGGGAACCATTGCTGCTGTAGATGAGAATGTAGGCAGAGTTTTGGATTATCTGGAAGCAAACGGATTGATGGAAAATACCATTATCGTATACACTTCGGACCAAGGTTTTTATTTAGGTGAGCACGGTTGGTTTGACAAACGTTTTGTCTATGACGAATCATTTAAAACGCCATTAATGGTAGCCTGGCCTGGAAAGATCAAAGCAGGTTCAAGGTCAGACGTGATGGTACAGAACTTGGATTTCGCTCAAACTTTCCTTGAAGCGGCCCAAATCCAGGCTCCTTCGGATATGCAGGGAGAAAGTCTTATACCGTTATTGACCGGTAATTCAGATCAGTGGAACCGGGATGCTGTTTATTACCACTACTATGAATATCCCTCTATACACATGGTCAAGCGGCATTATGCCATTGTCACCAAAGAATACAAACTGATCCATTTTTACTACGATGTGGACGAATGGGAACTGTATGACCGCGCCAATGATCCGCACGAGTTGAAAAATGTGTATGATGATCCGGCGTATTCCGAAATCAGGGAAAAACTGCATAAAGACTTGGAAGCTTTGAGAGAAAAATATGGGGATTCTTCAGAAATCTCTCAGGAACTGTTGGAGAGGTATTTGGAGAGGATTTAAATATGGGAAAGAAATTAGATTTTATTACGACCGAATTACAGGATTTCATTGCAAATCAAAAAATATTTTTTGTTGGAACAGCTGCCTGTGAAGGTAGGGTAAATGTGTCACCTAAGGGCATGGACTCCTTTAGGGTTATAGGCAAGAATAAAATCGTTTGGATGAATTTGACTGGTAGTGGAAATGAAACGGCTGCGCACTTATTGAAAAATAACAGAATGACCATCATGTTTTGTGCTTTTGAAGGTAAACCCATGATTTTAAGGTTATACGGTGAAGCAAAGATTTATCATAAAAGAGACAGAAAGTTTGAAGACTATTCAGATCTTTTTCCTGAAAATCCAGGTGCAAGGCAAATCATAGAAATGGAAGTTGACTTGGTTCAGACCTCCTGTGGTTTTGCTGTTCCGTTTATGGATTTCAGGGAGGAGCGGACTACTTTGAATACTTGGTCAGAAAAACAAGGGGAAGATAAGATCAAAGAATATTGGAAAAATAAAAACACACTGAGTATTGATGGATTTGAAACTAAAATTCTTGAAGATTAAAAACATTGGTATCTTCACACATATAAAAATTAATGCCTCTTTTTTTAAATTTAATAATTAAGTTCTGCTTTCAAAATTACATCATTTACCCCAAACCCATCAAATTTCTAAAATGAATTGGGGTTATTTTGAGAATGACATCCCTCTTAATTATAAAAGCTAAAGGTTGCGCAAAATTCAAATAATGAAATTAAAACAACCACAAAAAAACTCTCTGGTATTCGATAGCAACATATAAATAGATTGGGTTTATTGATGACAAACCAGTCCGGCCTCTGGACTGGTTTTTTTCAATATTGAAATTACAGTCACTTCGTTTTACTCAGCACAACTTTTTTCCCACCCATTTGTCCATACCATTCAGTTCATCAAACTTGGAGACACCGTCTGCCAAAACCTCCAGTATTTTTATCAAAATCTTTTCCAGTCTTTCCTGAATGGTAAAGAAAACAGCGGTTTCTTCCGCTGATGGAGTAAAAGACGGATTTAAACTGATGCTATACTATATTGCATTATGCGAGACGTTGTTTGGTTCACTGGTGTGAATTTGTTAAGCAAATATTAAATGAACTGTTGAAGCATTATTTATGAGCATCAAATACCTCTTTAGAAATCAAGCTTGGTTTTTGAGTTATATACTTCTTGTTGTATCCTGTTCCGAAAAAGTGGATACCGCTCAATCTCAGGATAGCCAATGGAAAAGCAGGCTCAATAACCATCAGGATTGGGGGATTTACAGGGGACATTCCTCCGGGATCCAATTCTCCGAATTAGATCAAATCCATACCGGGAATGTTCAGCACCTCGAGAAAGTTTGGGAATATCATCACGGAAATCCTGTAGGACCAGGAATGTATGCCAATCCCATCATCATTGATGGCTTATTGTATTTCACTACCCCGGAAGTAAATGCAGTGGCATTGAATGCGGCTACCGGAAAGGAAGTATGGGTGTTCAGACCTGACGATTACAGAAATGACGAAAGGCCGTTTAGGGGAAGGAATAGAGGACTTACCTATTGGGAAGACTCAGAAGGAAAAAACCAACGGATACTGAATTTTGTAAAAGACCGGGTTTATGCCATAGATGCCAAGACCGGTAAACTGATCACTTCCTTTGGCGAAAACGGTTGGATCGATTTAAGAAAAAATTTACCTCAAGACCCGGAACAGGTTGATTTTGAAGCGACAAGCCAAGGGATTGTCTACCAAAACTTCATCATTATCGGAGGACGTACACCTGAAGAGGATCCGTCTACTCCAGGCGATGTGCGGGGTTATGATGCCCTGACAGGAGAATTCAAATGGATTTTTCACACCATACCCCAACCGGGGCAATTGGGTTATGACACTTGGCAATTTGAAGAAGGGGTAAGTTATGGTGGGACAAATCCTTGGGGCGGACTGACGCTTGATGAAGATCGCGGTTGGGTATTTTTTGCGACGGGTTCACCGGCACCTGATTTTATTTTTGGGGGAATGCGAAAAGGCGAGAATTTATTTGCAAACTGTGTGGTAGCGCTCGATGCCACCACAGGCAAACGAATCTGGCATTATCAGACCCTTCGCCATGATATTTGGGATTATGACCTGCCCCCGGCTCCGATTTTAGCCACCGTTACTGCCAATGGAAAATCCAGGGACATTGTGGTACAACTTACCAAGCAGGGACTGACATTTGTATTGGATAGGGAAACAGGTGAACCTGTGTTTCCGGTGGTAGATTTACCCGTTCCCACTTCTAAGGTTCCGGGTGAAGAAGCTTGGCCAACTCAACCTTTTCCTTTGAAGCCACCACCACTGAACCGTACAACACTTCGGGAATCTGATCTGAGCAACATAACTCCTGAAACCCATGAGTATGTCCTGAATATTTTCAGAAAACATGAAACCGGTCCTTTGTATACCCCGGCTTCCGTGGCGGGGGTGATCACCATGCCCGGGCATCAGGGCGGTGCAGAGTGGGGCGGTGCGGCTTTTGATCCTGCCACCAATGTCATGTTTGTCAACATCAACGAGGCACCCACCATCCATAGCCTGATTCCATTGACAAACTTTGACTCTGCCACGGCCACACCCATACAAAGGGGGGCAATGATTTACAACACCGCCTGTACAGCCTGTCATGGGTTGAACAAGGTGGGTAATCCGCCCTTGTTTCCTCCGCTTAACGACATTAAACTGAGCCGCGATTCAATCAAATCAGTCTTGGCCTTCGGTCGTGGAATGATGCCGGCTTTCAGCCATTATTCCGATAAGCAACTGGATGAACTTGTAGCCTATTTGGAAAGCGAAGACTTCAATGCGGATGTGGGAGATGTTGGTAAGTTGAATGATAAAAACTCAAAAGTACCGCGATACGCCAATATTGCACCCTTCTTTGTGGATCAGAATGGTTATCCTGCCATCTCTCCGCCTTGGGGAACGCTCAATGCAGTAGACCTTGATAAAGGGGAGATTCTTTGGAAGGTTCCCTTGGGAGAATACCCCGAACTGGTTGCCCAGGGGATCAGGAATACGGGTTCCAAAAGCTTTGGCGGCCCTGTGGTAACAGCCGGAAATCTGGTATTTATAGCTGCTACACCAGATGAAAAGATCAGGGCATTTGATAAGTTCACAGGCCAAGTATTGTGGGAATATCAGTTGCCGGCAGGTGGTTACGCCACCCCAAGTGTGTATATGGTTGGAGGAAAACAATATGTAGTGATTGCTGCAGGGGGTGGCGGAAAAAACGGCACCAAAGTCGGAGATTCGGTGATTGCGTTTGCCTTGCCGGACTGAGGCAACCTTTGAGGTTTTTTTTCTAAACCTCGAAGGTTTTAAGGTCCAAAGTAAGGATAAAACCTTCGAGGTCTTAAAATCGGGCAATTGAAATCTTGGGGCAAATCTTAAAAGACCTCAAAGGTTTCGGCCGTAACTTTTGAGGTTTTTTTCAAACCTCGAAGGTTTTCAGGTCCAGAAAGGATAATAATTCTTACCATGGCATTACTAATCAAAACAGGTAATCCGTTCAAAAAATCTTTCAAAATGAAACATTATAAAACCTTCTCAATATCATGGCTGCTGGCCTTTTTCTTATCCCTTTCTCCACCATCATGGTCGCAGGAAGGATATTGGCAAAGCCTCTTTAATGGCAAAGACCTTAGCGGATGGCAGGAGCTCAATGGAAAGCATATTTGGGAGGTGAGGGAAGGAATGATCGTGGGAAGTACTGTTCCCGGAGAGCCGAACGGGTTTCTCTGTACCCTACAGCAATATGGTGATTTTGTGCTCGAACTTGAGGTGTCGATTGATACCCTGATGAATAATTCCGGAATCCAATTCCGGTCCTTGAGCTATGATGATTTCAAAAATGGTCGTGTCCATGGTTACCAAATGGAAGTTGATCCTAAGCCACAACAATGGAGTGGGGCCATTTATGAAGAAGGCGCGGACCGTGGCTGGATTTATCCACCCGACAAAATGAGTCAAGCTGCGAAAGAAGCCTTTAAAAGAGACGATAAAAACGGATACCAATGGAACAGCTACAGAATTGAAGCTGTAGGGCCTATGATGAGGACCTGGATAAACGGCGTTCCCGCAGCCCATCTCATTGATGACAGATATCCTAAAGGATTTATTGGACTGCAATTACATGCAAATAACGAAAACGATCCCCAAGGGAGTTTTTCAATCCGCTTTCGCAATGTCCGCATCCAAACTGGAGATTTAAACCTGACTCCTTTGGATGATACCCATGTTGTCAACTTGCTGTCAGAAAATCCAAATTCCAAGCAACAACTAGTTGCCAAGCCGTTACAGATCAAACAGGATCAGACTGTCGGAAGCATTTCCGTATTTCATGGTCAATCCAATACGCCAATTTTAACCCAAATTGCCAAACAAAATGAACGGCCCTACATCCATCCCCTGATTGCACCGGATGGAAATGGGGTGATGACAGAATACCGGCCTGCACACCATCTGCATCAAACGGGAATATACTGGGGACTGAAAAAAGTGAACGGGCGGGATTATTTTATGAACTGGAAAAATGATTATTGGCGTGGGGTTTCTGCTACTGTTTTTGAAGACGAGGGTACTCAGGTAAAATGGCAGACGGAGTATAATATGTTGGATGAAAACGGAAAGACGATCATGGTTGAAACCCAAGACTGGTCCATGCAGCATTTCGGTGAACATTATGTGCTGGAACTGCAATGGACAGGAGAGGCCAAATCCGATGTGGTGATGGAAAAGTTTTATGTAGGAGGGTTATTTGTCCGTATGCCTTGGGTGAAGGAGACAGTAGGTGAAATCGTCAGTGCTTCCGGATTGCGGAATCTCGAACTGGAAGGACAGCGTTCCATTTGGAGTGATATTGGGATCAAGCTTGACGGCCGGGATGATTTTGCACACATCGCCATATTTGACCATCCCGAAAACAAAGCCTTTCCGACTCCATGGCGGGTGGACAATGAGTTGGGAATGGGCCCTTCCAGGCAGATTTTGGGAGATTGGAAAATAGCTGAGGGGGAAAAGGAAGTCATTTGGTACAGGTTATTGGTTTATACCGGAGAGTTGGATAAGATATTATTGATGGATATTTGGAAGGACTTTATTCAGCCCTGATCTGGTTGAAACAGTCTTTGGAAACGCTGGACTGAGCATTGGAATTTACTCATTCAATTGAAAAACAAAATCTGGTTATTGAAGACCACGGAACTATCCATTTTACTTTTTAGAAAATTTTTTCTCTAAAAAATATTTTTTTAAAATTTTATGGGGTCATTTTTATATAACTCATCCTCTTAATAATAGAAAGCCAAATAACCACATAGCCTTTATGGTCAATAAACCCCAAACAACCAAACTTTCTTCTGTTATCTCTTTAAGGCATTCTGAATCAACTAAAATCTTTGAAAAAAAATCTGATTTGGAGGTTTGGAATGCTTTCGACAAAGGAGATGAAATGGCATTTAATTACATCTATAGGTGTTTTACCCCAATCATGTTCAGTTTTGGCATTCAAATCACCAAAGATGTTGATTTGGTCAAAGACAGTATGCAGAACATTTTTATTGACCTAAGGCGGAAAAGAGGGTCATTATCAAATGTAATCAGTATTAAATCCTATTTACTTAAAATACTGCAGAGAGAATTGTTCAGAGCAATCAAAAAAGAAAGCAGTCATTCCAGTCAAAATTCTGAATTACCGGAAAATGCATTTCTGATAGAAGTTTCCCATGAAACCAAAGTGATACAATTAGAATCAGAGTCCGAAATGAACACCCAGTTAAAGAAAGCATTGAACCAACTGACTGCAAGGCAACGTCAAGCGCTTGTTCTTTTGTACGAAGAGGGGATGAGTTACAAGGAAATTGCCGAGGTTTTGGAATTTAATGAAGTGAAATCAGCCAGAAAATTGGTTTATAGAGCCATTGAAAGCCTAAAACAAATATTGAAAAATTAAAAACCTATTATTTACCTATTGAATATTTTAAGCATTAATACTATACAATGAAATTCAAAGATTACGATATAGAGCATTTTCTCACGGATGAATTTTTTATCCAATGGGTAAAAAATCCCAATGAGAATAACCAACATTTTTGGGAAAAATGGATTTCGGAGCATCCTGAGAAAAGGAAAGTTGTGCAACAGGCAGCGTCTGTTATCCGGTCAATTCAATCCAATCAAAATACTGGAATTTCTGATGCATTGTATGTGGACATGTTTGAAAACATTATCAAAGCGGAAGAAAAAAAAATGCCGGTCAAGCCCAAACCCGATGAATCCAATTCTTGGTTTTCTATTTTTTCCATCAGAAAAATTGCAGCTACGGTGGTTATCGGATTTTGTATATGGATTTCTTATGATGTGATGGTAAAAGGAGTTGAAATCCAAACAGAAATCCCAAAAACATTGATTGTTTCAAGGTCAAATCCGGCAGGTAAAAAGTCAATAATATCCCTTTCTGAGGGTACTAAAATTCATTTGAACGGAGAAAGTAAAATAGCTTATCCTGAGGTATTTGAAAAGGACCAAAGAAAGGTAGAGTTGGTGGGCGAGGCTTATTTCGAAGTAGCAAAGGACGGCAGGCCATTTATTGTTTCGGTTGGAGATAATGCCATCAATGTGCTTGGCACTTCATTCAATGTCAGGCAAAATGGAGCAGGGGGATTGGCTGTGGCCTTGGTTGAAGGGAAGGTCAAAGTAAATGACCGGCTTGGAAATCAGGTATTGTTGAATCCCAATGAGATGTTGGTAATTGAGGAAACAGGAAAATTCTATAAATCGGATTTCGATCTGATGGAAATCACTGGGTGGAAGGATATGTATTTGATTTTCAACAGCGATAGTTTTGAAGAGGCCAAATCCAAGATCGAAAATTGGTACGGAGTCGAAATAGAGGTAAAGGGAAAAATCAGTGAGACCTGGGTGTATTCAGGCCAATACAAAGAAGAGTCCTTAGAGAATGTCCTTAGAGGAATAAGCTTAACATCCGGATTAAAATATACCATAAAAGGAAGGAAAGTCACTATCACTAAACCCTAAAAACCATGAGCAAGATAATTGAAGATTCAGGATAAAAAACAAAAGGCAGAAGAAGTTCTGGGGGGAACTGATTTCTGCCTTTCCAAGCCTCACATCACTTGGTAGCACTGAGAGGCAAGAGTTCAAGTTTTCACCACTTAAACCATTCAATATTATGAAAAAAAATATACAGAGACAACTAATTATGTTCTCCAAAAGACTCCTATATGGATTTATCATTCAGTTGTTCTTCTGTACTGTCCTGATTGCCAATGACAGTAATGCCCAACGGAAGACAATTGAAAATGTAAAAGTAAATATTGCGATTAAAGAAAAGCCTGTCAGCGTGGCTTTTGAATTAATTGAATCCACAACGGATTTCCGCTTTACATACAATGATAATCTCATTGATTTCAACCAAACTATTACAATTGTTGAAAAAAATAAATCAGTTTACAAAGTCCTCGAGGAGATATCCAAACAAACCCAAATGAACTTTGTGCAGGTGAATGAAAATATTCATGTCAATCCTAAAAAAGGTCGAAAAGATGGGGGTGGTATTCTAATAATCGAAGGTTATGAGAAAATAGTGACCGGAACGGTGAAAGATAATAATGGTGAACCCTTACCTGGAGTTTCAATAATAATTGAAGGGACTTCAATAGGCACTATTTCTGATTTAGAAGGAAATTATTCATTGGAAGTACCACAAGAAGGGATATTGTTGTTCTCTTTTATTGGTTTTGAAAAGCAAAGGGTCGAATTATCCGGACAATCTATAATCAATATTATCCTTCTGGAAGATGCCAGTTCTTTACAAGAAGTGGTTGTTATGGGATATGGGGTACAAAACAAAAAGGACCTTACCGGATCTGTATCCACTGTAAATAACGAGAGAATAGATAACAGAAAAGCGATTCAATTGTCAGATGCTCTTCAAGGTGCTATGGCAGGGGTAACAGTTTCTAGAACAGGAAGCGCCCCAGGTCAAGCTTCTACAATTAGGGTAAGAGGGATAACTTCATTAAATGTGAATGATCCTCTGGTTATTGTTGATGGTGTACCTGGATTGAGTCTGGAAGATATTAATCCCAATGATGTCGAAAATATTACTGTGCTCAAAGACGCCGCCTCCCAGGCAATTTACGGTGCAAGAGCTGCCGCAGGGGTAATTTTGGTAACTACAAAGAGAGGGAAAGAAGGGAAAATACAAATCAATCTTGATTCTGATTTCGGTTTTAATTCACCCACAACTTTGCCAAAATTCACAGATGCCAAAACCTTCAGGATCTTGAGTAATGAAAGGTCTTTGAATGATGGTGGAGGAATTATTTTTGATACGGCAGTCAATGAAAACTATGAGCAGTTGAATAGAGATGATCCTGACAGATACCCAAATACGGATTGGCAAGATCTTATTTTTAACAACATCCCTTCAACGAGGCAAAGGCATGATTTATCACTGTCTATGGGTACAGAACGGCTATTTACAAGAGCATCTTTTGGTTATATGAAAGAAGACGGTATCCATGACAATATAGGATTTGACAGGCTTACATTCAGAATCAATAATGATTTTAAATTCAGTAAAATATTCAGAACCAATGCAGATATCGGTTATAGAGGTTCAAATTCTACAAATCCCGCCTATGAAAGAGGAGCAGTAGCTGATGCCAGAAGATTTCCAGCTTGGTTTTCAGGCATCCGTCAAGATGGAGAATGGGGTGAAGGAAAAGATGGTGATAATCCTTTTGCTGAAGTAGTAGAGGGAGGGAATATACAAAATAGAAGAGATGTATTCAATGCTTCATTGGGATTTACCATCAGTCCTATAGAAGGATTTAATATCAAAGGAAATATTTCTCCCGTATATGAATATGGAAATTTTGAAATTTTCAGGACACCACCCATAATTCCAAGATTAGACGGGGGCTTTTTTCCACAGAATCAGCTTAATCTTACTCTAGGAAACCAAAAAGTATTTTCCCTGACAAATCAACTTTTTGCATCCTATCAAAAATCCGTCAATGACCATAATTTCGATGTTTTGGTGGGATATGAATCCTTTAAGACTTCTTGGGAACAAGTTGAAGCGGAAGCTAGAGATCTTTCTGTAAAGTTACCTGCATTGGCTTTCGGCGATCGTTCATTGGCAACAAATCAACAATTCGCATCTGAAAATGCACTGGAATCCTATTTTGGAAGATTCTCATACGATTATAAGCAGAAATATTTTTTTCAATCCAATTTCAGAGTGGATGGATCCTCCAGATTTGCACCTGATGTAAGATGGGGCTTTTTCCCATCAGCATCTGTAGGATGGGTCATCTCCAATGAGAATTTTAACATGCCTGGCTTTATTTCATTTTTGAAATTGAGAGCATCTTATGGGGAGGTAGGAAATGAAAGAGTCGGGAATGCGAGAACTGGTGGCTCTGAGTTTTTTAACTTTTATCCATATCAGGGAATTTTCCAGCCAATAACCAATATTTTGTTTTACAATAATAATCAAATCTCTCCAGCCTTAGGCTTGGTTCAAAACTTTTTGTCAGATAATTTGATTCAGTGGGAAACCACAAAAACTATCAATGCGGGGCTTGATTTTGGTTTTTTTGGGGACAGATTGACTTTATCAACGGATTATTATGTAAGAACTACTGAAAATATCATTGATTTGTTGGACATTCCCAATTATCTCGGTTTTCCCCAAAACACCCGTACAAATGTTGCCTCCATAGAAGCTAGAGGGCTTGATTTTGAAGTCGGATTTAGAGGTAATTCCGGAAAGTTAAATTATTCCATCAATGGAAATGCGGCTTTTGTAAATACAGAAGTCATTAATCTTGGTAGTGAATTTTTCCTTACAGGGGGAGGTAATTTAGTCAATCAACCAGGTTTTGCATATAATGAATGGTTTGGGTTCAAAACTGACGGTTTGTTCCAAACCCAGGAAGAGGCGGATCTGTATGGTACAGGAGCAAAAGCGGGTGATGTTAAAATCCTTGATCTCAATGGAGATGCCATTATCAATGAGGAAGATCGCGTTCCCTTGGGACCTTCACTCCCAAGATTAAATTATGGTGGTTCCATTTCTCTGAACTATAATAATTTTGATTTCAACTTAGTAGCCTATGGAGTAGGAGAGCATACGAGAAGGTATGAGGGCTTCCAAGTTAGACCATTTGATGAAGCTTTTGGAAATATCCCTTTGAATATTGTTGGAAATTTCTGGAGTTCTGAAAATTCAGTGGACGAAAATCTTGCTGCCACTTACCCACGCCTGTCCCAAACTTCTTTCAGAAATTATGAAAATTCAGATTTTTGGCTTTACAATGGAGGTTTTTTGAGGATTCAGAATATCACCCTTGGTTATTCTCTTCCACTACAGCTTATTGAAAGATTGAAGATGAATAGACTAAGGGCTTATGTGAGTTTAAGGGACTTTTTTACGATTGAGAGTAATTTCCTTCAAGGATGGGATCCTGAGGCAGGAAACACAAGTTATCCTATTATGAAGTCAGTTATAATGGGTTTACAAGTTCAGTTTTAATCATTAATAGGTGAAGTCATGAAAAAGAAAATAAGAATAATCTATATAATCGTAGTTTCCTTGGCTTTAAATGCTTGTGCAGACTTAGATCTTACTCCTAAAACAGGTATTTCAACAGAAAACTTCTTTAGAAATCTGCCCGAATTGGAAATTGGTTTGAACTCACTCTATGAGAAAAAACTTTGGAAAATTGACGAAGACTGGTGGACAGATGACATGTTTCACAGAGGTGGTCCTGCTACAAATGACATTTCTACAGGCAATATCAATTCTGAATCATCGCTTTCTGGTGTATATTGGACTGATTTATATGACGGGATAAAAAGAGCAAACACTCTGCTTCAAGCGATAGAAAAATTAAGAGGAGTTGAAAGTGAAGACGAACTCAATAGGATTGAAGGTGAAGCGAGGGCAATAAGAGCTTATTTTTATGGCATATTAGTCACAAAGTTTGGAGATGTACCTTTATTAACTTCAAATATTCCTCTGAATGAAGCATATAATGTGACTAGAACCGGTGTTAGTGAAGTTAAAAACTTCATTTATAGTGAATTGGATGAAGCCGCATTATTACTACCTCGAAATAACGAAAATAGGGTTAATCAAGGCTTTGCCTTTGGAATAAAAGCGAGATTCGCTCTTTATTTGGGTGATTTTCAGATTTCAAAGATAGCTTCAAAAGCTGTGATTGACATGGGTATTTATGATCTGGACAAAAACTTTAGGACGTTATTTTTGAAGGAAGGAGCGGCTAGTAAAGAAAATATTTTCTTTATTCCTCAAAGTCTTGATTTCAATGTAAATTTTAATAATACTTTGACTCGGGATTTTATTCCTAGAAATGCAGGAGGTTTTGGTGCAGCTATGCCTACGTTTGAAGCCGTACATATATTTGAATGTGTCGATGGAGAGACAATTGACAAGTCCCCACTTTATGACCCCCAAAAACCTTTTGTAAACAGAGATCCGAGATTAAATGAGACTATTGTAGAATTTGGTATTCCTTGGCTTGGGTTTATATATCAACCACATCCTGATTCAATAACAACAATCAATACATTAAATAATGAAAGAGTAAGAAACAATGATTCAAGAGGTGTTGCAATTTTCGCATCTTTTACAGGAATGCTTTGGAAAAAAGGTATTGAGCAGAGATGGGCTGATAATCCAAGATTGGCGGATCAAAATTTAATAATTTTGAGGTATGCAGATATTTTGTTGATGCAAGCTGAATCTTTGATAGAACTCAATGAAGATTTGACTACTGCCCAAAACCTTATCAATCAAGTGCGGGCAAGAGCCTATGGAGTAGAGTTGAATCAGACAGATCTTTTTCCAGCTGTTTCTGAATTAGACCAGAACGGATTGAGGGCAAGGTTAAGACGTGAAAGAAGGGTTGAATTGATGAGGGAAGGATTAAGATACCAAGATATAATCAGGTGGAGAATTGGAAATAAAACGATCACAAGAGTGGTCTTGGGTATGCCACAACCTACTGTGCAGGATAGAAACCAATGGCCGTTCAATGATCAGATTTTACCTGTCGTAGATCAGGATGGAGTGGTTTTGTTTGATAGTCAACAACTGATTTCCAGAAATTTTGCCAGCCTGCTTCAGACTTATAGTTTTGACGAACAAAGGATGTATCTATGGCCTATTCCTGCATCGGATAGGTTTTTGAATTCTAATCTGACGCAAAATCCCGGGTATTGATTTTTTCTAAATCATAAAATCATATAGTATGAAAGAATTGAAATTATTGGTTCTAATAGGATTGGTATTGGTTTCCTGCAATCCGGTACGAGAAGAAAATAGGGAGATTGAAGAAAAATGGATAAATGTTAGCGGAGTGTATCCCCATCTAGCCTACTACAACGATGAGGGAGAATGTGGAACCGGTGCAGTAGTGCCTTGGGCTGATAAACTTTGGGTAGTCACCTATGGGCCGCATTTGCCATTTGGTTCTTCGGACAAGTTATATGAAATAGATACAGATTTGAATCAAATAGTCAGAGAGGAAAGCATCGGTGGCACTCCAGCAAACCGGATGATCCATAAGGAATCAGATCAGCTTTTTATTGGGCCGTATACGATTAGTAATCAGGGAGTGGTAAGGGCCATTCCTTACGAAATAATGCCCGGAAGACATACTGGAAATGCCCGGCACCTGACAAATCCCGAAAGCAAAATCTACTTTGCGACAATGGAGGAAGGATTTTATGAAGTTGATGTAAATACCCTTCAACCTACCCTGCTTTATGAAGATGCCAATGTTGGAAGGCAAAAGGGAAATGATACTGATTCAAATCCTCCGGGATCTCTTTTATTGGGAGCACATGGAAAGGGTGCCTATTCCGGACAGGGTGTTCTGGTCTATAGCAATAATGGTGAATCAGGGCAACAAGCATTGGAGCAATTTGATATTGAATCAGGGGTTTTAGCTGAATGGGACGGGAAGGAATGGAAAACAGTGCGAAGAGCGCAATTTGTGGAAGTGACAGGACCAGGTGGAATTTATGGAAATCCTAATCCTGAAAAAGACCCAATCTGGGCAACAGGTTGGGACCACAAATCTATATTGGTTGGCGTAAGAGATTCGGGAGAATGGTCATTTTATAGATTGCCTAAAGCCAGCCACAGTTATGATGGTGCTCATGGTTGGAATACGGAATGGCCGAGAATCAGGGATATTGGGACTACAGAAAATCCCGATTACTTGATGACCATGCATGGGATGTTTTGGAAATTCCCTCAAGGCTTTTCTTCAAAAAACTCCGTGGGGATCAGGCCTAGGTCTTCCTATCTGAAAGTCATTGGGGATTTTACAAGGTGGAATGACCAGCTTGTGTTTGGATGTGATGATTCTGCCCAAAAAGAATTCCTTAATGTCAGGAAAGCAAAAGGTGGAATTGAAGGCCCGGGACAATCCAATTCAAATCTTTGGTTTACTTCTACCAGTCTTCCAGATGAACTTGGACCTTCTGACGCTAACGGAGCTGTTTGGCTATCAGAAAACGTTTCTGCTGGAGCCCAATCGGAAGCTTTTCTATTTGCAGGATGGGCCAATAGATCAGCTTGGATCCTTAATGAGGGTAATTCCGAAACCGAGTTTTTGTTTGAAGTCGATACAAATGGGGATAAGACATGGAAACCATTGCTATCCCAAAAAGTGTCTGCCGGACAAACCCAACTAATTGAATTCCCCAAAAATGATAAAGGAGAATGGATCCGGGTAAAAGTGGATAAAAACACCAAAGCAACCGTTCATTTTTCCTATAACAATGGACACAGCAAAAGTACATTTGGAGATAATGGAGCCTTTAATGGCATTTCAACTATTGATGAAAAAACTTCCTTGGGAGGATTGCTTTACGGACTTGGTGATAATCGAAGAGCGCTTGGAGTAGTAGCAGGAGAAATCGGTGAAAATGATTTCCATGAAAATGGGTATTATGAGTTGAATGAGAAAATGGAGCTTGTTCCAAAAACTGATGCTGAAACAAGTGATTTCATAAATTCCAAATTTGCCATTCCAAGAAATGTAATTGAAATCGATGAATCTTCCGTTTTGGTTATTGACGATAAAAACCGAAGGTGGAGACTTCCATTGGGTCAGGAAGATTTTACCCGAAAAACCAACGATGGATTGTTAAGGATTTGCAGAGAAGTGGCTACAGAAAGGGACTTATTCAATGCCCACGGTACATTTTATGAGTTGCCTGCGGAAAATGCCGATGGATACGCCAAAATCAGACCTATATCCTCCCATAATCTTCAGATTCATGATTATGCATCATACAGGGGAATGTTAATTATGACAGGGATTGATCCAAACCAAAATTCCAAAAATATCTTTAAATCTAAAGATGGCAAAGCGGCAGTTTGGGCTGGTGTAATTGATGATTTATGGAAACTTGGCAAGCCTACAGGAAAAGGCGGACCATGGAAAAATTCCAAAGTCAGCAAAGGTCAAGCATCCGATCCTTATCTGATTGGGTTCTATGATAAAAAATCCCTTGAAATCAGCCATGACTTGAATAATGATGTGGAATTTACAATCGAAGTAGAGCCAATTGGCCATGGTCCTTGGATGACTTACAAAAAAGTAAAAGTTGGTAAAGGAGAAATATTCAAATATGATTTTCCTGAAGGTTTTCAGGCACGATGGATCCGGTTTAAATCAAATGAAAATTGCAACGCAACGGCCTGGTTAGAATATAAATAAAAAAACATAAGATTGATTGGTTTTATTTAACCACTGTTTCTTTGAGGCGGTGGTTTTTTATTCTCTTATCTACAATTAGAATATCCTGAGATCTACAAATCTCACTTTTTAGCTCTAGACATTGGCCTACAAGAAATTCTCCTTTTGAGTTTGGGGATTTTTAAATTAAATTGTTAGATCACTATATAACCACCGTCTCCATGCTCAAAATCTCCTTCTTCCCAGCAATTTCATCCTTTCAAATTGGTCTTTGGAATGGACACGCTATGAAATGAGGGAGCCGATTAGAGTGAATTAATAAGTAAAAACAAAAAATGTTAGTGTCAACATTAATTAGATCTAAAAATTTGAGACAAAGAATCAAAATCCAATTACTAAGCTTGCTGCTCTTTATTGGTTTTGCTCAGTCTGTTTTTCCCCAAAAACTCTATTGGATCAGAGCAGAAGGAGGAGAAAGAAACGAATATGTGTTTTTCAGAAAAGATTTTCAGCTAAAAGAAGAGGCCCTTCAAGGGGAGCTCAACCTGTATGTAGATTCGAGGTATGCCTTGTATGTCAATGGAAATTATTTGGGTTTCGGGCCTGTCAGATCTTTCCATACCCATCCGTATTTTGACTCTTATGATCTGGTACCTTTTTTAAAGAAAGGGAATAATGTGATCACTGTTTTGGCTATGAATAATGGAATGGAGACCTTCCAACTTTTTGATAATAAAGGAGCGGCGCTGTTTTGGGGAGAAATTCTTGCCGGGTCGGAAAAAATCAGTCTTGATATTCAGTCCTGGAAAGCAAAAAAATCCATCGGCTATGACCAGACTACTCCAAGGTTCTCTTTTGCCAAAGGTCCTATAGAAAGTTGGGATGTGAGCAAAGATAAGGGTTGGAATACAGAAGGAACTTCTACCGACGGTTGGCAAACCCCGGTACCCGTTGCCAATCATGCCAATTGGGGGCAAATGGCCCCAAGACCCATTCCTTACCTGACCATGGAAGATGTCAGAGCTTTGAGACTAATGGGTGCTTATCCACTCAAAAATGAAGAAGATATTTACACATTCAGGGTACCAGCTCCTGATTTGGATATAGAAGAATATTCAATAGGTCATCCGGGCTTGGTCTACACCTATATTTATTCTCCCAAAAAACAAAAAGTGAATGCAGGCTTGTGGTGGGGAGAGTATTTTCTGAATGGAAATAAGATCAATCCCAAAAAAACCGAAAATATGAGCTATCATCGGCAGGAGTTTAATTTGGACCTCAATCCGGGATGGAATGAATTATTGGTTCGGAATAAGGTCATCTGGGGGACTTGGGATTTTTACCTTTCGCTTCCCTCAAATCTTGGATTATCGGTTTCACCTTCTAAAAAACCGGATGATACAGAATGGTTTTATTCCTTCGTTCCTTTGGAAATCAATCTTGAAAAGGCAATTGAACAGCTGGATCTGGGTATTGGAATTGACAAAATAACACAAAATTTCACTTCAAACTGGCGATCCCATAGCCGGGAAGAAAATACCAATCCGGCAAAGGATTTGGCTTGGATGAAGGCTGATACGGCAAAACCTATTTTCCCTTCGGGAGTATTTTTAGAGCCCCTGATTTACAAGGAAAATCCAACCGGACTATGTTTTTATTTTGACATGGGGGAAATTCAGTTGGGACAGTTTTTTGTGGAGGGGGATTTTCCTGAGGGCACCATCATTGATATTGGTTTTTCGGAAGAACTCAATCAGGCAGGACTGCCCTGGTTGTACAAAAGACATCAGGTGGGGGCAGGATTGAGATTTGTGGCAGATGGGGATCAAAAAAGGTATCAATCCTTCAAGCCATACGGCGCCCGCTACCTGAAAGTCACCGTCAGAGATAATCAGACTCCTTTTCGATTGGATAATGTCGGAATGATCCGGCAGGTGTATCCTTTCCAAACCATAGGTTCATTTTCATCTTCCGACCCTTTACTCAACAGAATTTGGGAAGCCTCTTGGCGGACATTACAGATCTGCGCCGAAGATTCTTATACAGATACTCCCTTCCGGGAAAGGGGCTTATATGCAGGAGACATGATACCTCAAATGGCAATGACCCAGGCTGTAAGTGGAGATATGCGTTTGGTGAAACATTCCTTGAATTTGTTTCAAGACATGTATCGCTCCCAAATGTGGGAGGGAGCTACCAACAGGCATGAGGATTATATTTTTTCTTCTCTGATTGCTTTAGATGAATATGCCAAACTTTCAGGTGATTGGGCCCTTGTAAAAGAGCATTATGAAAACTACAAATCATTGATTGGTCAATATCAAAGCAGATATGAAAATGGATTGGTCAAAACGGAGAGTATATTTATTGAGTGGACAACAATCAATAAAAAAGATGCAGTGATGACTGCCTTCGAAGCAATTTATTATTACAGCTTAGAAAGATTGGCCGAATGGGCAGATCGTTTTGGTTTCCAACAGGATAAAACTGCATTTGTCCAAGAAGCGGCCAGACTAAAGGGAAATATAAATTCCAAGCTTTGGGATCCCTCTCAAGAGAACTATTTTGACGGAATCAAGGATGGTGGAGTCTTGCAGGAAAAGCATATTACCTCTACGATTTGGCCTACACTGATGGGGGTCACTGAACCGAAAGATCAAGAAGTAATAATCGATTGGTTGAAAGAAGAAATCTTGGACATAGGACAGGATACTAGAAAAGAAAAAATATCGCCATACAGTTCCTTTTACCTTTTTGCCTTGCTATACAGGTTTGAGCAATCAGGATCAGTGGAAAATTTCATTAAGAAGCATTGGGGACCAATGGCACTGCACAATGACCGGCCGACCATTTGGGAAAATTTTGATGTGGTAAATTCCGATATCGGTACTTCCAGCCATGCTTGGAGCGGACATCCTTTGTTTTTCTTTGCTACAGAGACTTTAGGCGTTAATCTGGGGTTTTTTAGGGATTTCAATCCTGATCTTATTGAAATACAACCCCAATCTGAAACACTTTCATGGGCAAAAGGCACTGTGGTACATCCATTGGGACCTGTGGAAGTGGATTGGAGAATTGAAGGAGAAAACCTTTTCCTGAATTATTCAGCACCTCCGGGAGCAAAGGTTTCTGTAAAACCAAAAGGAAAACTCGGTAAACTTAATCTAATCCTTAATTCAACAAGGTGATAAACGAAGAAAAGTATTCATCAATCTTAAGATCACATGTTATCTGCATACCCTCCCAATATGGAGACCCAAAACCGAAGATTCATTTTGCAAATGGCTGAACAAAACATTAAAACACTAAACTACCATGAAGACATTTCAACTGCTGAATAAGCTATTTGCAAGATTATTCATCCTCAGTGCAATATTCCTTAATCTTCCGGTTGGGCCTGTATCTGCCCAAAATGAAAAACCTAACATTTTGCTTATTGCCATTGATGATCTGAACGATTGGGTTGGGTACTTGGGAGGACACCCCATGGTTCAGACCCCCAATATAGACCGATTGGCGGCAAGTGGAATTGCATTTACAAATGCCCACGTACAAGCCCCATTATGTAACCCATCAAGATCAAGTATTTTGACAGGTTTGAGACCAACCACCACCGGGATATATGCCTTGGGCCCTTGGTTCCGTGACTTGGATCCTTATAAGGACCTCGTCACGCTTCCACAATATTTTGAGAAGAACGGTTATGAAACCATGGCGACGGGCAAAATCTTTCACGATGCTTTTCCACCAAAAGAAGAAAGAAGAAATGGAACGGAATTCAGTGTTTGGGGTTTTCATGGCAGTTTCTTGCCCCGACCTGTAGAGCCATTTGTAAAAAATACCGGGCACCCCTTGGTTGATTGGGGAGTTTATCCGGAAAGTGACTCCTTGCAAGATGATTGGAAAGTCACAGATTGGGCTATTGAACAATTGGAAAACAGGCCGGAAAACAAACCCTTTTTCCTTTCTGTGGGAATTCGGCATCCGCATGTACCTTTATATGCTTCACAAAAATGGTTTGACCTTTATCCTGAAGAGGAACTGCTTTTACCAGAAACAAGGGCAGATGACCGTGAAGACATTCCTCCTTTTTCTTGGTATCTACATTGGGACCTTCCTGAACCAAGACTGGCTTGGCTCGAAATGAACCACCAATGGAAACCAAAAGTACGGGCATATCTGGCAAGTGTAAGTTTTGCCGATATGTTGGTAGGTAGGTTGTTGGATACATTGGAGAAAGAGGGCTTAACTGAAAATACCATTGTGGTGTTGTTTTCCGATCATGGATACCATTTAGGCACAAAAGGAATTACAGGAAAAAATTCGCTTTGGCATGAATCAACAAGGGTACCCTTTATTTTTTCAGGACCGGGAATACCTGAAAAAGGAAAATTAAATGATGCTCCGGTGGAACTGCTTGATCTTTATCCTACATTGATCTCCCTTGCTGGATTACCAAATAAAGATGGGTTGGATGGACAGTCCCTTATACCGCTCCTTACGGATATTGGGTATAGGCGTGAATCTCCGGCTATCTGTACCCATGGCCCTGATAATCATGTGGTCGTAACTGAGGAATGGAGATTTATCCAATATGCGGACGGTTCCAGAGAACTTTATGACAGAAAAAATGATCAAAATGAATGGCATAATCTGGCTATATTGGAAGAATATATTCCTATAATGGATAAGCTTTCGAATTATTTGCCAAAAAGTGCAAAACCGGCACCTGGCAGTAAGACGAGACTGATAGAAATGATTGATGGAATGCCTTATTGGGAAGGGAAAATAATTCCTTATGGGGCAAAAGTTCCAATGAAGTTTGATTAACGCTTGTTTCAAATTATTAAACTGATAGTTAAATCTAGACTTCTGGGAGTAATTAAGTTTTCCCCATTATTCCATTTCTATCAACCATGGTTTATCACCAACCCCTTCAATTTCAAATCCTAAAGTTTAATTCCTTCAGGAAACAGTTTATCCAAATAGACAAAGTCTTAAAATTCATCAGTCAGGGCAATAAGTGTTAATGCAATATTGATCTTTTCAAAAAAATGTTTCTACCCCTCCAAATCCAACATCCACCTGAAATCATCTTCTGAAACTATTTTGAAATGAAAACCCTTGTTTGTCATCTGTTTAGTCGTCCGCTGATTTGAAATCTAAACCAAATAAGTCTGTATTCTTTAATTTTTAAGTATAAATTCAATTCCTCTATGGTGCGATTAATGGAGACGGAGGAACTTACAAGAGAGAGTACACATTTAAATTTCAATTCCTCTATGGTGCGATTAATGGTTGAAGTTCAGATCATTGACTTCTACCCCCGTATCAATTTCAATTCCTCTATGGTGCGATTAATGGATCTGGAAGGCCTCGGATTCATACCCGATCACCGCTATTTCAATTCCTCTATGGTGCGATTAATGGCGCTTTTCTTGTTGTGGATGGCGGCGGCTAAAATCTATTTCAATTCCTCTATGGTGCGATTAATGGAACGCGGCGACCGCAGGGCATTTGCCGCATAACCCGATTTCAATTCCTCTATGGTGCGATTAATGGCATACTATCCAGAAAGCATAGCCCCCGACTTTATTGATTTCAATTCCTCTATGGTGCGATTAATGGGATCGCAAGGATGGATAAAATGCCGCCATACTTAAATTTCAATTCCTCTATGGTGCGATTAATGGTACTACGAGTACACAGGATCTACTTCTATGTGGCAAATTTCAATTCCTCTATGGTGCGATTAATGGAGAATTTGGAATCAGAGCTTCACAGTCGGGAGATAATTTCAATTAATGGAGAATTTGGAATCAGAGCTTCACAGTCGGGAGATAATTTCAATTCCTCTATGGTGCGATTAATGGCGATGCCAGGTCACCAAGTGCCCGCATCTCCTGCAATTTCAATTCCTCTATGGTGCGATTAATGGTGTATTAATCGTACAACCTCCTTCTGCGCTTGGAAAATTTCAATTCCTCTATGGTGCGATTAATGGCCTGCTGTTGATGATGAAAATGATATTCGTAATCTTATTTCAATTCCTCTATGGTGCGATTAATGGCCTGCATCATTCAGACCTTCGGCTATAATTGAATATATTTCAATTCCTCTATGGTGCGATTAATGGAGTATGGGAGGCAGCCCAACAGCTTACAGAAGAGTTATTTCAATTCCTCTATGGTGCGATTAATGGATCCAATTATCTACAGTGTTTGCAGCTCTCAATCTCATTTCAATTCCTCTATGGTGCGATTAATGGTTGACAAATGAGGATATTTTATATACAGGTGATGTTATTTCAATTCCTCTATGGTGCGATTAATGGATCGGACTTCTATTCACTAAGTACATATTTTCTCAGATTTCAATTCCTCTATGGTGCGATTAATGGCTGGATGATCCGATCTCCGAAGTATGCCAACATTTTATTTCAATTCCTCTATGGTGCGATTAATGGTGTAGTAAGTGGCAAAACCATCCTTGCACATTCCTATTTCAATTCCTCCTGTTTTGTGCGATGGGACACCCAAGCTAAGTTTTCATGATTGCAGAGATTAGTTCCTGTTGTTCCTGAGTTGGTTTGAGAGGAACTGTTGTATAGGTTTTAGAATCAGGAAGGAATACCCTTATCTGGTACATGTTTTTGGTAAGCTCGATAGCTCTGTTTGCAGAAAATGATACTTTCCGTTTTTTAAGAAGTCTTTCCATTTCTTTAAATACAGCATAAGACACAAAACAGATACAGATATGTGTTTGTATTCTTTCCGGTATTCGGTGGTAGATTGGCCGTATTCTGATATCTGTCTTGCTGATCCGGAAAGCCTTTTCTATTTGCCACAAGTTTCCGTATGCATCAATAACCTCCCTGGCTTTCATATCAGTATTTGTAAGATATCCTTTCAGCCCATCCCATCTGGCATCCAGTTGATATTTGGAATAATCAATTGCTACTTTGATTTCTGATTCGAGCTTGAGGTACTTGTTATATCCTCTGTTATTGATACTGCTTTTGTCGATTTTCCCATTTTTGACCTTTTTCTCGAGCTTTTCAAGCCCCTTTTTTCTGTTATGGGCATCCTTCTTCAGTCTCTTGTCAGAAAAGCTTACAACCAGTCTATAACCGTCTTTTTTAACTTCTCCGGGATTGTCTTCGGTTATTTCCAGTTCCTGGATTGCATCTTTGATCTCTTTGCTCTCATTCCTGATTTTACCGCCCAGTACAAACTTATAACCGTGACCGATAAGTGCTTTGATATTGGCCCCGGACAGTAAGCCTGCATCTGCAATCACTATAGGTTTACCGATGGAAAACTTCTTTTGGATATTTTCCAGAACAGGTATCAAGGTATATCCCTCATAAGTACTTCCTTCAAAAATATCATATCCAAGCGGATATCCCTCAGAACCGACCAACAGCCCCAATTTTATCTGGGGGTGTTGATGCTTGCCATCTTTTGAATAACCGATTTTCCGCAGATCATCTTCATCCGGGGCCTCAAAGAATAATGTGGTCATATCATAGAAAACAATACCGATATGCCCTCCCAGAATCTTCTCAAAGTGTTTAAATGTTATTTTCTCTATATCCTCTTTGAACTCCTTATGGATCTTGTCCATATACCGATAAATGGAATAAACACTGACTTCCTTGTTCTTGAATCTGGACAGGTAATCTACTGTTTTTAGCTTGGAGCCCGGATAAACCAGCCTGGACATAACCAGGTCCCTAAATAGATCATCGCCTCCGATTTTGTGATAACCCATTGACTCATAAACTCTTCCGAGTATGTTGTCCGGACCAACTAATTCGATCTGGTTGTTGCCTACATTCGATAGAATGGATTTTAAGCTGCTGTCCCGGTCATTTGAAAACAGATAAGTCTGGCCTTGAATTCTCTCAATTTCAAGCTGGGCCTGGCGTTCAAGAATATCCAACTCCACAGCATCAAAGGAACTCCCGAATGACTTGACCACTTTATTGATCCTGCCAACTTTCTGGATAATCTGAATGCTGAAACTACCACTTGAATTCTTCTTACGTCTCACAAACATGAACTAAAAATAGACCGAGACACCCAAAATCACAAAATCAAAGCAAATAAATGGCTATATTTCAATCACTTAATTTTGAACTAAAACATATCCGCACAAAACAGGAGTACATATTTTCTCAGATTTCAATTCCTCTATGGTGCGATTAATGGCTGGATGATCCGATCTCCGAAGTATGCCAACATTTTATTTCAATTCCTCTATGGTGCGATTAATGGTGTAGTAAGTGGCAAAACCATCCTTGCACATTCCTATTTCAATTCCTCTATGGTGCGATTAATGGAATCAATTTCTTCGTCAATGGCCTTGACTTCTCTCAATTTCAATTCCTCTATGGTGCGATTAATGGAAAACCGGAACCACCCGTTGAGTTTGGTTCATTCAATTTCAATTCCTCTATGGTGCGATTAATGGAATCGAGAAAAACCAGATCAACTGCTGCGGAGTTGGATTTCAATTCCTCTATGGTGCGATTAATGGCATATTGAAGTATCATGACCGCACCAAGGCCATTGAATTTCAATTCCTCTATGGTGCGATTAATGGGATCAGAGCGAGCTTCTGCATGTCGTTTCTGTTGTATTTCAATTCCTCTATGGTGCGATTAATGGTGCTCAGGCTTTCAATTTCTGCCTGAAGCTTCTCGAATTTCAATTCCTCTATGGTGCGATTAATGGAAACATCGATTGGGAGGGAGATCCTACCCTTGTGAAATTTCAATTCCTCTATGGTGCGATTAATGGTCTGAGAGTTAGCAATACTTCCTTGAATTTTTCCCTATTTCAATTCCTCTATGGTGCGATTAATGGTATCACGGTAAGCCTGAGCTGCACGCCCGTAGGCTGATTTCAATTCCTCTATGGTGCGATTAATGGTAGGCTCAATAGGATTGATGCAATTTATAATTCTAATTTCAATTCCTCTATGGTGCGATTAATGGTAAGTCCTTTTATGGCGGCTCAGGCGTACAAAGACAATTTCAATTCCTCTATGGTGCGATTAATGGGTGGATATACCCTATGGATTCCCTGTTCTTTTGGCAATTTCAATTCCTCTATGGTGCGATTAATGGAACAATATCCGGGCAAAATACGGTGAATTATTCAAATTTCAATTCCTCTATGGTGCGATTAATGGTTCGTTAATGTCTGCAAGTGCTTTGTCAACTTCTTTTATTTCAATTCCTCTATGGTGCGATTAATGGAACGTCAATAGCTTTATACAGCTTATCACCTGACTTATTTCAATTCCTCTATGGTGCGATTAATGGGTTGAATTTTGTATATCACCTGCCATTCCCTTTACAATTTCAATTCCTCTATGGTGCGATTAATGGTTTCTTCAGGATCTTCAAATGTCAATCTGGCAATCAATTTCAATTCCTCTATGGTGCGATTAATGGGCAGGTCATCTGAGGATATCATTACAAATTCTTTCAATTTCAATTCCTCTATGGTGCGATTAATGGAGTATTTCATTTTCTCATTGAACACCATCCTGTCTGATTTCAATTCCTCTATGGTGCGATTAATGGTCTATCAAATAGGAATGAAATTGGTTTCTTTGTCTTATTTCAATTCCTCTATGGTGCGATTAATGGTAAGAAGCAATAAGACTATTTAGAACAATCCCCCAAATTTCAATTCCTCTATGGTGCGATTAATGGAATAATGGATTATAATATCCATGCCTTTGTACTCTATTTCAATTCCTCTATGGTGCGATTAATGGAGTATAAGAGCCGTATTGGGTGCGGACAAACTTACAATTTCAATTCCTCTATGGTGCGATTAATGGCGTACCAAATTCATTTAAATATTTTGCTTTACTTTCATTTCAATTCCTCTATGGTGCGATTAATGGGGACAGCAGCAGAGGCTTTGGCTTATGTCGAGCAAATTTCAATTCCTCTATGGTGCGATTAATGGGGAAGCCAAAGAATCTTTAATGTTTCTCCAACACTATTTCAATTCCTCTATGGTGCGATTAATGGTTGAGTGATACGGATAAATGATATTTTTTCTCTTAAATTTCAATTCCTCTATGGTGCGATTAATGGTTGGAGTTTTACGATCCTGCAACAAGTTCATTTGAATTTCAATTCCTCTATGGTGCGATTAATGGCGCCACCGGCAAGCGTGAAGCGCATCGCCTGGCCAATTTCAATTCCTCTATGGTGCGATTAATGGAGTATACTCAGGAGCCAATCCAAGCTGTTCTCTGATATTTCAATTCCTCTATGGTGCGATTAATGGGGTGTTATTGCATAAATGCGGTTACGATCTTACCTGATTTCAATTCCTCTATGGTGCGATTAATGGCTTCAAGTTCCTGCACCTTTGTTTCCAAAGTTGCTTATTTCAATTCCTCTATGGTGCGATTAATGGCCTGTAATTTTGGGTTGCTGTGTGGAAATGCTATCAATTTCAATTCCTCTATGGTGCGATTAATGGCGTTTTTATCGTTGTATTCAGATACATTCTGAGCGAATTTCAATTCCTCTATGGTGCGATTAATGGCCGTCTTTTCTTAGCCCATTTCTTTCTTGGTTGTTCATTTCAATTCCTCTATGGTGCGATTAATGGAAAGTTACCGTATTACTTGCATCGTATTCAAATACCATTTCAATTCCTCTATGGTGCGATTAATGGTCAGGACCACAGGTACATGCATCAATTTCCGTGCAATTTCAATTCCTCTATGGTGCGATTAATGGATAGACACCTAATGTCAAAGCCTCTGGCTCATTCATATTTCAATTCCTCTATGGTGCGATTAATGGGTGGTTCAAAAGCGGAATAGCCTTTCTGCCTTCTGAATTTCAATTCCTCTATGGTGCGATTAATGGAAGGATATGAGGAAGGTTTAACGCTTACCTTTAATATTTCAATTCCTCTATGGTGCGATTAATGGGGTTTTTTTCCATGCTTCATCAGGTACATTTTCTTTATTTCAATTCCTCTATGGTGCGATTAATGGATTCAAATGGCAGGCTGATAAAATGTTGGAATACTATTTCAATTCCTCTATGGTGCGATTAATGGAACGTCAGGCTCCCACCAATACTGCATTCATTCCAAATTTCAATTCCTCTATGGTGCGATTAATGGTCGATATGTCGGACACAGAAACACCCGACTTTAAATATTTCAATTCCTCTATGGTGCGATTAATGGGTGCGACCATCCAGAAGATGAAATTATACAAACTAAATTTCAATTCCTCTATGGTGCGATTAATGGGAATTATGCGCCCTATGTTGAGTTTGGAACAGGGACATTTCAATTCCTCTATGGTGCGATTAATGGAATTGACCTGTAGTCGGATTGACAACGGCTACTGAATTTCAATTCCTCTATGGTGCGATTAATGGATGCCGGGGTGATATACCCAGTTGTAGGCGTAGCTGATTTCAATTCCTCTATGGTGCGATTAATGGGATGAAAGCCAAGAAAGACTGTAAGGTTTGGGTTTGATTTCAATTCCTCTATGGTGCGATTAATGGTGAAAAGCAACATAAACATACTACCACTTCGCACTATTTCAATTCCTCTATGGTGCGATTAATGGAATAAAAGCCAAAGAAATGATTCTATTTTCAATTTTATTTCAATTCCTCTATGGTGCGATTAATGGCCGCCATACATCACCTGTCCAGGCTACTGTTTCCCTATTTCAATTCCTCTATGGTGCGATTAATGGTGGTGCTGGATAGTTTCCCGTATCCTTGTCTTTTCTATTTCAATTCCTCTATGGTGCGATTAATGGACCATTATCATATTTTTCAATCCATTGTTTGTCTAATTTCAATTCCTCTATGGTGCGATTAATGGGATCTTTTTGGTAACCGCTTTGCCTGTCTTTTCCTTATTTCAATTCCTCTATGGTGCGATTAATGGGAGAACATGAACATCTTTATGCATCTAGATTTATGAATTTCAATTCCTCTATGGTGCGATTAATGGATTTCAGTAAGGATATTATTAAAAATGCGTTCTACTATTTCAATTCCTCTATGGTGCGATTAATGGGTAGACTTCTACGATGATCAGAATAACCTTTGCACCATTTCAATTCCTCTATGGTGCGATTAATGGCAAGGCAAATCAGGAAATGGTACAATGATGATTCATATTTCAATTCCTCTATGGTGCGATTAATGGTTTAATTCAGCTTCGGTCAATACCTCAATTCTTTCAATTTCAATTCCTCTATGGTGCGATTAATGGTGGACTTGGCGGTAAAGATGTGTTTGGGGAATACGAATTTCAATTCCTCTATGGTGCGATTAATGGCGAACTATCTGTAAACAAGTCAATTGATCAGATATTATTTCAATTCCTCTATGGTGCGATTAATGGTGTGGCAGACACTTGGATTCATGTGATGGTTACTTAATTTCAATTCCTCTATGGTGCGATTAATGGAAGTACATCAAATCAAAAAAACTCACAGTCATCTAATTTCAATTCCTCTATGGTGCGATTAATGGTTCCTCGGGGATATCCGTTACTTCCCACTCTACTGAATTTCAATTCCTCTATGGTGCGATTAATGGTATTTTCCGTCATCAACTCATCCCAATTCTTTCCATATTTCAATTCCTCTATGGTGCGATTAATGGAGCTTGATAAAACCAAAGTAGATGCCATCGAAACTTATTTCAATTCCTCTATGGTGCGATTAATGGAATTATTGGGATTGGAACATTATCAAAGTAAAGAAAATTTCAATTCCTCTATGGTGCGATTAATGGTTTGCTTTCTGATAATGCTTACCTGACAGGGGAACTATTTCAATTCCTCTATGGTGCGATTAATGGCTTCCGAAACCGGCACTACCTCGCCCAGGCATCTCTATTTCAATTCCTCTATGGTGCGATTAATGGTGAAATCATCCAAAGGATCTTTTCACCCCAACTCTAATTTCAATTCCTCTATGGTGCGATTAATGGTGTGATCAAGGCGGTCCAGCAATCTCAGGGCATCTTATTTCAATTCCTCTATGGTGCGATTAATGGATTGTCTTGCGATTTTCCTGTGTCTCTGAATTCCTATTTCAATTCCTCTATGGTGCGATTAATGGATTGTAATTCTATGTTGTCCATATCGTAAAATTAAAATTTCAATTCCTCTATGGTGCGATTAATGGTAGCAAAAGAATGCCTCCCTACATGGTTGGTCATATATTTCAATTCCTCTATGGTGCGATTAATGGCCAGGTATTGATAGATGTTGATCCCCAGCTTTTCTGATTTCAATTCCTCTATGGTGCGATTAATGGTATGGTAGACCAAACAATTCTCCTGCAAAAAACAATATTTCAATTCCTCTATGGTGCGATTAATGGTTGACCTCTTGTATACCTTTGAAGGATCTCTTTTAAATTTCAATTCCTCTATGGTGCGATTAATGGTTGATATATTTGACTGTGTATGCAATACTTGCTCCATTTCAATTCCTCTATGGTGCGATTAATGGCATAATGATATTTTCTTAATCGTTTCATGAATAATATTTCAATTCCTCTATGGTGCGATTAATGGAAACAGCCCGAAAAGGGCTAAAAGCACTAATTCCCTATTTCAATTCCTCTATGGTGCGATTAATGGCCGGTACTGTACAAAAACTTCATTGCAGATCCCAAATTTCAATTCCTCTATGGTGCGATTAATGGAACGAGAAGGACAAAAAAGATTTTCCCCTGATATTCATTTCAATTCCTCTATGGTGCGATTAATGGTGACAGATCCTATCCATGAAGCCGCGGTACTCATGCATTTCAATTCCTCTATGGTGCGATTAATGGAACCGTCCCAAAGTACCCCACCCAATTGCCACATCTATTTCAATTCCTCTATGGTGCGATTAATGGGGTTTCAGGAATAACGGCATCCGTAAACAAAGCCAAATTTCAATTCCTCTATGGTGCGATTAATGGTATGGACATTGTTCATTAAGCAGTGATATACCTATATTTCAATTCCTCTATGGTGCGATTAATGGTCCTGAGAGATACATGATATTTAGGGAGGGAAATAAATTTCAATTCCTCTATGGTGCGATTAATGGATTCATCCCGTGGTTCATTATTCCAATGTACACCAATTTCAATTCCTCTATGGTGCGATTAATGGATTTGATTATAGATTCGCTTGATTCATTCGATCTTATTTCAATTCCTCTATGGTGCGATTAATGGTATCGTATTCATAGGTACTGTAAATTATGTATCCTTATTTCAATTCCTCTATGGTGCGATTAATGGTGTCGAACTTACCCCGAATTGAGTTACATTGATACCAATTTCAATTCCTCTATGGTGCGATTAATGGCGTTCTTGCCGATATTAAGAGTTCAGGTGTTAAAGGATTTCAATTCCTCTATGGTGCGATTAATGGGCCATACGGTCAATGCATCCAATATGGCAATATCTTATTTCAATTCCTCTATGGTGCGATTAATGGAATAATGTAGGTGTAGGCGATAAATCCTTCAATATAATTTCAATTCCTCTATGGTGCGATTAATGGCAAATTGGATGGAAACCACCTAATTTACCTTCATTAATTTCAATTCCTCTATGGTGCGATTAATGGTGGATGGGGTGATATGTCTCCAAGTGGAATAATTACATTTCAATTCCTCTATGGTGCGATTAATGGGATTTGGAAAACCTTTATGTCAACGATCAGAGATAAATTTCAATTCCTCTATGGTGCGATTAATGGTTTACTGACAAGGAATCCGCAGCATTCCACAGTCAAATTTCAATTCCTCTATGGTGCGATTAATGGGCTGTTGATATCCATTGACCGGTTGCACATTGCCAAATTTCAATTCCTCTATGGTGCGATTAATGGGAAAAGGTATGGCTTTACGCAACAGCCAGAGAATAATTTCAATTCCTCTATGGTGCGATTAATGGGACGACACAGAACAGGTGGACAGCTGCTGCAGGAGTATTTCAATTCCTCTATGGTGCGATTAATGGCCGTGGCCTCGTCATTAAAAATAGGTCATATTTCTTAATCTAAGCCTATTTTTTCATTTTTTTTCACTTTTAAAATTTTCGATCTCCAATAACCTGATTTTACTGGGGGTTCGACAACCCTTGTCCTGCATGTGAAAGTAAGTTTTTCAGTCAAATGCTCTACGCTTAATTTCGAAATCGGATGAAAAAAAATACCCTTCGACAACCAAATCCTCAAATAAAGATGTCCAGGTCATTTTTTTCCTGACCGATGATTTCCTTTTCCAACCACCTTTCTTCCCTGCTTTTGAATATGATCAAACTATCTTCTTCCTTTTTCATAAACTTCTTTGCCCTGCTGATCAGTTCCTTCAATTTGACTTCCGTGATCTCCCCCTCAAACACCGAATTCTGAATCCAGTTCAAGTATTCCCTACAAAGCTTTAACATCTTCACCACCCGCCTCTCTCCAATATCATATACTAATATTACATACATTTTCCACTTTTTTAAATCTCACATCTCATGTCTCGTGTCTCACATCTCAAATAGCTACCACCAAATCTTAAACGGCTGATAAGTCTCCATTTCCAATATGTGCTTGCTCAGTTTGTAGCACTCCAACTTGACCAAATGTTTATAACTAACATGTTTGTTCAAAGTCCGGTGTTTGATGGTCTCGTTCAATCTTTCCTCAAAGGCTTTGATAAACACCCTTTTTCCCGATTCCTTCAATACCACTTTATTGATATGAATATCAAAATCCTTTGACTGTATCTCTTTTTTGTTCAAAACTCTGAAGATCACACGGTCAACCAAAATGGGTTTGAAAATCTCAGCAATGTCCAGGGCAAGGGAATAGCGCCGAAAGCCCGGTTCATGGAGAAAACTGATCGTAGGATTCAATTGGGTATGGTAGATCTGATCCAGACACATGGTATAGCACATCATATTGCCAAAGGATACCAAAGCATTCACCTCATTGAGGGGAGGTTGCTTGCTTCTGCCTTCCATTGCATGTTCCTTTAGGATCACATCAAATGCATCATAATATATCTGCCGGATATTGCCCTCTATGCCCATCAGTTCGGGAATCTCGATACAACCATGGATTTTGGAATTGAGCTCCTGAATCTTTTCAAGTTGAGCGGAAAGATCTTTTTCCCTATTGATATAATATTTGAGGTTCTTGGAAATATTAAAGGCTGCACCTTCAACAAATTTCCTTGCTATTTTAAGCCTTTTATCCTTGGAGGCATAGTGGAGGGTTTGTTGTACTTGCATCTTGCCCGCAAGCAGATATTCTTTGGGCTGGAAACTCCCGGTATAATGCTCATAGTAATCAAAGAAATGTACACTGATTCCGGCCTTACCAAGAAAATTGTATAGGGCAGAATTTGCATCCAGGCTCCCGAAACAGTAAAGGTCAGATACACCTTCGACAGGAATATATTTGGGCTGCCCCTCCCGCCCACTTTCATCCACAGGGGTGAATTTCAGTGTATTGTCCTTTCGGCTTATTCTGCCGGGGTTAAAGAGGTAATAGGTTTTCTTCATTGGCGTAACAAAAATCATAATAGCTGCACTTTTTGCAAAAGGGCTTGTTGATTAGATCGGGACAATTATCTTGGTGGATAATCTGCTTGGTGAGTGCGATCCAGCCCTCTACTGTCAGAAGGTCTTCCATTTCCCATTCCACAATCTGCCTTTGACGGAGTTTGGGGTATTCAATTATTGCTGAAGCTTCTGAGATCCCATTTTTTATCAGTATGTACAGGTAGTATTTCACTTGGGCAAAGTGGGCATGCTCTACCTTATCAGACTTCTTTACCTCATGGATGACTTTGTTCTTGGCATCATAAAAGTCAATCTTGATGCCATCGATTTCCAGTTCGGTATATTTGACTGACCTGTCCTGATAGGATGTCTCACCGATCAATTTTCCCTCAGCCACAATATCAGAAGTATGCTCCATCTGTATCCCATTGGCAAAAAGCCAAAGTTTTCGGTGGCAGGTGTGGAGATAGGCGATATGGGTTCCGGTGATAGGCATTAGAATATTAAAAAAAAAAGCTACTCCGATTTAAAGAAGTAGCTTTAGTCAATTATGGATTTAATATTGATATTTGATTTTCATAATCAAATGCTATCATTTTATCAATTAATGCCTTTTCGGCACGTTCGAGGGCATCGGCAGTTTCTCCTTTCGTAAGAATAAATCCACCAGCCTGTAAGGATATAAATGTTTCTACACCATTTAGATTTTCATCAATGATTGGGTCTGCCTTCCTGGAATCTTCTTCTGATAATTTGGCTCGGATGCTTCCTGCAACTAAATTGGCATTATCACTAATGGCGATGGCTAGCGTGTCCATTAAACTAAATGTTCTAGACTGATTTGATGTAATCCTCCAATTGATTATAGCCTGTGCGAGACCTTTTACCCACTTCTCTCTTAGCGATTTTGGAGCTACTAAACATGGACCAAACACATTTTTGGACTCTATCCACCCTTCATCTTTTAATTTCTGAATGGTAGTTTCAGACATTTCGGGCTCATTAGAATTGAGACTTACTGAAAATAGTCTTCTCAAATCAATTGCAATATCAAAAACAAAAAGACCTGTCGCTCTATCTGCAGGATTAAGCCATTTTCGGCCTAGGCTTCTATCCGTATTTCCTTCTACCTTTAACAGTTCTGCAATTTCATTTTCTGAAAGTTCTTTACCATCAACTCCACGAACAATTACCTTATTATTAGGACGTTCACTTCTGTCGTAGGTGCCTGCTTCACCACCTCTAATATCAATCCCTGCCAATAGTGGGTGAAGTGCCCTCATAGCAGAAATGGATAATGGACTCCTACGCTTTAATGTTCTTTCACCTCCACCTTTTATAGCTTTCATCCAGCCACCAAATAACTGATCAGGGTAGGTAGGGTCGCAGGTTCCATAAACCTCACCTTCTCCTAACTTTTTTTGTTTGTCAACATCAAAAATAAAAGTAGTAGGTGATGGCATAAGATTTAGGCTTTCGCAAACAGATTCAAGTAGAGATCTTTTTACTTGTTGACCACTTGAAAATGGAATTGCTCGTCCGAATTGTTGATCAAAATATGTTTTTTGGCCATTGGCCACATTAAACACAGTATGCTCTGCTCTTTTTAGTGTACGGATATAAATAGTGTTCATATTTAATTTGTTTTACGTTGTAAATAGGAATAATCAAATTTTAAAAGTGTGATGAAATAGATAAATTCTTCATTAGTCATTAAGTGAATTTCGTTTCTCAGTTGCTTGATTTCTTCAAGATTAGATTCATCAGCATCAGAAACGATTGTCGTGAGGTGTTCAAGGAATTCCTTTTTTGATTTCGTATCAAAAAGATTTTTATCCACAAGTGTAATTCGTGAATTACCTTTTCCTCCATTGCGATACGATAGAATGACTTTTGCTATTTCCATCGTATAGTCTGTAATTTGTTCTTTGTTTTTAGATAACATAGCTATTAACCAGGTTTTGTATGCTTGATAATTGATTAAATCTTCTTCTTTTTTAAAATTTAAATTTTTTCCATCCTGCATGTATTTGACCAAACTATCAGGTCTCAGAGCAAGCAAGCCAATACTTCCCAACTCACAGGCGCGTTTGATATGCATCCCAAACAGGCTCTCAAATTCTTTGGAAGTAGAATACTTTCCACCAAATAATTGGCTGTAAACATCCTTTATCCTTGTGCCTGACTTGAACTGAAAAGGAATGAATCCGATAGTTTTGTTGGTCTGCCCAAATCCATATACATATCCCATCAATTCTTCTTTAGGGAATACTTGAGAAAGACTGAAAAATAATTGTGACCAATTAACCGTATTGACTTCTGCAAGGGATGTATCTACTTTGAAAATCCCATTACCTTGAAGCTCTGTAAAATCAAAATCTTCTCTAAATTTGTCAGGATCCATTGAATAGGTCAACCATTGACCATTCCACGTATTGATTTGGTTTCCTCTTAACTTATCTAAAGTGGGGTCATTCAAATATTTGCGGTAATTCCTCCATCCTTCAAATGTTTGGAGGGTGATAATTGGGTTGTCAAATAGAATTGAAAATCCACCTGCTACGGTAATTCCCAGACCGCTTCCTATCCAGGAAAGGTACACTTCATCCTCATCAACCGGAATAATTAAATCACTAACCAATCCCGATGTACTAGCATATTCTCTTTCATCAGAAGCAGGAAAACCCATAGCAATACTTGCATCTAAATTTCCCTTTACAGATTGAGCCTTTTCCATGAATTTCATGAATCTTTCATCTCGTTTTTCTTGACTTTCAAAAGGAATAATTCCTTTAATCATTTTTTCCCAACTGATTTTTGGGTTTTCGAAAGGTGAATTACCTCCAGACATTAAATATTTTTCATGATTAAAGAATGTCTGCCGATATTCTTTCTCGAAAAATTCTTTGGGGGAATATCCCTTTCCATATTTTTCGTTGTATGCCTTTAGAAATGTTCTTCCTATTACTGATGTGATCATAACATTTGGTTGTTTACATCAAAATTTGATAGTTTAATTAGTTTGATATCTAAACCTAATTCGAAGCTGTATGCTTTGTCAGGTATGATAAATGGGCGGTTGCCTACTTGCAATTGCCTCATTTCTTTTATACTGAAATACCTTATTGGAATCTCCATATTCAATCGTTCTTCATAAAATGAATTCGTGTACAAATCCTCATCTCCTTCAGTGATACAGGAAACAGAATCTATATCCAACAATTCGAAAAGGATTGATTTATTTCTATGAGTTAATTGATCAATACGAATGCTTCCATCTGCCTTGAAAATGGCATGTTCCTCTATGTTTAAAAAATCAATTCTCGGGAAAACTTGGTCAATCTTTTCTTGAAGACTTCGTTCATGTAAAGTCTCTCCATTGGGAAGCACATCAAAAGATCTGTTTAATACTTCTATATCATAAGGAAGTGCATCTATTTTATTTTCAGGCGGAGCTATTACAAATACAGGCTTAGTTTTCCCTATAATTTCCGAGCTTCTTTTCCTGTTTATTCTCCCAAATCGCTGGATTAAAGCATCCATGGGAGCACACTCAGTTATCATTATATCAAAGCTAATATCTAGACTCACCTCTACAATTTGGGTAGAAACTACAATACACGCCTTTTGACTGGTGTTATACTGTCCAAACGGATTGCCTTCATCATCTAGGCCAATTAATTCCTTTTCTTTTAAATTTCGGTCACCGCGCTTAAACCTGCTATGTAAGAGCAAAATATCAACATTGGGATATTGATCTTTCAGTAATCGGTAAACATCTTGGGCCTTGGCTACTCTATTACAAACAATAAGTACTTTTTCATCCTTTCTAATTGCATTTTGAATCAATAACTTCGCATCTTTAAAATTCTCCAACTTGTGTACCGTATGCCTGTCAAACTTATCCATTTCTTCATTTGATAATTTGACTTCCAAAACATCCTCTCCAAGTAGGTCAACTATCTTATTATATAGTACTGTAGGCATGGTAGCCGTACCAATGTGGATAAGACAATTGATTGATTTTAATATCTCGACAAGCTTTAACACAATTGCTTGAGACACTCCGGTGTAGGTGTGAATTTCATCCAAAATTATATCACATCCTTTTAAGTCAAGCAATATCGCCTCATATCCTTTCATGCCAAATGCAATGGCGGCTAATTGATGCGGGGTTAATATTTTGATGGAAGAGCCGAATAAAGACTGCAAAACAGATTCCTCCTCACCTTCTTTACGCTTAATGACACTGGAAGAGGCGTGCAATACTCTTATGTCTAAATCAGGATTTGTTTTTTGTAAATCGCTAGCTACGCGCTTGTACATTGCATTGATAGAAGCTTGGAAAGGCAAGGTGTAGAAAACCCTACCTTTGGTTCTTTTAAAAAGATAATCGGTCTTACCTGCACCCGTACTTGCTACAACAATAGTATGTTTTTTCGCAGATGACGTATCCTTTTGAGATAGGGGATAGAGTTCGTGGGTTCTATTATAAAAACTGAGATTTGGAGTTCTAAAAACACGCTCCAGCTCCTTATTTGTTTCATTGATTAGCGCGGAGGCGAAATGATCCGCTCCCATTAAAAGTCCACGCCAAAATGAATAGCCTCGTTCTTTGGTTTTTCTCTTGCAAAATTTGATGGCTTTGCTAAGGTTATCCCTTGCCACGTCTTCACCAAATGTTGAACAAGTAATCCCTAAATCATTTAATAAATGAAAGGCATAAGGGCTCCAATTCTCCCAATCCCCAATATGGAAATCTTCATAACCATCGACTTCATTTTCTAAATCAAGTAATCCTTTGCCACCGGAATCCTGACGAACAGACTTATGATGCCCAGCAACCATTTCAATTAAAACCTCATGTTCCGGCTCAGGAAAAACAGATAAAAAAAGAAGTGAAGAAATCTCATGTCTAAGAACATTTTTATTACTATCTTTTTCCTTCAGCCTTTTTTGAAATCTTGGATGTGCCTTTCCGATATCATGCAAAATAGCTCCTTTAAATGCCAATTCTTCATCCAATTTCAAATGTTTGGCGAATACTTTTGTCGCACTTGCAACCTGCAAAAGATGATCTTTCAAGGGTGTCCATTCTGGTGAAGATTTGGCAAAAAGCTTTTCCATATTTTAGACATTTACAGGTTGTCCAACAATTCTTATCCAGCCATACATTGGCTCTTGGGTAATTCTATGATACCCTACTAATAATGATTTGTCATTTTTCTCAAAAACCAACTCATAACCTGCAAACAATTCTTCATTGCTTTCAAATTCAGCTTTTGTAGTTTCCACTATTTCTTGGGGGAATAAAATATCTTCATTTCTACACAAACAGATGTGTTGAGAAAAAGCATTCTGTGCATCATCTTTGTTTTCAAAAGCTAAATACAACTGAGGATTGTGTAATAATCCTCTCATAATAATTGCGTTTGGTCTGTCAAAAAGATAATGTGAACCTTTACGGGTAGAATTCCAGCCCCTTGTTTGAATCACTTCCTGTTGGTTGGTTATTTGGCTATAGGATAGTCTATGACCTTTAATTTTTAATAATCCAGTTTCATTTAGTAACTCTGGAAACAACTTTTTCTCAATCCCCTCCACAATGGACGGGGTCAAAAACTGCTGGCTGAAAGTTTCACTATCCCTCACTGCTGTCCAAGGTTTTATAAATCCAAATTGACCAAAATATTTTACCACATAGTACTTCATATTCATCTTTATTTTAATGCACCAAATCCAATTCCGGTGGAGTTTCCTATACCTACATTCCAGGCAAATTTTATTTGATCAGGACTTCCTTCTATGATTATAGGGCACATGCTCGCTCTACAATCTATTCCGTTAAATGAGATTATTTTTGTTTTGGGATTACGGTAAGTTTTATCAAAATAAACATTCACTCCTTCATGGTTTAGTCCAGCCTTTTTTAACTTGGTCTGGAGCGTTTGAGTCATTAACATATCACTCTCTTTATCAGAAAAAATATAGTAATGTTGTCTACTGCCGGCTTTTCTCTTAATGAATATCGGACTGTTTAGGTAGAATTTTTGAATGCTTTCTACTGGTGGGTCATCTGATAGTACAATTTCCTTGACAGTCATACCGAAATTTATTTCTGGGTCTTGCTGAATGCCTTTGATCACTGATCCCAAAAGGATTGATTCATAAGTGCTGATAATCCATTCAGCCCCATATTTAAAATCAAAACCATCAATATTGATTTTGCCACCCATTAACCATGAAAGGGAATATAAAGAAACATCATCATGGATATGATTTTCACCTATCCATTTATGAAAAGCACCAACCAATTGTCTTTGGTAGTCGAAAGGTACTTTTTCAGTATTAGCAGATAGTTTTAAAGTTGCTCGCATATTTTTCTCTATAAGATTTATAGTTTGTTATATATCTTGGAAATTTTATTCATTAGCCTTTCAATTCTGAGCTATCAATTCCCAACTTCATTTAACTCCCACACACCCAAATCCCTGACTCCCCAATTGCCCAAACCCGGCATAATATCCGATTTCATGAAGCTCAACCAGAACTCGCAATTCAAATTCATACATATAACCGATCAGCATTGTTTCCTGTTCTGTCAGCTGTTTGATCTTGACCCCGTTTTTATACACTTTCCCTTTTGGTTTAAATTCAAAGTCGGGTAGGATTGGTTTTTCTGATTCTTGCCCAATCACAGTTTTGATGAATGCCATTGACTTGGAAAGCAGGTTTTGGACCATTAGCATGCCATATTCTTTATCTGCAGGATGGAGATAATCTTCCCCACCATCTAATCTTTTTCTCTTAATAAATATTGGGGAAAGGCAGTGGTAATGCATTGTTTCCTGAAATAGGGGAGGGCTAACCGCCTCAATGGATGAAATCACATAATTGACTTTGCTGACCTTGTCCCCCAATACAAATACTTGATCCATAAACAATCCCTTGATAAACTCCTCAGCAGCCCGGTCAACCAAGAAACTGATCTCAAATTCAGCCTTCTCACCAAAATGCTCGATTCGGCCTGCTTCCTTGATAATTTTATAATTCTGAAACTGAATCCTGGAAAATGTAAAAAGCCTGAATTTTTTACCAAATGCCAGATAACCTTGGTCATGTAGGAACTTACTAAACCCGCTATTTGCCCGGTCTATGGTCCTGTATATCGCTGAGGACAACTCATATTGGTAATTGATGGGCAAATACCAACCTCCTCCTTCTTTTTGTAACCTGATTTTAAACCTCATTGGTTGCTTTCTTTTTAAAATTAAGGGTAATCTAATGCCTCTATAAAAACCAAAAAAACTAATGACACAGGATGTCAGAATATATTTTCAGTTGCTTTAGCAAGTTTTAAATAAAAACAACACCAAACAATCCCGTAAACAGGGTATTTTTTTATCAAAAGCACTGTTTTTTTTGGATTATTAGGATACTTTCATTTGATTTTTTAAACAATTTGGGTAAAAGTAGTTTGAAATGCATTTCAAAAAAATCTGAATTCTTAAAATTCCAAGCAATATAGCTTCACAATAAAAAGAGGATCCAAGTCCTAATAGGCAAATTTAAGACCGAACGCCCAAAAAGCCTGTTTCTCAAAGTTTACTGAAGGGTCTTCTCCTCTTGTATAATCCAAACCTATTATTCCCTTTTTGTTACCAGTACCCTTTAGAAAAGTATAATTTAGACTTCCTCTAAATATCTTTGGCGAGATATTCATGAATTCTTGTACCGAATTAGAAAAGTTTCTCCTAATCTGAAAATCTATCCCAAGAACTAAATCTTCATTTAAAAATTTAGGTAACAAAAAAAAGTTGGAGTTGAACCTCAACATCCATCTATATATGGATCCTTTTTGGGACTCCAATTCCGTTCTTATTCTATTTTCAGATTCAATTCCTACATACGGAAAATAAATAAAATTTAAAAGACTTTTGCTACTTCCTATACGTTGCCCCGGTTTCCAAATTTGGTTTTGCCACCAATTGCATCCACTTCTACAATATGTATAATAAAAGGTAAAATAAGCTTGAAACATTAAAGATTCATTCCCTTTTTTTAAATCTTTATTGAATTTTCCATTCAAAATTGAAACAGGAATAAAAAAAGGTTCACCAGGTCCAATTTTTCTCCATTGTTTCTCATAATTCAGACCGAAATTATAATTAAACTGTTCTTTCTCTATCAAAGTATTCCTATGATACTCGAAAATAGTTCTAAGATTTGTTGGAACAAATATTTCCTTATTTATCCATTCATAGCTTATTGCTCCATCAAACAACCAAGAACTTGTTTTATTTTCTGGAATTGTAATTGTAAAAACTGCCGGTTCAAGCATTAAACTTGATGTCTGAAAAGACTTTCTTACTGAAACTCTTTCTTTGAATTTCAATTTAACATCCAAAGCCTCATTTTCTTGGGATTTGACAGAGTTTGCCATAAATAAAAGTAAAATAAAAAACAACTTTTTCATCCTAAACTTTTAGTCTTTTTACCATTTCACCTGTAACATCTTTAACCTTTATAAACTTCAAAACATCACTTAATGTAAGCCAATTTCGATTTTCCGCTTCTTCGATCAATTCGTTCAATGAGTTTCTTAGTTGTTTGAAACTGTATTCATGCATCCCAATATCACTTTTTAGAAACATTTCATCGTCAATTTCTTCATAATCCTTTCTTCCAAGAATTTCCAAAATACAATAAACCTTGTGCTTAACAGAAGCTCCAAAATCTTCAATTTCCACTTGCTCATCTAAAATATATTTTAGGGCTGAATTTTCGAATAATTGTTTTAACCCTATATATTCTTCCTCATTAATACGGATATTCAATTTTTTTTTCATTTTTATAAGATTATGTTTAGATTCCTTTTTAACCTTTTCGGTATATTTTCAATTCCAATATTTTTTCGGTCAAAACCCAGAAATTGCTGAAGATTAGAATTATACCTTAGGCAAATTCGCTAAAGGTTTCTTACCCTGAGGAAGACTATTAAGGTAACTTTGGGTAAAATCAATCTTGAGTTCAGTCCAAAGAAGAAGATGATCCGACATCTGCCAGATTACCCATTCTTTATTGTAATAATTTCTTTTTTCTAAATCAGTACAGGGTTGTCCTTTTTTTGCCTTTGGTATCAAAGTTCCTTATTGCAATAGGCATTTCATCATAATAATATTGGAAATCTTCATCTCTAAATACACCTTCTCTAAAGTCGAATACCCCCGTCTCATCAAACTCTAATCTTTTACTTTGTTGATTTACAGATATTCACTAAAGACCTAATGCTTTTTTTAATGCCAGACAATCAATTTTGGTGTCCGGAGGAGCAATTTCCCAATTAATGCTTCTGGCAATAATAGTCCTGAGTTTCAAATCATCTTTGTTTCCAATGATAATTCCATGAGCCCTATTATTGGGCATACCGATTGGTTCAGGGTCGTTAAAAATAGGATCATGTTCTACCAATTGCTTATAGGATGGAAGATTAATTCCTCTCCAATCCCTTGCCCTTGTACTGTAAACAAAAAACTCCTCAGGTCTTTTAAAAACTGATTTTCCAAATTTATACTCTTTTCCTCTTAATTCACGTGTCTCTTGGGGACTATGGTATTTGCTCCAATCACAAGATTTATCTGGCCCCTCTTTTGGAGTATTGGTAAGGTTCGATTCTGGTACAAAAGGTTCTCTATCCTCTTTATCATATTTGACTGCATGAATATGAATAAAAAAGTATAGTTTATCTTGATCATTAATGGTTTCCTTAACCCACATTTATCAAACAAATTTCTTTAAATAATTTAGTATGTCATGATCTAGTTCAGATGGCACAAATCCTCCCTGCCTGCCTAGGATGGGATCATATTGGTCAAAATAAAAATTGGCAACCTGACCACTCTGATCCCGAAAATTAATGATTAGAAAACTCGAATTATCCCTCCAAACCAAATCAATGGACCCATCCCTACATGGATTCACCTCAGGGTATGGCAAAAATTTCCCCAGATTTTTCAATAGCGAATTTCCATAGAAAATTATAAATAACACTGCATGCTTTAAATTTTCTGAATCAGGTTTCAAAGCACCTTCTTCATCCCAGTTGTCATTTAATGATGCAACCTCCTTAATTTCTGATTCAAACCTATCACTGAAATAGTAATTTTGAATTTCTCTTGTGGTATATATGGATTGAAAATTTGATTGATCAATAGAAATCTCTACGATTTTTGGAAGAAAACTTTTTCTGCTTATACCCCAATCTTTATTGTTTTGTTGGGTATTATGATAGCCATTCTTTTTTCTGTATTCCTTTTGGGTTCCAATTGCAGATAATTGCATATTATAAAAATTTAAAGTGTGTCTTAGATTTAATGGTACGTTCTTTCTCCAATGCACGTGCCAACGTTTCAGAAAGTTCCAATATTTGGTTTCTCGTCATAGTAAAATAAATATCCTTTCTTCCGTCTTCTTCATTAAATTCTATTTTAAGCCTATGCAATAAAATCGCATAATTTTCAGAAAACTCAGAGGCATCTTTATTGAATATAGGTCGGATATCTGTCAACACCCTTCCCTGACTAAATAAATGTTCGGCTTCTTGATATAGGCTTGCCGCCTTCAAACTTAATATTAATAAATGGCTTGAATAAAAAAGATCTTTTATTCTATCTGTCAATAATTTTGTTTGATTTTTCTTTTTTGGATTCAGCTTCCTATTAAAGGATGCGGAAAACCCTTCAATAAAATCACCATCAATTTCACCGGCGTCAGCATGTAATAAAAACACACTGATCAATGCCTTAAATATATCCTTATAATCTTGGTTTAGGGCTCCGATATACTGGTCAAGGCTTTCAAAAATTTCCCTTTGGCCATCAAATTTTATAGTTGATACAATTTCTTTAAATTTTTCATAATCCTCAGTCGAAAACAGACTCAATGATCGGAAACCATCCAAATGACTTTCAGGAATCTCTATATATTTCATAGGTTTTTCACTTTAATTAAAGATAACCCACTTTTTTTGAGAAAAGATTTATTTTTAGATTTTTTAACGAATTTAATTATATTTTGAGTATTCAAAAGATTGGCTTTTGAATCATGCATTTATTTTTTTCCAGCATCCCTGTCCCTTACCAAAATACCTGTTCATTTACTCTCCAAAATCCTTTTGATAGCCTCATTCATCTGCATCATGGTTTCCATCATCTTCAGCATTACCTCTGTCTGATTTTTATCTGCATAGTTGGCTTTTACATTTCCAGAAATTGAGAAAGGTGAATTAGTCAAGTGTTCAATGACATGACCAGGATTGGCACTGACGATTTGCAATGGATCCACATTTAAAAATTCAGCCACTTTTTGGATCAATTCTATGGTTATTTTGCTTTCACCTCTTTCGTACTTTGTATAGGCAGCTTCCTTTATCCCAAGATATTCTGCCACTTCCATAGCTTTCCTGTCTCGTAACTTTCTGAAAGTGGCCAGATTTCTACCTATATTTTTGTTCTCCAGCACTGTAAAACCGGAATCTTCATTCTCTCCCATGGTTAACGTTTTATTATACTAATTTAATGGATTTTTTAAATAATTGGGACAATCAAAGCCCACTTCTTTTATTTTTTATCAGAACAATCTAAATAGTAGTGTTAAACTACTTTAAGCACACCCTAAACTACTCTTTAAAATCTTTTTTTCAAAAGTAAATCCATAAAATTGTGCATGACATTAGTTCAACCACTTAGCGCTTATAACTTACACTTCCTTGAGAGGAGTGAACAGCTAATGTCATTTAGTACCAAGCATAAATTCAATTGCTTTCAATTTCAGAGTCTTACCGCCCTAAATAAAAGTTTGGCCCGAAATCAAAGGCAATCAACTTTCGACATCATTTTCGAAAGAAAACCAAAAAACCCTATTTAGAACCTATTTTCCTAGGATTGGCCGGCATACGATACCCACATGTAGAGCAAGATACCCTTTTCAGGCAGGCAATCCACCACTTCGTACCCAACCCCGCTGCAGAGGGCCCCGGTACACCCCAAATCCATTTCTTAACCAGACGTAGGAATAGGAGTCAATTCCAGAAGTAGAAACCAAGCCTACATAAGTTAAACCTTGTCCCAACTTTCCACATAAGCTGGTCTTGGCTCTTGGTTCTTGCTTCTTGGTTCTCAAGTCTCAAGTCTCATATCTCACGTCTCCCATCTCACATCTAAAAAATGAAGCTCTTCCTCAAAAACTGCTTCCTGGCACTCCTATGCCTATACCGAAGCCATCTCTCCAATCTACACCACCCGAAAACCCCCTTCAGGGGGCAGGGGGTAGAACTCCCCTTCAAGGTGCAGGGGCCAGAACCCCCTTTAGGGGGCAGGGGGCAACACCCCTCCAGGTCCCTCGAACCCAGAACCCCCTTCAGGGGGCAGTGGGTAAAACTCCCCTCCAGGGGGCAGGGGGCAGAATTCCCCTTCAGGGGGCAGGGGGTCCAAGCTATCGCCTACATCGGTTCCCGCCACCCCTGCCTCCTTTCCAAACTCCTAAAACTCTCTCACCTCATGATCACAATAAAACAAACCTTCCAAACCCCCTTTCCACCATACCAAACCTCCCATAGGCAGGAAACAAAGTCTCAATCTTCAACTCCACCATCTTGGTTCTTGTCTCTTGTCTCTTGGTTCTCAAATCCTGTCTCTTGGTTCTTTTCAAAATCTCGTCTCTCGCTTCTCGCTTCTCACATCTATTCTCTTGCTACATTCTCATATCTCATGTCTCACATCTCAAATCTACCCTCTAGCCCCTCACTTCTAGTCTCTTGGCCCTTGACTCCTGGCACTTGGCTCTCATGCCCCAAATCTCAAACTTACCTTACCCGAGTTAGGTCTCATATCTCAAGTCTCATATCTCAAGTCTATATTCTCGCATCTCTAACCCTTATCTTCTTTTTTCCAAAAGTTGCTTTCACCCAAACCACCACAGGCACGGAATCCCAGCATTCCGTGCCCCTTACCCAGAATAAAAAATCAGGATTGCTGATTTATGGCCAAATATATACCCATCAAAAATACCCGGTAGTAGAGCTTGAAATACTTCCAAACCCTATAGACCTCATCTCCAAAAACCCCTCTCCAATTTCTCTTAAAGCTGATACCAAAATTGGCAATGTATGGGATGGGGCAAATGGGGAACATATCTTTACATTCCACCTTACTGACTTGAATCAAAATGGATTTTTTAGCCTTAGGGCAGATGAAAATACTTTAATATCAAATTTTCTCTACAATCCAGGAGACAGCCTCAAAATAAGGTTTGATCAGACTACAGGGACCACGGTTTTTTCCGGACCTTCAGCACCATTTTTTGAAGTCCAGTATCTCATGAAAAGGGAAAAAGCCAAACAGGAACTTTCCCGCCCAATGGTCTTTGCCACTGATGATAAAGCAAAGTTTTTGTCCAACCAAAATGTTGCCCTTACTGTCAAGGAATCCAAGACGACTTGGAGAAAAGAAATCACTGTATTAGAGCAGACAATTGAACAAAAAAACAGGGAATTGCTACTTAACCTGTCCAACCCCACAAATCCCAGTGATCCGAGATGGCATGTTCTCTCAGGCTTCAAAGATGACCTGAAAGAGGACAAATATCAAATGCTTCAAACTTGGTTGGGAGGAACAATTGCCAGAGAGGCAGTTTATGGAATATATGTCCAAATACTCAACCTCGAAGCTAAAAATAACCATCAAGTTCTAAATAGCTTTTTATCTGAAGTATCTATAGTTTTAAAAGGACATTTAAAGGAAATTCCTCCGATCCAATATGTCCAGGGAAATGACCCCTATCTCGAATTCCTATATTATGCTGCCAGGATATTCGCAAAAGCCGACAACAAAGATTGGCACAAAGCAATTTTAGAGGACATACCTGCCCCATACAGAGATTTTTTGCTGGCAAAGCATTTGGTAAGACAAAAAGACCTGGACAAATCATTGATTGTCGAATGGATACCTCTCTTCCAAAATGAAGAAATCCGAACTTTCATAAACAATTACCTGCTTTCATCCAACCTGGGCAAAATCATCGACGATGCAGCCCTTCAGAATTCTGACCTAAAACCAGTCCGATTATATGACTATTTGGGCAAGTGGACATTGATTGACTTTTGGTACACAGGATGTTCGGCATGCATAAAATACTATGAAAAAAGCCTTGGTCCACTCGAAAAGTCGCTGACAACAAATCCAGATTTTCAGATCATTTCAATTTCCGTGGACAAGTCCCCGGAAAAATGGCTCAAAAGCTTGGAAAAAGGCACCTACACTTCTTCACATGCAATCAACCTCTTTACAGCAGGGGAGGGGCATCACCTTCCATGGCTGAACGAGAACAATATTTTTGGCTACCCTTCCCAGATCCTGCTCTCTCCGGATGGGATCGTTGTTAAAAACACCGGACTGAATCTTCCAGCTGACGCCCTTTTGGAGCTTATCCTTTCTCATATCAATTCCATAAACCATACAAAACCCAATCATAACTGAAATGAAAAAAACAATACTTACAATCGGCCTTTTAGCCTGCCTAAGCAGTCTATGGGCACAACAGCTTGAACAGTTCATGATCAAAGGAAAAGTGATCGATACCAGAACCAAAGAACCCCTTCCGGGTGCAGTTATCAATTTCGACCAGGGAAAAGCGGTAAGAATAGCTGATAATGAAGGCGGGTTTTCAATCAGACTTGCACCAGGTACCTACGAATTGCTGACAAGCTTTATCGGTTACACTCCGCAGAATACTTCTATTGACCTTTTTTCGGATAAAGAGCTCCTTATTGATCTGTCAGAAGAAGGAATTTCTATGGAAGAAGTAAAGGTTTTCTCTACAGGATACCAAAAACTCCCCAAAGAAAGAGCCACAGGATCTTTTGTCCTGGTCGAGGAAGAACTTGTCAATAGAAGAATCAGTACCAACATCCTCGAAAGATTGGAGGACGTGACTCCCGGTCTGATTTTCAATAGGGCAGGTCCCGGGCAGGACCGCATCAGTATCAGGGGAAGAAGCACCCTATTTGCAAATGCCCAGCCTCTTATAGTGGTTGACAATCTGCCTTACGATGGGCCCATTGAATCCATCAATCCTTTTGACGTGGAAAGCATCACGGTGCTAAGGGATGCAGCGGCTGCTTCAATTTGGGGTGCCAAAGCAGGCAATGGGGTAATAGTAATTACCACAAAAAGCGGAGCAGATCTTGATGGGCCTAGGGTTTCATTATTGGCGAACACGACTTGGGTGGAAAGTCCTGACCCATTCTATAGCCCCATCATGTCCACACCTGATTTTGTTGACCTGGAAAAATTCCTTTTCCAAAGAGGATTTTACAACACATTTGAAAATTCAGCAAGCAGACCGGTGCTTACTCCGGCTGTAGAAACCCTTATTCAGCTTCGGGACGGCCAGATCACCCAGCAAGAAGCCGATGGAATTCTGAATAACCTATCCAATATTGATGTAAGAAACGATTATCGGGACTTAATTTACAGAGAGAGCATTCTCCAACAATACGCGCTAAACATAAGTGGAGGAAGTAAAAACCAAAAATATTTCATTTCAACAGGTTGGGACAACAATCGGGAGGATCTTATCCACAATGCCAATCAAAGAATAACACTCAATTTTAGACATCAGCTAAGTCTGTTGAAAAACAAACTCTCAGTCGAATCAGGCCTCTACATGGCATTGACCGATTCCGATGCAGGAAATCCGGGAGTGGAAATGCTCAGATATTCAGGAGTCCGTCCTCTTTACCCTTATGCACGCTTACAGGATGCTTCCGGAAACCCAATGATTGTTTCAAGGGATTATCGTTCATCATTTCTTGAAAGTGCTGAAGCTGCCGGGTTATTGGATTGGAGATATAGACCTTTGGAGGAAATTGAATTGACCGAGATAAAGAATTCTTCAGTTGATATCAGGGCCAACTTAAACCTGAGATACAGAATAACAGAACATATTTCCGCCTCAGCCATTTATCAATATTGGCAAAATGACTTTAAGAATGATTCCCACTTTCCAATTGAAACTTATTTTACTAGGGACATCATCAACCAGTTTACCCAATTGGAAAACGGTGTCCTAATGAGACCTGTTCCTTTGGGAGGTATTCTGAACAACACCCTCCGAAGAGGGCACAGCAATCATCTTCGAACACAATTGGATTTTAACAGAACATTGGGAACCAACAGATCAAGAATCGATGCTATAGCCGGTTGGGAAATCAAATCAACTCAAAACACTTCCAATGTTTGGAGAAATTACGGATACAATGACCAGACAGCTTTGGTGACAAGAGTGGACTATGAAAATTTCTACAAAAGATTCAATAACCCGGCGCAGCAACAACGGATTTTATTTAACAATTCCCTGAGTGAATTCAATGATAGATTCATTTCTTATTTTGCAAATGCATCCTATACTCTCAAGGGAAAATATATCTTCAGTGCCAGTGGAAGAAGAGATGCCTCTAATCTTTTTGGAGTAAAGACTAACCAAAAATGGGTACCACTATGGTCAGCAGGAACAGCTTGGATTATCAGTGAAGAGGATTTCTACAAATCTTCTTGGCTCCCTTTTCTCAAACTCAGGGCATCTTATGGATATAATGGCAATACAGATAGGAATGTATCCGCATATACCACAGCTACAATTATCGGGACCAGCTTCCTTTCAGGGTTTCCGGCTGCTAATTTGGGAAACATTGGCAATCCGGACCTACAATGGGAAAAAATCCAGATATTCAATCTTGCCCTTGACCTCGAAAACCGTTCAGGTTGGCTAAGGGGCAACCTTGAATTTTATCTTAAAAACGGAATAGATCTCATAGGAGATAGTCCATTTCCCCCATCCTCAGGGGTGACACAATTCAGGGGTAATTTTGCAAGTACCAATACCAAAGGAGCCGATCTGGCCATTTATACAAGAAACATCGACAAAAAAATAAGATGGGAAACAGATTGGTTGATATCCTTTATCAAAGAAGAGGTGACAGATTTCAAAGTAAACGCATCTGTAATCAATTATCTCTCTCAGGGTGCCGGAGCTAATCCATTTTCAATGCCTTTTCCAATGGAAGGAAGACCCTTATTTTCTGTCCATAGCCTCCACTGGGGTGGTCTAAATCCCGATAACGGCAATCCAAGGGGATTTCTCGACGGGGAACTGAGTGAGAATTATGCATCGATAATTAGTGCCTATACTCCGGAAACGATGATATACCATGGCCCGGCCAGACCAACTTCTTTTGGAGCTTTAAGAAATACCCTTACCTACAAGAATCTTTCAGTGTCTATCAACATGACATACCGCTTCGGCCATTTTTACAGAATGAATTCTGTAAGGTACACACCTATACTAAGAGGTGAAATGGGGCATGGGGACTATGCAAATAGATGGCAAAACCCTGGCGATGAATCGATTTCCCAGATACCATCCAGACCTGATATAGGGAATCTCTCTCGTGATGATTTCCATGCATATTCTGAATCCCTTGTCAGGAAGGCCGATAATATCCGTCTTCAGGATGTCAGGATTTCATATACATTAAGAAAGCAGAATATACCTACTCTTCCTTTCCGTAATGCAGAATTGTTTTGCTACGCAAACAATGTCGGTCTGCTTTGGAAGGCAACAGACGATGTCCTGGACCCCGAATTCCGCTCCATGAAACCATTAAGTAGCATGGCTCTTGGCCTCAGAATAGATTTCTAACCCAACTTAAACACAAAAACCTTTGGGGTCTTTCCGACCCCAAAGGTTTCAACAAAAATCCGATTTAAACACAAAAACCTTCCCTCTACAACATCCCCCTTTCCTCCAGGGGAGGGACCAGGGGTGAGGTAAAAACTGCCCGCCTATGTATAACCTAAAACAAAAAGTAAGCGCAACTGGTCCGCAGCGAACCTTATCGCTGCGGCGGGCACCCCCTTCCTCCCTTTGGGGTCTTTCCGACCCCGAAGGTTTTACCTTTCCCCCTTAAATGTTTTCGCCTCAATGAGTGTCTCCACTCACCGACACATTATTTGGGGTCTTTAAAATCCCGGAAGGTTCAACAATAAACAAACCAAAACATACAACCCTTAACTCCACAACGCCCTCCTCTCCTCAAGGAGAGGGGCCGGGGGGTGAGGTAAAAAACTGCCGTCCTTTCTCATACTTGTTAATAGTTGAAAATAAACCCAAATGTAGCTTTCGGATTCACAAAAGGTGATGACAATGCATAGCAGTAACCTTTCCCCCAGTTCCCCCTCCATCAGGAGAGGGGCCAGGGGGGAGGTAATAACAACAACAGAAATTAAATCATCAATCTACTCCATATAATCTGTTTCATTCAGGAAAGGAGATAAACAAAAATCAAAATGAAAAATCGAATTTACAATCTTATACTACTATTCCTCATGCCCATTCTGGTATGCTGTGAAGGTTTTTTGGAGGAAAAACCAAACAGAGCATTGTTGACGCTTAACTCACTAAGTGATTTAAGGGCTCTCCTTGATAATGATATTCAATATTTCAACATGGAACCTGCTATTCCTGAAGTAGCTTCAGCAGATTTCGATCTACAGCCACAGGCTATCCCTTCATTACAGATTTTCGAAAGAAATGCCTATTTATGGGAACCTAATGTTTTTGAAGGCAGATCTTCCGTGGAATGGAATAACCTTTACCGTCAGATTTTATTCACCAATACCGTTTTGGAAGAATTGGAAAAATTCGATCCTACAATCAAAAACAGTCAGGAAGGTATTTCCTTAAAAGGTTCCGCCCTGTTTTATAGATCCTATGCCTTTTACAATCTAGCTACTGTTTTTGCTATGCCCTATTTACCCGGTTCAAATGACAATGACCCGGGAATTGTACTTCGTCTTTCTCCCGATGTCAAGTTAAAAGTTCAACGTGCAACATTGAAAGAGACTTATGACAGAATATTGGAAGATTTAAAAACTTCCATCCCACTATTGGAAACAAGATTTGAAAAACCGACAAGACCTTCCCGACAGGCAGCATTGGCATTGATTGCAAGAATTTATCTGGCTCTTCAAGACTATGAAAACGCTTTGGATTATGCCCAACAAGCCCTTTCAATCCATGATATTGTTCTGGATTTCAATCTCCTAAGTCCAGCACTTGCCAATCCTATTCCTCAACTCAATCAGGAGATTATATTTCAAAGTAATTTACAATTGGGACTTTACACACTTTCCCAGCTTTTAGTACCTAGATCAGATCTCATCGATTCATATGATACCAATGATTTGAGGAGAAATATCTTTTATACTACAAGACCCTCCGGCTTGGTCAATTTTAGAGGACATTATTCAGGAAACATAAGGGCTTTTGGTGGTCTTACTACAGGGGAAACAATCCTGATAAAAGCAGAATCTTTGGCAAGATTGAACAGACTGGAAGAAGCGAAGGCAGCAGTTTTTGAATTATTACAGTTTCGTTTTCCAGTTGGATATGACTTCCAATCCGGTATTCAGACTGATAATGTACTTGATAAAATATTGGAAGAAAGAAGAAAGGAATTGGTATTTAGAGGATTAAGGTGGCAGGATTTAAGGCGGTTCAACTTTTCCTCAGACGAGAAGGTCACGTTAAGTAGAACAATAGGCGGAAATATTTTGACTTTACCACCCCTGGATCCGAGGTATGCCTTTCCAATTCCGGATAACGAAATCGAATTGAGCGGTTTGGTACAAAATCCTAGAAATTAAGACCCTGTTATTTATAAAACTATGAGGCTGCCCATATTGTGGACAGCCTCTTTTTGTAACTCCTTAAGGAGTATATAACCCTTTCACAAGGGTACTGGGAATCATCACCCCATGTTCATCGAACCGTGCCACACAATCCTCTTCCGGATCAGGGAGACAATTATAGGCTTGGTTTTCAGGAATAGGAGTCCAAATCCCTCCAATATTTGCCCTCAGTTCACCTTGATTGGGAACAGAAAAAGCAAACACACCGATAGCTGCCAGGATTAACCCCAAAACAGGCAGCTTCTTTATTAATTTTTCCATAAATCTCTGTTTTTTTTACAATCAAAAAAGACAGTAAAAACGTTTAGTTGATTGCCTACTCATTTAAGGTTTTTCAGCTTCCACCTTTCACCTGCCTGAAAGGATGCAGACCTTACCCACACATCCTTTCCATAAGGTCGGACAGTATTTTTTGTCATCCACCAACCGGATAACCAATATTCTGTTCTAAATCCATCCTTTTATAAGGAATCTTTTTTCTCTTCATTTCTTATCCTTCAAAATCCAATTTTCCCCTAAGCCCACATCCTATCCCTGCAATTCCAACTAACCCCGCATTGACCCAAAAATGGGCTTCCCAACTGATTCTTTCGAAAATTCCGGCACATCCACAAGGGATTTTATCAAAGGCATCCACAAGCACCAATCCTATATATGTACTGAAAACAGTGAGTAAAATCAATGAACCAAGAAAAGCAAAGAAGCTGAATCTTGGAACAAAAAAAAGAACCAATAAAAGAAATTCAATGAGTGGAATGATAATTGACAAAACCTCCCCAAATGAATCTGAAAAAGGTTGGTTTAGAATAGAAATCCTAAATGCCTGGTAAGTTATAGTTTTCGAAAAAAATGAATATCCCCAAAGTGCGGTTAGAATCATTTTTAAAAATGATTCAATTAAAAACAAAGTCGGGATTGCTTTTTGGATACTCATCATTGATTTTTTGAAGAAATCTAAAACCAAAAACTACAACCCGCAAAACCGGAAATTTACTTTTACCCAAAACCTGGAATTTCTTGTAATTGTATTCAATAAAACAAAAAAAAATTCACTAAATAATTATCTTTTTTCAATCAAAAAATGGAGAAATATGATTTTCCCAAATATTTTCAATAGAAGTTCCATCAAAATTTAAATTTTATTCGAACTACATGGATTCAATGTCTATAAGTACCTTTAGTTAACCTATAACACTTGATTATCAAGGGAAAATAATCAATCATCCAATCCGGGAACTTAATTCTTAAATCGATTTTAGGTAAAAATGTCCCCAATCTGAAGATTTTTCAAAATCCAGACCCCAATAAATTGCTTTAGATATTAGCTTTTTTTTCCTTCAAATTTTTAAATAAATGAAGAAATGGATATTTACAAAAGACGGCTTCAGATAAAACAATATGCTTTGAAACACAGCTTGTTTTTCAATGATTTGTTCTACGGCATACTTGAAAATACTCGCGTTCTCTCTTATAATCCTTTTGACTTAATAGGTTTTCATGATGATAATGACTTCTTATATTTTTTGAATGACGGCCTTGTAATGGCCACATTAGAGCAAAACCCGGATTCTGATTGGTATAGAATAATTTATGAACCTTCTCCATTTGGCGATATTTCTAGATATTTTCTTCTTGATAACAATCAATTATCCTGGTACGCAATTAGTCAGGTTTCTCTTTTGGCTATTCCTTTCAATAAACTCATGGAATTTTTTAAAAGTTATCCCCAAGAAGCAAATTTGCTAAAATCTCATTTGATCCAACTTGAAATCGAAAGAATCAACCTTCTAAACAAGTTGTCCAAAATGAATACAAGTGAAAAACTAAGATTTCTGGAAGTTAACCATCCAGAATTGATCATACGTACCAAATATATTTTCCTTGCAAAATACCTGGGAATCTCCAGATCAAGTCTTTCAAAAACGATACAACAAATAAGTCATTTACCCTTCAAGGAATAGGATAAAACTATTTTTAAATGTCCTGAATTTGGTAAGAAATGAAAATTTCCTGTTGTAAATTTTGTCAATTTAATCAAATGTTTTATAAATTTAGTAATACCCTTGTTTGAACTGTTTGAGTTTAGTTGAGATTTCTGGCTTTATCAGACATCTTTAGAATGTCTAGTTTATTGTAATTTTCCCGTCCTTTAGATGGGCATTAAGTTTCTTTGAAATTATTGTTTAACTAAAACTAATAAAACATGGACAAGACCCAAATTCCGATTTTTCTGAAGCAATTTTTAGACGCTTTAGAGGTTCACTCTTTAGAAGAGTACTATAGTTTAGCAGACTACATTAACGAAAGAACTTTCAGAAAAGGTAAAATCCTAAGGCCGGCAGGAACTCATGAGGATTATGCCCATTTTATTCTTAAAGGTATGCTGGCTCTTGTTCAGGATAGGAGACTTGTAAGAATTTATCTTCCTTTTGAGGTAGCTTTTGATCTTGATGCTTACTCCAACCAATCAAAAAGCCCTTATAAATTAGTGGCTTTGGAGAATTCCAAGGTGATAACTGTAAGCCGGTCAGCTGAAGAAAAAATCTTATCAAACCTTCCTGAATTTAAAACACTTTCAGAAAAGTTGATTTCTAGGGCCAAAAAATCCGACTTGGAATGGATAGCCATAACACAAATGCACCATTCGGAAGCTATCCCACTGTTAAGGGAAAAAATGGGCCAACAGTTTCAGATTCCATCGACCAAAAGGCTGAGTGAAATGCTGGGGATAAGTTCAAAAACTCTTTCCCGATATTATTCAAAACAATATACAAACAGAAAATCAATCTTAGTCAGGGCACAGGCAAAAGAGATTTTCCATTATCCATTCCACTCTATAGTGCATAGTGATGTGGAAGAAATAGACTCTATTGTGACCTGTTGGGCATCCCACCATCATTTACTTCCTTCCCAAAAAGCAATCTCAGATTATCAGAAAATGAAAATGACTTGGCTTTCGGCCAGACTTTACCCTGAGGCTACAATAGAAAAAAGTATTTGGTTAGCAAAATTATATGCTTTCCTCTTTATTGTTGATGACTATACAGATAAAACTCCTGTCGGCGAAAAACACAGGTTTTGGATGGAATTGGCTTCGGGAATGAAGGATATTATGAATGAGATGATTATTGAACAAAGAAACAAAAATCTAAGAATTTTCCTGAATGCCTATTTCGATTTATGGAAAGAATTTTCATTGTTGGCATCCCCTGATTCTAGAAGTTATTTCAAGTGTATGATGAACAATTATGTGCGGGAGAACCAATGGGAGGCCTGTAACAGGGATTTTAGGAGACAAATTACAATACATTCCTATCTGGAAAAGAGACCCGTTTTTTCAGGAGGCATTTTGGCTATAGGCCTGATCAAATTTGCAATGGAGAACAATCATCATGATTTATCCGCTGTATGGCAAAATCTTAGATCTTATCAGAACCTTGCAGCCAAGCTAATTTTTATTTCCAATGATCTTCTATCATACGAAAAAGAAAAGCACATAGAAGATCCTCATAATTGGCTTTCACTTATGATAAAAGAAATGGGAATAGAAAAAGAGCAGGCCGAAAAATCCCTCCTTGAAATTCATAGTCAAACTTTGGAAGAATTGTTGGTATTGGACCGTAAATATCAAAAGAATTATATCCCCAATAGCAGGACAGTCCTTACGGCTATCAAAAACATAAAATACCAAATATCCGGTGCTGTAGCTTGGTCAGTCTATGATACCAAAAGATATATAGAGTATTAATCCGTTCAAAAAAAACAGAATAAGTCAGCTTAATTCATCCTTGATAGATGGGTATCCCACCAAATAAAAACAGTGAATTATGAGGTGGGTGCCCAATCTTTCAAATTAAACTTTGCTTTTTGACCAAAAAAATTCATAAAAAATACACCCATTAAATATATCTAGATAAAATCCAGTCAAACTGAAATCCAATGAAATTAATCCATGATCTTTCACAAATGTATTACTGCATAATATGTTCAAGAAGAGATGCGTCATATATCCCAAAGATGTACAGATCATCACCGGCAAAAGTGAGCGGTACGGCCAGGACCTACTCAACAAAATCCGTATCTACCTGAACAAAAAACCGCATCAATTCATCACCATCAAAGAATTCTCAGATTTCTCAGGCATCCCCACCCAAGACCTCGAAGAATACATCTAACACTTACAATGCTGCAACGCTGTTCGGGATTTGCAATCCCGAACCCAGATAAAAGGGATTTGTAACCCCAAAAATCCCTCTAAAAACCCCTCCTCCTCCCGTCCGTGTCCCTACCATGTCTCGTGTGTGTCCCGACCATTCTACTACTTTTCGCTAAATTCCAAGATATCATATAACTTTTTCAATACACCTGTTTTTAACCAAAATCCGCTGTTCGGGATTTGTATTCCGCTGTTCGAGATTCCGTTGTTCCGCTGTTCGAGATTTGTAATCTCGAACCCCAGATAACCAGGATTTGCAATCCTGTTTTCCAGTTAATAAGCCTATTCCTGATTTTCCAGCAGTACTGGATTTGCAATCCCGAATTTACCTACCGAAGGTAGGCCCAGATTACCGGGATTTGCAATCACCAACATCAATCCAAAATCTCCCAACTTCATTATTGCTCACTCCCCAAAATCTACATTCTAATATCCCCTAATTCCGCAAGTTCCGCAACATGCGCAGGATCCGCATATTCATTTCTATATCAATCCTTACATCCCCAAATTTGATCATGTTTCACTTTAAAACACATGTAAAATGGCAAAACAAACAGGTATAATTACCCTACAGGGTAATGTCGGAAGATTGAACTTCTTCAAAAACAAAGATGGCTTTCAGGCCAGAGAAAAAGGTGGTGTAAGCAAATCTAGGATCATGACAGATCCAAGATATGCAAGGACAAGGGAAAACATTGCTGAATTCACAACCAATGCAGCAGTGGTAAAACTCCTTAAGGATACTATTCGACCTGCTATTGTAAGAATTAGCGACACAAGATTGCATCAGCGATTGGTCAAAAAATTACTGACCATCCTGAGAACGGATGCAGTCAATGTAAGGGGACAGAGAAATATCCAGGAAGGTGATTGGAACCTGCTTATCGGTATGGAGATAAACGCAACAGTTGGATTGACTTCAACCCTGAGACCTGAATTGGTATTGATCAATACCGGTACCGATTGGGGAATTTCAATACAGCCCTATCAGCCCTCTGATTTCATGGTAATCCCCGAAGGCGCTTCTCACTTCAAGGTGTTTGTAGCAGGTGCATCAATTGATATCCTGACTGGAAACAGATCCTTTCAAATGGAAGCTTCTGCAAATCTCCCTATCAATGTGGAAACACCTGCGATCAACCTTGCAGTTGAAAAAGCTCTGATTCCAGATCCACACAGGATATTGATTGTTGGAGTCGAATTTATGCAAGAAGTAAACGGTCAGTATTATGCAATGAATAATGGCGCTAATAATGCAGCAGTCATCATTGCTGTCGAAAAGGATTAAGCGATGAAACTGCTCCTGACCAGAAAATACTGTTTGGATAGGACAATTGGAAAACTGAGTGTTAATGGAAAAATAACCATGTATATTTTGGAAAAAGCCCATAAATTATTCAATCCATTCCACCATTGCATTCCAGAGGGTATTTACAAGGTGGTTCCTGAATACGCTGAGGACTCAGGATGGAGTCTTTCGGTGATGAATGACAGCACTAATGAGACCTATGAGATTAAAGCAATCCAAGGAAAAAAAATCCCGGATGGCTCTTCTTTGGTACCGGTTACCTTCTTCAAAGAAAAAAGAAAACCTATGTACTCCAATCTTGCCAATATTAAATTGCGGGATAGGGTGTTTCTAGCTTTGGATGAAGGAGAGGAGGTAGAATTGGAAATTGTATCTGAAACCTTTAAACCCGTTTTAAAATCATGCCTACAGAAGAAGGAGTGTATTTGATAAGTGCAGGCGGACTGATTTCATTATTGCTTTCCATCATCGCATATTTCCTGAAATTCATGCTACAGGATTTTAGAATCCTCCAAGTAGGTTTTCAGGAACTGAATACCAAATACCAATTGATGGAAACTGCAATAAAGGCTATGTCCAAGGAACTGAATGCACTCAGGATTCAGCTAATGAAAAAAGACAAATAATCTTGATATCAAATCAGCTCCAAGGTTCTTAGGGGCTGATTTTTTTCTTGCATATTTTTAAAGAAATTTGAATCACTATGAATTAGAAATAGCTAGGGCATAATTCTTTTCTTTCAAATTGGTAAATTTGATATATATTAGTTAATTATCCACTAAACCCCATAATCTCAAACCACCCCTATGCCCAAATCCTTCTACCTCTTTTCATTTGGAATCCTACTATTTTGCTTTAGTTGCCAAACAAAAAATCCAAACTCAATAGAATCCGACCTCATCATCTATGGCGGAACCTCCGCTGCCATCACCGCAGCCGTCCAAGCCAAAAAGATGGGCAAATCAGTCATTGTGGTATCTCCTGATATCCACTTGGGGGGATTGTCGGCTGGGGGATTGGGATTTACAGATACCGGGGACAAATCTGTTATCGGTGGGTTGGCCAGGGAGTTTTACCACAGGATCTATATGCATTACCAAAGTGAGGATTCCTGGAAATGGCAGAAGAAGGATGAATATGGCAACGTGGGGCAGGGGACTCCGGCCATTGATGGGAATGCCCGGACCATGTGGATTTTTGAACCCCATGCCGCAGAAAAAGTTTTTGAGGATTTTGTTTCAGAATATGAAATCCAAGTCTATCGGGATGAGTGGTTGGATAGAGGAAAGGGTGTACAATTGGAAAATGGCAAGATCATAGCCATCACTACATTGTCAGGAAAAACCTTCAATGGCAAAATGTTTATCGATGCCACCTATGAAGGGGATTTGATGGCTGCTGCAGGAGTCAGTTACCATGTGGGCAGAGAATCCAATGAAACCTATGGAGAAACATGGAATGGGGTGCAGTTTGGCGTGTTCCAGCACAGGCATTATTTCTATGAACCTATAAGTCCATACCTTATCCCCGGAGATCCTTCTAGCGGTCTTCTGCCCGAGATTTCTGATGCCCAATTGGCAGAAAACGGTACAGGGGACAATAAAGTGCAGGCATATAATTTCAGAATGTGCCTCAGCCAACATCCTGATAACAGGCTACCATTTCCCAAACCTGAAGGCTATGACCCTGCAAGGTATGAATTGTTGGCAAGGGTTTTTGAAACAGGTTGGGATGAGACTTTTGACAAATTTGATCCCATTCCCAATCTGAAAACCGACACCAACAATCACGGTCCTTTCAGTACCGATTACATTGGAAAAAATTATGATTATCCGGAAGCCACTTATGAGGAGCGGAAAGCGATTATCAAGGAACATGAAAACTATCAAAAAGGCCTGATGTATTTTTTGGCCAATGACCCCAAAGTACCCGAAAAAGTAAGAAACGAAATGAACAAATGGGGATTGGCCAAAGATGAGTTTACAGACAACGGCAATTGGCCCCATCAGATTTATGTCAGGGAGGCAAGGAGATTGATAGGTGATTATGTGATGACCGAGCATGATGTTCTGGGTGCCAAACAGGTTCCCCAGCCCATTGGCATGGGTTCCTATGCCTTGGATTCCCACAATATTCAGCGCATTGTCACAGCTGAGGGATTTGTACAGAATGAAGGAGATATTGGTGTCAAACCTAAGGAACCATACAGTATTTCCTATGGCACCATTATTCCAAAAAAACAGGAATGCGAAAACCTGTTGGTTGCAGTATGTGTCTCAAGTTCCCACACCGCTTTTGGATCTATCAGGATGGAACCGGTTTTTATGATCTTGGGCCAGTCTGCTGCTACGGCTGCAGCTTTGGCAATAGATGCAGACCTTGCTGTTCAGGATTTGCCTTATGAAAAATTGCAAGAAAGGCTGAAAACAGATGGACAGGTGATGGTGTTGGAAGAAAGGTTGTGAAAAAATCAAAACTAAAAATGATATGAAGAATTTGTTTTTGCCCCTATTTTTTATTTTATCAGTATGTGCTTCAACCCCCGTCCTCGGACAGAACTCTTCCCATGATTTGGTGATTTATGGATCAACATCAGCAGGAATTGCGGCTGCCATTCAGAGCTCGCGTATGGGCAAATCCGTATTGCTCATCGAGCCTACAAATCACATTGGTGGCTTGACTACAGGGGGATTGGGTGCTACAGATATCGGAAATAAACAGGCAATTGGTGGAATTTCCAGGGAATTTTATCAAAACATCAAAGCTTACTATGAAAATCCGAATCACTGGAAATGGCAGCACCGATCAGAATATTTTAAACCAAATCCAAATAATCCTTCAAAAGAAGGGGAAGATGCCATGTGGACTTTTGAGCCTTCTGCGGCAATGAAAGTTTATGAACAGATGATGGCTTCTGAGGACATTGAATTGGTTACTGAAAAAAGGCTCGACCGCGAAAAAGGAGTGGAGTTAAATAATAACCGCATTGTTGCCATTACCATGGAAAGCGGGGAAAGGTATCATGGAAAAATGTTTATTGATGCTACCTACGAAGGTGACCTCATGGCAGCAGCGGGAGTGAGTTATATGGTAGGAAGGGAAGCCAACACCGAATTTGGGGAAACGCTAAATGGAGTCCAAGCAAATTATTATAATATTACCCTGAAGGGTAAAGTTTCCCGGAATGCTGTTCACCATAATTTTATACCAGGAGTTGACCCTTTCATAAAGAAAGGAAACCCTTCCAGTGGTTTGCTGCCCTTCATAATAGAAGGAGGCCCGGGAATCGATGGGACTGCAGACAATAAAATTCAGGCTTATTGCTACCGCATGACCTTGACTGATCATCCTGAGAATAGGATTCCATTTGAGAAACCGAAAAACTACCGGGAACTCGATTATGAGCTGTTATTTCGAAATTACGAAGCTGCCACAGGACCTATTGAAAAAATGTACCACTATGGAGATCCTTTGGTTCCTTGGATCAATTCTTCAATGCCCAACAGAAAGACGGACACCAATAACCAAAAAGGATTTTCTACTGATTTCATAGGTCAAAACTTTGATTACCCCGAAGCAAGCTATGAAGAAAGAGAGGAAATAGCTCAGCGTCACCTTGAATACCAACAAGGATTGATGTGGACATTGGCTTATCATCCGAGAATTCCTGAAAAAGTGAGGGAGGTGGTATCCAAGTGGGGCTTGGCCAAAGATGAATTTGAAGAAAGGGGTGGATGGACACCTCAGCTTTATGTTCGTGAAGCCAGAAGAATGCGCAGCGACTATGTGGTAACCCAGCGGGATTGTGAGGACTTGGAGACGCAGGTGGGGGATGCTGTAGGACTTGCTGCTTATACTATGGATAGCCACATGGTTCAGCGCTATGTGGATCACAATGGTTATGTCCAAAATGAAGGGAATTTTGAAGCGGGAGTAGAGAGACCCTTCCCAATTCCATTTCGGGCAATTATTCCCAAAAAGGGTGAAGTGAGTAATTTATTGGTTCCCGTCTGTGTGAGTTCCTCGCATGTTGCTTTTGGGTCTATCCGGATGGAACCGGTATTTATGGTATTGGGTCAATCTGCTGCCACAGCGGCTGTTTTGGCCATTGACGAAAATGTTGCCGTCCAGGATTTGCCTTATGAAAAATTACAGATAAGGCTGAAAGCAGATGGGCAGGTGTTGGCGTTCGAAAAGAAATAGTAGATTGGTAAATCTTTTTGGAATTCATCACATTTGAGAACAAACATGAAGAAAACTGACAAAACGTTTTTTCAAATAATATACCTTATTGCGTTAGGGTTGACATATTCCTGTCAAACCGCCCACAAGGAAACCACTACTACCCATCTCCCAAATATTATCCTCCTAATGGGTGATGACCATGGATGGGATGAAGTGGGCTATAACGGACATCCTTATTTACAAACCCCTGTGTTGGACGATATGGCTGCCACAGGATTGAGAATGGACCGCTTTTATTCGGCTTCACCTGTATGTTCGCCTACCCGGGGAAGTGTCATCACTGGCAGACATCCCAATCGATACGGGACCTTTACACCAGGTTCTTCGATCCGACCTGAGGAAATCAGTATTGCCCAAGTCATGAAAAAGGCCGGATATGCAACAGCCCATTTTGGAAAATGGCACTTGGGACCTGTAAAGGCCACATCTCCAACCAATCCTGCAGCCATGGGCTTTGATGAATACCTTTCCCATGACAACTTCTTTGAAATGAATCCCTATTTGTCCAGAAACGGCGAGCCTGAAGAAATCTATGAGGGGGAAAGTTCGGAGATTCTTGTAAGGGAAGCCATCCGTTTTATACAAAAAGCGCAAGAAAATAATCAACCGTTTTTTGTAGTCATCTGGTATGGTTCACCCCATGAACCCTATAGTGGATTGCCCGAAGATCTTGCGCTATATGACGATTTGCCGGAATCCTTTGGAGATAAAATAGTGAGATTGACTTCCAATGAAACAGGACAACAAATAGATAGACCCCAAAGGGATGTGCTGCAGGAACGCTTTGCAGAAATAACGGCGATGGATCGTTCAATCGGTCAGATGAGAGATTATCTTAAGGCTGAAGCCTTACGCCAAAACACCATATTATGGTATTTTGGAGATAATGGAACTCCTCCTGAAGGAAATGCAACTGTGCCATTTAGAGGTGAAAAAGGGCAGGTTTATGAGGGCGGGGTGAGAGTACCCTCAGTCCTGGAATGGCCTGCAAGAATTTCCAGACCAATGGATTCTGGGGTAAATGCCGTCACTTCTGATGTGTTTCCTACACTTTGTGCCATAACAGGGCAGCCACTACCGGACAGACCAATGGATGGAATCGATCTTACTCCCTTATTTGATGGAAAAATGGAAGAACGCAGCGAACCCATTAAGTTTTGGAACGGAAGGGTTCGCCAGGAAGATGGTTATATTCCATTGCCATATATTGATCCTGAATTGCAAAAAGGAACCTCCCCTTTGGTCAAACTCATGAACGGAATCGCAACCAGAAATTTCACTAATTTTCATCATCCGGATATTCAGGAAAAGGATTTTGGAGGGGCAAGGGCTATTTTGGACAATCAATATAAATTGGTCATCCATGGCGGAATTGGGGAGAATGCGAAGAGTGAACTCTTTGATATCAAAAAGGATTCCGCAGAAATCAACAACCTGATTCATGAGTTGCCTGAAATGGCTTTACTTCTTGATGAGAAACTTAAAATTTGGCAACAGTCTGTTTTGGAGAGTTTGATGGGATATGATTATTGAAACAAAAAAAGATGATGAAAATATCAGTATTTCTGCTCAGTTTGACGATTTCCAGTGTTTTAGCACCGGCAGGCTATGCCCAAAATTCATCACAGCTTCCCAATATCATCTATATCCTTGCTGATGATATGGGATATGGAGATGTTTCTTCGTTTAACCCTGAGTCTAAAATTATCACCTCTCACATAGACCGGTTGGCCAATAATGGGATAAAATTCACGGATGCCTATACCAGTTCAGCGGTTTGTACGCCTACTCGGTACGGAATCTTGACTGGCCGGTATAGTTGGCGCTCTGAACTGAAATCCGGAGTTCTTAGCGGCTATTCCCCACCCTTGATAGATTCGGACAGACTGACGGTCGGTAAGATGCTTCAGGATAAAGGATACCATACAGCATTTGTTGGTAAATGGCATTTGGGATGGGATTGGCATTTTGAAACGGAGCAGGAGAATTTGATTGATCTTGGGAAAAATTTTGAAATTGATTATGCAAAACCGGTCAAAAATGGACCCAATGAAAGGGGATTTTCCTATTCTTATGGCTTCAGTGGTTCATTGGATATGCCTCCTTATGTGTATGTTGAAAACGGAAGTGTGACAGCGCTTCCCGATAGGGAAACGGTAAATGTGGACGCTAAGGCCTTTTGGAGAAAAGGGCAGACAGGTAGCGATTTTGATCATGTACAGGTTTTACCCGATTTGACTGAAAAAGCTGTTCAATATATTGTGGACCGATCAGGAGACAATAAGCCTTTCTTCCTTTATTTTGCTCTCCCTGCTCCCCATACGCCGATTTTGCCAACAACAGAATTTATGGGAAAAAGCAATACCAATTTATATGGGGATTTCATGTTGCAGGTGGATGATGTAGTCGGACGTATCACTGAGGTTTTGGAAGAGCAAGGATTGTTGGAAAATACCCTTTTGATTTTTACCAGTGACAACGGATGCTCTCCAACTGCAAACTTTCCTGAGCTTTTGAAAGTGGATCATCATCCGTCTTATATCTTTAGAGGTCATAAGGCCGATATTTTTGAAGGAGGACTCAGGGTACCTTTTATAGTCCATTGGCCTGAAAAAATCCTCACCCCCAAATCTTCTGATGCCCTGATCTCTACCACCGATTTCATGGCTACTGTAGCTGAAATTACTTCATATCCCATACCGCCAAATGCTGCCGAAGACAGCTTCAGTTTTTTGGATATTTTGGTAGATAAACCAACCTTGACTGAAAGACCCCATGTGGTTCTCCACTCCATTGAGGGTCGGTTTGCCATCCGAAAGGATGATTGGAAACTCATCCTTTGGCCAGGTTCAGGTGGATGGAGTGATCCGAAATCCAACAAGGAGCTTAACAACCTTCCCCCCATGCAATTGTATGATCTCAAAAAGGATCCCGGTGAAAAACAAAACCTTATTGACCAATATCCTCAAGTGGTCAGCCAACTAAGGGAGGAACTTATCCGCTTGATTCAAGACGGAAGGAGCACTCCCGGTCCTAAACAAAGAAACGATGGGCAGGAAATTTGGGATCAGGTAAAATGGATTCTTGATTGAACCCCAAACTTTGACATATAATCCTGGCAGCAGTACATCACTTATTTTCTAAAGATAGCAACTACAGGAAAATGATCGGAAAGTTTTTCAGTTTCCCCGTAATTGATGATTTCAGCATGGATAACACTATCCTCAAAATATGGACTCGCCAGGATATAATCTATCCTTTTTTGAAAGGTAGCTATTTCAGATGGGGCCATATCTCCCGTTACCAATGGAGTTGGGAAGGATTTTAAATTGGAATTTGCAACTTTTGGCTTGACCACATCAATCAGTGGCATGGAAAAGAATTTTGACATCACACTGTAATCTATCTTATTATTCCTCAGGTTGATAAAAGCTTCAGCACCTTTCTCAGCCAATCGAATACTATCCGCTTTTTGAGCCAATCTAAGCTCTGTAGGGTTGCTTTTGTCAAAGTTGATATCGAATGGACTATGGGCATTGAAATCCCCCAATATCATATATTTTTCCTGTCCGGTTTTTATCAATACATTTTCTATATACTCAGAGAGTAATTCTGCTTCCCTTCTTCTAAACTGCCAATCCTGGGGACTAAGGTGAACCACTAGAAAATCTATTCCCAGTGTTTGGGCATGAAGCATACCATGCCACATTCCGCCGATCATTTTTGTTTTCAGTACCAAAGGTGTTTTGGAAGTGATGCCAATTGGATAGCCATCTTCTTTTAGTAGAATGGAATAAGGATGTCCCCATTGGGACGCAAGAGTCTGTAATTTTTCGGGTGTAAAATCATTCAATTCCTGGAATCCTATCACATCGGCATCCTGTTCCTGTAGCCATTTGACCATGGCAGCTTCTCTGTCCTTGTCTTTTCCCCATTCAAATCCATTCCAGATATTATAACTCATCACTTTGATTTGGTCCGTTTGAGCGATTACATGGATATTGAATGAAAAAGCGATCAGGAGAAAGATAAAATTCTTGTTCATGACTTTTTTTATGATTTGTTTGAAGACGAATAATTTCAATTAAAGATAAGGACTTGCATCGGCAAATGGGGAATAATTCTTCCGTAAAGATTCCATTTCGTAAAATAAGGATTGGACAAAGCTTTGTATAATGTTAGATTGTATCAAAAATCAATTTCAAATCAAAAAAGCAATTACAATCAAAATAATAAACAAATGGAGGTAAAGAAAAATCACAAAATAGTAGGGAGAAGAGAGGTGTTAAAAGGATTGGGCTTCGGGTCAGCTGTGGGGGCATTGGGGATATTTGGAGGCCTACCTGATGCATCTGCCAAGGAAATGAAAGAAACTCCTTCCTACGCCAGAGGAATGGCTCCAATTACCATCAAAAGCGTAAAAGCCATCACTACAAGACCTAGTGGTTCCAATTTGATTGTCGTGAAAGTTGAAACCTCCGAACCCGGTCTGTATGGTTATGGATGTGCTACTTTTACCCAAAGGGCTTTTGCGGTCCTTCCTGCCATAGAATACCTGAATGAGTTTTGTGAAGGAAAAGATGTGGACAACATTGAAGACATGTGGCAATCTGCTTATGTCAGTTCCTATTGGCGAAATGGCCCTGTACTCAACAATGCCTTAAGTGGTCTGGATCAGGCATTATGGGATATCAAAGGAAAACGGGCAAATATGCCGGTGTACCAATTGTTGGGCGGAAAATGTCGTTTTGCCATTCCATGCTATGCCCATGCCAATGGAAAGACACCGGAGGAAGTTGCCGTAGATGTTCAGAAGTTTATAGATCAAGGTTACAAATATGTCCGGATCCAGCAGGGTGGGTATGGGGGCGCAGGGATTACCGGAACTCCGGATTTTAAAAAAGCAGGATTTGCTAAGGAAACAGATGGATATATGGACCAAAGGACTTATCTGCAATCTGTTCCCAAGATGTTTGAATTGGTAAGGAAAGTCTGTGGGTCTGAGGTAGAACTGCTACATGATATCCATGAAAGGGTCAGGCCTATAGATGCTATTAATCTTATCAAGAATGTAGAGCAATATGATCCGTTTTTTATTGAAGATCCTTTTTCTCCGGAAAATATGGAATGGTTCAAGCAACTCAGGGCTACCACTTCAGTGCCCATCGCTATGGGAGAATTGTTCAATAATATTAATGAATTCAAAAATCCCATGGTGAATCATTGGTTTGACTATATCAGGATCCATGTTTCCCAGATAGGTGGGCTGACACCTGCGATGAAAGTTGCCCGGCTTGGGGAATTCTATGGCATTGATACCGCTTGGCACGGACCAGGAGACGTTTCTCCGGTAGGGCATGCAGCTCAGGCCCATATGGATTATGCCATTTGGAATTTTGGCATTCAAGAGGCAGCACAGTTTTCAGATCAGTTAAGGGAGGTCTTCCCAGGATGCCCGACCATGAATAATGGATACATGTCGGTCAATGAAGCGCCGGGATTTGGAGTGGAAGTCAATGAAAAATTGGCAGCAAAATATCCCATGACCACCAAATCCAGCTGGACAATCCGAAAAGCAGATGGGACGATTATAAAGCCTTGATCTCCTTTGGCATGTTAATTGGAGCCTGATTCAACTAAACCACTTTGTACTCGTTTCCAATTAAGTACCCATGAACATCAAAATGAATATTTCTAGATTTCACCATTTAATATTTTTAACGCTTCTTTTATTTAATGTTTCCTGTTTTCAGGAAATGGAAAATGATGATCAGGAGCCCGTTGACAACGGCCCAATTATCCTAAAGGAAGCGTTCCCCAACCTTACTTTTAACAGACCTGTGGATTTCCAACATGCAGGAGACAGGATTTTCATTGTGGAGCAAAGAGGGTTGATTTCTGTTTTTCAAAATGACATTGAGGTAGAAGAAAAATCTGTTTTCCTAAATATAGAATCAAGGGTAAACGACCAAGGAAATGAGGAAGGACTCTTGGGATTGGCTTTTCATCCGGATTATGAAAATAACGGTTTCTTTTTTGTGAATTATACTGCTGCCTCACCAAGACGTACAGTTGTTTCCCGTTTTCAGGTTTCTGCCTCGGATCCCAATCGCGCAGATGAAAACAGCGAACTGGTGATTTTGGAAATTCCCCAACCCTTTTCCAATCATAACGGAGGGCAATTATCATTTGGTCCTGATGGATATTTATACATTGCCTCGGGAGATGGTGGCTCAGGTGGAGATCCCCAAAACCATGGGCAAAGACTTGAAACTTTATTGGGAGCTATTTTAAGGATAGATATCGATGCCCAGGATAATGGTAGAAATTATGCCATCCCTGCAGACAATCCTTTTGTGAACAATCAGGAGGGATTCAAAGAAGAGATTTATGCCTATGGCCTGAGAAATCCTTGGCGCTTTAGTTTTGATTCCCAAACCGATGCACTTTGGACAGCTGATGTGGGTCAGAATAGGGCTGAAGAAATAGACATTATCACTAAAGGAGGGAATTATGGATGGAGGACCATGGAAGGTTTCAATTGTTTTAATCCCTCGAGTGGATGTAATCAGGAAGGACTGATACTGCCTATTTGGGAATATACCCACACAAATGGTGACAGGTCGGTTACAGGAGGCTTTGTGTATAGTGGCACTGAGATATCTGAATTACAAGGTTTGTATGTTTATGCAGATTTTGTCTCAGGAAGAATCTGGACCTTGGATTTCAGTGACTTGGATAAACCCATCAATACGGAATTGATGAAGGCCAATTTTTCCATTTCATCCTTTGGCATAGATCAATCTGATGAATTGTTCCTTTGTGGCTTTGATGAAAAAATTTATAAGTTTGGGTATGAGTGATTTTTCTGGGATTCTGAAAACTGACCAGGGATAAAAAGGTGTAGTTACAAACTACCTCCAGTTACGTTTTAATTTCATCAAAAATATCCTAGAAATATTATGCAATTAGTATTGCTTAGTGATGCTTTTCGCAAAATATATCTGTTAACCACTTTTTCCTAAGAATGTCAATATATTGGCTACGGTGTGCTTTTAATTAACAATTTATCATTTATCGCCTCTTCGACAAATTGATTTAAGGACAAGCCTAACTCCACTGATTTATAAGCTGCCTGCTTATGTAATTTTGGATTGATTCGTACATTAAAAGACCCTTTATATGATTTGTGGGGTGTTTTTCCCAAAGATTCACATAATTCCAAATAGTCTTCAACCGCTTCTTGAAATGAACTTTTCAACTGTTCAACATTATCACCCTCAAAAGTGATCAAATCATCAATGCCTTCAAGTTTGCCAAAAAACACTTCATCTTCCGCACTAAAATGTACTTTTCCAATGTAATCCTTATATTTTAAAACATCTTTCATAGTAAACCTTGGTCTTTTAACTCTCCAATTACATAATCAATCACGTACAACTTTAAGATATTTCCAGGATGAGGTTTGTGAAGCCTAATAATATGTTTGGTAACTTCCTTAACAAATGCTCTCCTAGACCCTGCTGTTTTGCCTTTCTTAATCTCATCGTATCCAAAATGATTAAGAACCTTTACCAATTCATCATAAGTGAAATCCTTTGGTCTCAAACAAAATCTTTGAATCAATTTGTCTATCCTACTCATTTAAACGTAAAGTTAATGCAACTGTTTTATAGTTGCAAATGGTTGGGGTTTATCTCAAGGAAAGTTGTTTTCAACTTGATTTTAGATCGTATATTTTACATTAAGCCGCTGAAAGAAATATAATGTCTTGAAACAGGACTATTTTCTACAATAAGTTGCCAAGGATTTAGCTACCTTTTTGGGCAAGGTATTTATCCAAAGTTTCCCGGATTTTTCCGGAAGGTCTGTCAGCAGATGGATCAATTACCTTCCCCTCCTCATCCAATAGCAAAAATCTCGGGATGCCATTTACCATGAAATGTTGGGCAAGATCGGACTTCCAGGCATTTTCGGCAAACCACTGAAGCCCTTCCATATTTTTGGCTTTCACCATCTTTTCCCAAGGTTCCCGGGTATCATCAATCGATACCGTCAAAAATTCGACCGGTTGATCTTTATATTCCTCTCTCATCTTTTCCCAATGTGGATGTTCAGCGATGCATGGTCCACACCATGTAGCCCAAATATCAATATATACCAGATTTCCTCTCAGATCACTTAGTTTTACTTCCTCGCCCTCAAGGTTGGTGAAGGTAAAATCGGGAACATCTTTTCCGGGACTGATCGGTTCCCATTTAGCCTTTGATTTTTTTAGTTTTTCAGCATACTTTGGAGTCTCATTTTCTTGCATGAATTTTTCATAAGATTCTTCCACATGCACTGGGCCACGGTAATCCATATTGGATTTTATGGAATTATACATAAAATGATCTTTCACAGTTTTATCCTTTAATAATGAGTCCATGGCAAGCATGCTTGCTTTTTCATACCCACTATCGCCAGACATCAAAGAACTATCACTTTTCATGATTTCACTTGTGAGATTTGAAATCCGAATATAGATTAATGACGTGTAGCTGCCAACATTTAGAAGATGCTTTTGGTCCAAGGGAACAGCAGCCAATCTGGCATTCACTTCATCGTTGGGAAAATCTATTGAATCCTGTGGTTTTTTGGTCACATAAGCATGATACATTGGATATTGTAAATCATGGCCAAGAGGTGCGTAGGAGAAATAGGCTTCTTCTATGGTGATAAAATCAGGATCAACATTTTCTTGCATTTTGAATTCCTCAAATTTGGCTTTTGAAATTGCAAAAAGACTGTCTTTTGTTTGAAAGTAATCATCTTTCGATTTTGCCATCAATTCCATTGGATTATTTAGACCGCTTTCTTCATCGGATTGGTCTTTTTCAAAGAGATACCTGATTTCTTTTTCATGATCTCCCTGCACCTCAAATGTACCGGAGATGTCCTCGGCATCCGCGGTAATATAAATACTGTCTCCCGGGCTTAGGTAGAGGCCAAAATTGGTCCTTCCTGAATATAAAATATACCTTGAAGCTTCATCCCCTTCAAACTCCAGTTTGAAATTTCCGGCATCATCTAATTTAGTACTTGCAATGTCTTCATCCTGAAAGAGGGCAATGTCTTCTGATTCAAGGTTTTCTATTTTTCCAGAGACTATGATGGTCGGGTCCTGTGGTTCTGATTTTTGGGAGCAACTAAAGGAAAAAAATAAAATGACTAAAGTAATCTTGACAAGTTTTTTCATAATCCAGTGGTTTGAGGAAATATCTTTCTAATCAGAATTTTGATGTTTTGCGGTCATAAACCTTTGAAAATAAAGTTAAGACTAACTTTTTAAAATAAGAAGTTAAAAAACTATAAAATTCTTAGGTTTGGTTTTCCCTTGCCACCGCGATGGCCTTATGGAGCTTTTCACTTAGTATCTTTATATCTTCTGGTCGAGCGTGCGGGTATCCCAGTGTTCGATCCGTACCATTTCCATGTAAAAGCCGCGTTTAAGTACATCATCAATAAACATCAAAGACCTTAAATGTGTCCATGTCAATTGTATACGCGCCGCGTATACAATCTCCTCTTCAGTAAAAGTATACGCTGCGCGTATACAATGAAAAAGTTTGCGGTCACTCCATCCTTTGCCGTAGCGATCAGTTAGTTTGACCGCTAATTTTTTGACAATCTCTTTACCATAACCCGCCCTTTTATTATACAGAACATCTTCTTTGATGCGCTCGCCGATATGCCAGTGCATCAGGCAAACTTCAGCATTGGCTGTTGTTGCCAAACGGCTACGTGTCCCTTCAATTATAAGACAAACATCACGGTATAATTGAGGTGTATGGTTTTCTAAATCTTCCATATATAACTATTTAATTTCTGGAAATACGTTTTTTGTACACTGGCATAGCTTACATTAATACTAGTCAACTTGAAGTCTCCCATTTGGTTGAGGAATTCGTCGTCCTTTTAATTTAGCTGTTTCAACCTACTCTTAAATTATTGTTTTCAAGTTGGCCAGTTTGTCCTTATACGTATCTCCCCGTTGGCGGCACAACCTGCCAACTCCGAGCTTCGGCAATATTAAGGTTTATCCTTTTTGCTCCAGAATAAAATGATTTGGAAATTAGGGTTGTTTTTCATTTTTAGTTAAGATCAATTTAGAGATTGTGTAAATCTCTTCCATAAAGTTAGAAACAATTGAATTTGCTAATTTTCTTCATTAAGATTTTTAAATATCTTAGAGCTAGTTTACCAAATTCTGTAAAGTAATACCCTTCATAATTTGCCAACCAAACTTTTTTATCTTATTTAACTTTAGTTCCCTTTATCATCTCAAAAATATACTTATTTGCCATTTTATTTTACTATATATATTGAATGTTGATGGTTTCATTGACTAGTTCAAAAATGTCTTTAAAGAAACTCAGGTTCTGAAATAAATATTCTTTTTACGTATAAAGTTTGATTGTTTTTTGTTACTAGTCCCCACCACCTTGCCTTCTTCCCCATTTTTTCCCAACTTAAGCAAATCAAAAAATCACAGACCCATGACCTTCCAAAAAAAACTATTTCTTTTCAGCCTCCCTTTTATCATTTTCTTCCAAATCTCTTTTTCCCAAACCTTGGACAAACCCAATATCCTTTGGATATCCGTGGAAGATATCGGGCCTATGTTGGAAGCTTATGGGGATAATAGCATCAAAACACCCAATATCGACCGGCTTTCCAAAGAAGGTATTACCTATACCCATGCCTATTCCACAGTGGGTGTTTGTGCCCCAAGTCGCAGCAGTATCATTACGGGGATGTATCCGGTGAGTATTGGTTCACACAATATGCGGACGGGCCCGCACTATGCTTTCCGCGAACCCGAGAATGAAACCTACAAGGATTATTATGGTCAGAAGGATATCAAGGGCAGAAATGTGCCTGAATATGCCACTGTCCCGCCTCCCTTTGTCAAATGTTTTACCGAATACCTCAGGGCAGCAGGCTATTACACTTCCAATAATGCCAAAACAGATTACCAGTTCAATTCCCCCATCACTGCTTGGGATGAAATCGGAAGGGATGCCACTTATAAAAACAGAGCTAAAGGCCAACCCTTCTTTGCGGTATTCAACCATGAAATCACCCATGAGTCCAGGATTTTTATGAAAAAAGAAGATCCCATGTTGGCGGACAAAAGCAAGGTCAGCGTTCCAAACTACTTTCCTGAACTGCCTGTTGTACGTCAGGATGTCGGCCGGGCTTATTCCAATATTATGGAATTGGACAAGCAGGTAGGGGATTTGTTGAAATCCTTGGAAGAGGAGGGACTCTTGGATAAGACGATCATTTTCTTTTGGTCAGACCATGCAGGGCCGCTTCTGAGACAAAAAAGAGCTGTAGGCAATTCCGGGTTGCATGTTCCCCTGATCGTGAGAATGCCCTATGGACAGATGGGCGGTACCAAAATTGATGACATTGTTTCCCTGATGGATCTAGGCCCTACGGTCATGTCCTTGGCAGGAATGGCACCACCGGATTATATGCATGGCAGGGCCTTTCTCGGAATTCACAAAACCAAAAATCCACATCAATATGCTTTCGGTTCTGCGGACAGGTTTGATGAGGCCGTGGATATGAGCCGATCGGTCATGGATGGGAGGTACGTCTATATCAGAAATTTCCGGCCTGAGTTACCTTTGATTTATAGGAACGCCTACCGCGAACAGATAGATATGACCAAAGCCATGATAGAAATGGACAAAAGGGGTGAACTCACAGGTGGTGCGGCTTATATTTTTATGAAAACCAAGCCTGTGGAGGAATTGTATGACCTCCATTCCGATCCCTATGAAATCCATAACCTTGCGGATTCCCCAGAGCATCAGACCAAACTGAAAGAACTTAGAAATGCACTTTCTGCCTGGCAGTTGGAAATCGGTGATTTGGGATTTGTCCCTGAATATGATTTGGTCAACATGATGTGGCCGGGAATGGTGCAGCCTGAAACCGCGCCGGTCAAGTTCGAGACATTAGGAATTCAGCTTTTAATGTCTTCGGCTACCGAAGGGGCCAGCATTGCCTATCAGGTAGGAGAGGAGATAGGGGGTAAATATTGGCGGCTATATCATGAGCCTATTCCAGCTGGCAAAAAAGTGGCCGCAAGAGCTGTCAGGATAGGCTACAAAACATCGGCTATTTCACAATTTCCCAATCAATAAAGTCTTTTGACCGTATGATATATTGAGGTCTGTATTCCTTTGAGGAAATAAAAAGCAGATAAGTTCTCAATAGAAAATGCGATGAAAGTTATAAAATTATTGAAAATAGGGTTGTTGTTCTTGGCCGCCTTGCAATTGGGTGCCATGATCAGCCCATCTGATAATCTGACAGAAAAAATCAAAGCCAATTTGAGGAGTCATCAGGTGTATTATTCCCCCGAAAAAGTTTACCTGCATCATGATAAACCTTATTATTTGGCAGGAGATACATTTTGGTTTAAGGCTTATGTACTGGATGCAGCAAAATTGGAGGCTAGTACCAAAAGTGGGGTGCTGTATGTTGATTTGATCGATCACAATCAACAATTGGTGGACAGGCTCACTTTGCCCATAGCTGATGGTGAGGCATTTGGGGATTTTTATCTGGGAGATGACCTTCAGGAAGGAAAGTATACTTTGGTGAGCTATACCAATTGGATGAAAAATTTTGGAGAAGATATATTTTTCCAAAAGGATTTTTATGTGTTAGGCAAACAATTTAAAAAACCAGTAACAGCTACAGAACCAGTCCAAAGCCCAATTGACCTTCAGTTTTTCCCTGAGGGCGGAGATTTGGTTTCGGGGATTCCCTATGAGGTCGCCTTCAAAGCTCTGAATTCGGATGGATTTGGAGCATCTGTTGAAGGAGCTATTTATGATGAGCAGGGAAAAATGGTAGTTGCGTTCAAGGATCATTTTGCAGGAATGGGATCCTTTGTTTTTACGCCGAAAGCAGCAACGAAATATGTTGCTAAATTGGAAAAGAACAATGGAGAAACCGAGGAGTTTACATTACCTGAGATCAAAGAGCAAGGTTGGGTGCTTCATATGGATGAGGTCAATGATCCGGAAAACATATTGGTAACTGTTCAGTCTACAATCCCGGAGAGCAAATCTGCTATGCTTTTTGGAATTGCAAGGGAAAAATTGATCTATACAGAAGAAATTGATCCATCGGGAACAAATACCATTTTCATTCCCAAGAAAAATTTTCCAATTGGTGTGGCACGCTTTACTCTCACTGATTTAGAGGGTAATGCAATGGCTGAAAGATTGGTCTTTGTCAATCATCCAAATTCCAACCAAGTCACTCTCGAAACTGACCAGCAGGAATATCAACCCAGAGAGGAAGTCAATCTTGCTATAAGGTATCAGGGTGAGGTGGAATTGTCCCATCTTTCTGTTTCAGTCACAGCCGATCAATTGGCTTATACTCCTGAATACCAAGAAAATATCAGTACCTATCTATTGCTTAGCTCTGATATAAATGGGCACATTGAATCGCTGGGATATTATTTTGAATCGGAAGATAAATCAAGACAGGAAGCACTCAGGCATTTGATGATGACCCAAGGTTGGAGAAGGTTTGGTTGGGATGGCCTCTTATCAGGGAATTTCCCATTGATGAGTTTTTCGAATGAGCTTGATCTCAATATCAGAGGCAAGTTAGAGAGGGCCAATGGCAGTCCAGTGGAACAAGGAGAAGCTACCCTATTCCTGAAAGACAAATACACTACATTTATGCTTACAGAGACCGATGATAAAGGTGAATTTTCATTTGGGGGATTTTATTTCAAAGGGAATATTCCTGTGGTCATCCAAGGCGTGGATAGTAGGGGCAGGCGTGATAACGTAGAGGTCAAAATCCTTGAAAATGACTATATCCCAAAAATCACTGAGAACCGCATTTTGTTTAACGGAAAGACTTGGACGGATTTGCCAAAGGATTTTTCACCCAATCCCAAACAGGCAACGGAAGGAATTGAAACGGGGATATGGGGTTTGGAATTGGGGGAGGTATTGTTGCAGGAGGTCGTGGTAGAAGGCAGGGCAGATGTCTACGAACCCTTCAGATTGCATACTTCTGCCGATGCAGTGATTTACACGAACCAACTTCCTGTAGCAACTTCGGGCAATATCCTGGAAGTGCTGCAAGGCAGGGTAGCCGGATTGCAGGTTATGCAAACGGGTATGAATGAATTCAGGGCTGTCATCAGGGGAATGGGTACACCTTTATACCTTTTGGATGGTGTTCCCATTACCGAAAATTCATTGAGCATGATCAACCAATTTGATATCAACAGGATAGAAATTCTCAAGGGTCCCGGTACAACAGGTATTTACGGTGGCCGGGGCAGTGGGGGAGTTATTGCGTTTTTCAGCGAAATGGGCACCATGGAAGAGATTGACCCCGAAGGTGGAAAACATATTATAGTACATCAAGCAGCAGGGTTCAACCGAATAAGGCAATTTTATTCTCCAAAGTATGAAACGACGGAATATTATGAGCTGCCTGATAGGAGAAGTACAGTTTATTGGAATCCCTTAGTTTTGCTTAGTCCAAATTCAAAAAGAGAAATCAGCTTCTTCACCGGTGATGTCACCGGCCGTCATCGCGTTCAGGTCGAAGGAATTACTAAGGATGGTCAGCCTATCAGTGAGGTGTATTATTTTGAGGTGAATTAAGCCCTCTTTGTCATAATTATTAAAGATGTGAAACCTGACAGGTTTATTGTTCAGCAAAGGTTAAAATCACATTCTGAGCTGTAAAAACCTATCAGGTTTAGATCCTCAAATATTGACATGACAAAGTAAGATGAAAGATTTTGAGAATTTACCTTAACTTCCTAAATTCCACAAACACCCTCAATATGAAAAACCTGATTAAATCCATTTACCTTCTGAATATTCTGGTAGGGATTATATTCTCCCCAAACCTTTTTGCCCAAGAACAATTCAACTATGATGAATCCAAAGTTCCTGATTTGGTTTTGCCTGATCCTTTTGTCAGTGCCAAAGGTGAAATTATAAAAACTGTGGATGAATGGGAAAGCATCAGGAGACCGGAATTGATTCGGCTATTTGCTGAAAATGTCTATGGTGGTATTCCGAGGGATTTTGATGAGATACATTTCAATGTTTCGACAGATTCCGATCATCTTTACAAAGAGGTGGCAATGAAAAAAAATGTGACAATCAGAGTTACCAGAAACGGAAAAGCTCAGGCCATAAAATTGTTTGTCTTTTTACCTCTTGAAGGAAAAGGGCCTCATCCGGTGTTTCTTTTGATCAGCCATAGAAATGTGCAAGCCTTACTTGATGATAAAGAAGATCGGTTTTTTCCAATAGCACAAATTGTGGAAAAGGGATATGCAGCGGCAATTTTTGATGTGGTGGATGTTTCGCCTGATGACAAAGAAAGATTTACAAATGGAATATTGGAGTCACTTTATCCTGAGGAATTGAAAAATTCCGGAGGAATGCGTGGCTTGGCAGCTTGGGCTTGGGGAGCTATGCGGGCAATGGATTATTTTGAAAGTGAAAATGCTATTGATCATAAAAGGGCTGCGATAGTCGGCCATTCAAGGGGCGGCAAAGCAGCTTTATGGGCCGGGGCCAATGACAAAAGATGGGCAGTGGTCATTTCCAATGAATCCGGTTGCGGGGGTGCGGCATTATCACGAAGGAGATTCGGCGAAACGGTGAAGCGCATCAATACCAGTTTTCCCTATTGGTTTAACGATAATTTCAAGGCCTACAATGATAATGAAGATGCCTTGCCAATTGACCAACATCTTTTGGCAGCCTGTATTGCCCCAAGGTCTATTTACATTGCCTCAGCCATAGAAGACCAATGGGCCGATCCAAAAGGAGAGTTCTTGTCACTAAAATTGGGTTCGAGAGTCTATTCTGAAATCTATGGAATCAAGGTTGATCTTCCGGAAATTTTTGAAAATCACCAAAGGACTATCCATACAAAATCAGTAGGCTACCACCTCCGTGAAGGCAAACACAATCTGACGCTTTATGATTGGGAAAGGTTTATGGATTTTGTGGAAAAGGAGTTTTTATTGGCACGCTGATGACACTGATTTAACAGATTTTCACTGATTTTTTTATCTGCGTGGATCAGTCCAATCAGCTTCATCAGCGTTCTATTAAAGTCCCAATATCCCAAAAACTCAATCCACCCTTTTCATCGTCCTCAAATACCCCATCAAATCCACGATTTCTTTTTCGGTGAGGTTTTCGAACAAGCCCGGGGGCATCATGGAAACTTCGGTGACATCCTTGGACTGTATGCTGGATTTGTTGATGATGACGGGTTCTTGGCCTACTACCCGGAGTGTAATCTGCCTTTGATTTTCTCCGATAACATTTCCGGAATAAGTCCTGCCATCGCGGGTATTGATCACGACCATCTTATAGTCATCCTGGATTTCGGCACTGGGTTCTATCACGTTGAGCAAGATATACTCCACATCCGAACGATTGGAACCCGTCAGGTCAGGTCCCATTTCGCCGCCTTCCCCGAACATCTTGTGACAACTGCCGCATACTTGGTTAAAGACCATTTTTCCCGATTTGATATTTGCCGTGGCTAATGCCGATGGTTGGAGAATTTTCCTGTACTTATCATAAGCAGCTTGGTCATTGGGCACCTGTTCAATAGGACCCCAAACCTCTATAAATCCACTTCCGACTACCCGGAGCAATTGCCTCGCAACACTGACAGGGACTTCAGCTTTGGTTATTCTTTTATCCTTGATTTCCCGGGTGAGCATATTGCCATATCTCGATCGGGAGGAAAGGGTCTGCATGGCAACCTGTTTTTCTTCAGCGTCAAAGGTCGGATACTTCTCTATCAATAACCTCCCCAAATTCTCATTGTCAAAAGCGGCAATGGAACGAATGGCGTCTTTCCTCATAGCAGGTTCCTCGATCAATCCCGGCAATTCTGCAATCAGGCCTGTCCTTTGTTGTGCGGCAAGTGTCTGCAGTGCTTTTTGTCTTTGGTCGAGAGGTTGCTTTTTATCTTTGAGGATCGCAAATGCCCGTTGGGTAGCTTCCGTATCTCCAAAGAGACTTGAAATTTCCAAGGCAAGCGCGGCCTTCTGCCCACCTGATTTCTGCATTTTCTCTGCCACTATCTTCCAATTCGACGGGATTTTCAGGTCAGTCCTGCCTTCCATACCGCTCAACATACCCGACATCAGCAGTTCTGTATTCGGTCCACCTTTACCGATAAATGCGACCAATTTTTCGATTTCATCCCCATCCACTGCTCTCCGAGCAATATTTTGTGTGACAAAAGGAATTTTTGATTGCGTGGAAAGTTCCAGGAAATTATCAGGGTTTTCAGTGATCAGAGATTCAATTCCGTACCAGATGATTTTAGGCAGGTTATGGTCATTGGCATCTTCGGAATGGTGAAGCAGGTTGGAGGCAATCAATAACCTGTCTTTAGAGGGAATTCTTTGCAGTGCCGTGGCAAGGTATAACCTGACTACAGGAGAAGTATCCTCATCTGCCATTTTCCTGAATTTAGCCAAAGCTGTAGAAGAGGGGTTAAGGTCTTCACAATGCAATTGTATGGCCCAAGCCCTGATATGAGGGTCTTTATCCGACAGCGCATTGAGCAATTCATTTTCATTAAACCCTCCAATCAAATGCAAAGACCACATGGCCCTTAACCTCCAATCCGGATTTTTGTCATTTTGGTAGATTGTCTTTAGTCCTTTAATAGAGTTTTCTTCCAAATCTCCCTTGACAGCCCTTTTATGTAAAATACCTCTTGCCCTTCTCGCGTGCCAATCACTTTTATTGGTCTGAAGGGAAATCAACTGTTTGTCCGACATTTTATTCAGATCAGCATACCTTCCTTCAAAATCGAGGGCCAATGATTTTTCGGGCATGATTCTGAAAATCCTTCCTGTTTCCTCATTCAGGACTTCCTGGCCGCAGATATCCGCATCATGCCAATCCAGCACATATAATCCCCCATCCGGCCCGATTTCCATACTGAAACCTACCCATTGGGCATTGTTGGCCAACAAAAAATCATCGCCATGCTTCCCTTGATAGCCTGAACCTTTTGGAATTAGAATATCTGAAAGTACTGCATGTTCATGGATATTGGCCATGAAAATCCTGCCTTGTTCTTCTTCAGGAAATGCATCCGATTGATAGACCCTTGCGCCGCCATGGGCAGAACGGTGGCTGTGGTCAGTAATGGTCTTGATATCTTCATACACATAAGGATTGAAATGCTGTCCACCTTGACGGTGGTAAATTCCTCCCGGAATCACATGCCAAAGGTGGGGGATGACACAGGCAGTCATCAGGAGTTGGCCTTTAGCATCGTAATCTATCCCCCAAGGATTGCTGAAACCATGGGCCACCACTTCAAACCTTTCCTTGACAGGGTGGTAGCGCCAAACACCTCCATTAATATCCACACCATCCTTATCCAATAAATCCTCTGGAAAAGGGTCTTTGTGGAAATAGAGTTTGGCATCACCGTTCGGTTTTCTGATTTTGGAAGGCGTCGCAAATCCCTGTAACCCATAAAGCCAACCATCCGGACCCCAATGCAGGCTGTTCAGGGTTTCATGCCTGTCACGGATACCCCAACCGGTGAGCAAAATCTCAATATCTTCCAAATCCGCTTTGTCATCCTGGTTTTTGTCAGGGACAAAAAGAAGGTTCGGCGGTGCACCCACGTAAAGTCCATCAAAACCAACAGCAATCGCTGCAGGAAATGCCAGACCTTCCATAAAAACCTTTTTGCTGTCAGCAACTCCATCGCCATTGGTATCCTCCAAAATCAAAATCCTGCTGTCCCCTGAATTGGAAAATCCATGGCCTCTTGACTCATAATCTTTGTTTTCCGCAATCCAAAGCCTTCCCCGGTCGTCCCAACAAAATGCCATAGGCTGCGTCATCATCGGTTCGGAAGCCCATACGTTGACCTGATAGCCGGGTTTGATGGTCATCGCTTCCACTGCTTCCTGTGGGTTTAAAAATTTCGCATCCCTGCCTTCTCTCTGGGCAAGTCCCCAAAGTTCGGTGGTGTTGTACATCCCCTTTCTTCCGGAAAATTCTCCCCAAGCCTCTGTCAATTTGATGTCATTGACTTCCCCGGTATACACCATCAGCTGGAGTTTGATGGTTTCAGATTTCCCTTTTTCTATCATCCAATCCCCGTCTTTGGTAAAAGCTGGTCCCAAACCCAATTGCCCATCTACCCGCCATTTGTTGGGATATCCCCTGTTTTCGGGATGGTCAAAAACTGCAATGTTGGCAAAGTCATCACGTCCATCAACCTGCATGCCGACATTGGCCCACATGGATGGTTGTCCTTCAGCATTTTCGTTTTTCTGACGGGCAGCATTTACTATCTCTCCTTTGATTCCCTCTTTCCAGGGCATTCTGATAAATAAGCTCCCATAGTCGTATTTGCCTATAGTGATCGCTTCAATCGCTTCTCCTTTCCATTCCAAATCCAAAAAGTATTTTCCACCCTCCTCCCTCATAGACCAATTTTGGGTTTCGAGCATAATGGGTTCGCCCTTCTCGTCCAGTAATTGATAAACTGTCTGCCATTTTACTTCATCGCCTTCTGTCTCTATCACATTCAGGGCAACCTTTTTCCAAAAATCTTCCTGAGGGTTATGAAAATAATCCCGACCATTGACCCTTGTCAATCCCCAATACAGACCAGTCTGATGTTTGTGGTGTCCCGGACTGTATTCCGTCAAAACACCTTTGCCATCGGGTGCTATAATCGGATGAATGTATGGCCTGAAACCCTCCTTGGCATTCTGTACCAAAATGGGTTCATTTTCTCCCTTTCTATGAATGGAAATGGTCCCCTCACTTTCATTATGAATCAGGGACAAAAAAGTAGGTCCCTGTATTTGAATTTCATTTTCTGAGACCCCTGATTGCTTTCCTGAACAGCAAAAAAGTAAAAATAGGATACCTGAAAGTAATAAGCGGGTAAGGAGGTTTGACTGATTCATTTTGGGGATGTTTCTTGGGTGGAGAGAATCTTGATTTCAGGTTAATCCATTAATTAATTTCATTATGATTTGAATTTAACGAAACCATGAAATTAATTTCTAGCATGGTCGAATTTTATAAAAAAAAGTCTTTCAATTTCTATTATAATCGAAATTTGATTAATTCAGGTATCAAATATTTAATTTTGCCGATTGATATGCATACAGTAGTTTGCAGTCCTATAACCGACCAACCCAAATTAAAGTGAAAAACCAGAAAGAACTTTTCCAACTTCCGGAGGATATCCACTACTTGAATGGTGCTTATATGTCGCCTTTGCTCCGCAGTGTCGAAGAAGCGGGTATAGCCGCCTTGATCAAAAAAAGGAATCCAACCCAGATTTTACCTACAGATTTTTTTTCTGAGGCAGAAAAACTGCGGGAAAATTTCGGAAAATTGGTCAATTGCCCAGCTGAACAAGTTGCTATTATCCCTTCAGCCTCCTATGGGTTGACTTCAGCCATTAATAATCTTCCAAAAGACAATGGTTCTACAGCTTTGGTGGTTTCTGAGGAGTTTCCAAGTGGATATTACGCCATTGAGAAATGGTGTCAGGATAATGATAAGCAATTAAAAGTCATCAAAGCCCCGGAATCAATGATTTCCCGTGGGCAGGAATGGAACGGGCAAATTATAGAGCATATCAATGATGAGACGGCAGTTGTATTGATGTCTTCTGTTCATTGGACGGATGGTACGATGTATGACCTGAAAGCAATCGGTGAAAAATGTAAAGCTCATAAAGCACTGTTTATTATTGACGGTACCCAATCTGTAGGTGCCTTGCCAGTAGATGTGGCTTCCTTTCAGATTGACGCATTGGTTTGTGCCGGATATAAATGGCTCATGGGGCCTTATTCCATAGGATTGGCTTATTATTCCAGGTTTTTCAATGATGGTACGCCCCTAGAGGAATCTTGGATGACCCGTAGCAATGCCCAAAATTTTTCATCATTGACCAATTATGTAGATGATTATGTAGCAGGGGCAGGAAGGTATAATGTGGGAGAATTCAGCAATTTCACCCTATTGCCCATGTTGAATGTAGCCATTGAACAGATACTGAAATGGGATCCGGCCAAAATTCAATCTTATTGCGATCAGTTATCTCAACCTTTGATCAAGTTTTTAAAAGCCAATGGGTTTTGGGTTGAGGAAGATCAATATAGGGCAAAGCACCTTTTTGGTATTTTATTACCAGCGCATTTAGACCAAAAAGTTTTGTTGCATAAATTACAGGAGAGGAAAATCTTTGTTTCGACTAGGGGCAAGGCAATTAGAATTTCCCTTCATCTTTACAATACCAAAGAGGATATTGATGCGATTATTGAAGTTTTGGATACTTTGCTGAAAAATTAAAAAGAAATAAGTTACCTAATCTCACTTTGTCAGTTTAAAATCCAAATTGGGGAATAGCATACCGATTTAATAACCTTTCAGATTCTAGGAAAGGAAGACCGGTTAAAATATATTGATTTTACTGTCCCTTTAGGGACCAAATATTGGTAGAAAGAGTTTGAATATGAAAGGCTTTCGTGCCTTTAGGTACGAAATAAATATTGTGCCTGCCTACCTGACAGGCCAAAAGGTACAAATACCCTTCTATAGATAATTTAATTTTACCCATATGATGATATATCCCTTAGTAAAATAAAAAGTAATTTGAAGCTTATGAAATTCACCATTCCCTACTTTCTCATTTTGCTGCTTGTTCTTTCATGCAACGCCAAAAACCAAGAGCAAACCGATCAGGTTGGACCGGAAAACCAAGATGGGTTTATCAAAACCATTGATGCCGTTACTTTCAAAAACTTGATGGAATCCGGAAAGGGAATTGTACTAGATGTCAGGACAAAAGAAGAGGTCGCACAAGGAGTTATCCCTGAAACACAAATCATTGATATTTATGACCCTGCTTTTTCTGAGAAAATTAAATCATTACCCAAGGAAAAAGAGATTTACGTTTATTGCACTTCAGGAGTAAGGAGTATGATGGCTGCCAAAATTCTGCAAAGCAATGGATTTGATAGGGTTTACAATTTGAGGGGTGGAATTATTGAATGGCAGACCAATAGATTTCCCATCGATAGACCTGTTAGGTAGTTGCCTCTTTTTTTTCAAAAAAAACTGTTTTACGAGGTTTTTCTCTTTAGATAGCCACCTAAATAAATCCTTGCTTTAAATCCGATCAAATTTTTGTAGCTTTTTAACCTCAATCAAAACCAACCAACATGAGGAAAATATATTATTTGATGGCAATGCTGATGCTATTGGTATGCACTGAACTTACAGCCCAGCAAATTGACCAAGCTTACAACCAAAAAATAAGGGAATTCACCACAGACGAGCGCTTTTTGCCCAAGTCATTATTGGATGTAGTAGACCATCCTACCATCCCTTCACCGCTTAAACATTTTGGTCATATCATCGGGGCGGAAGGACATGTCCACCGTTCCTCTGAAATATATGGCTACTACCAAAAACTTGCCCAAACTTCTCCCATGGTCCATATGCAGGAAATGGGAAAAACAGAAGAAGGCCGGCCTTTTTATGTGGTGGTGATTGCAAATGAGGAAACCATGGCCAAATTGGATCATTACAAAGACCAATTGGCAAAATTGTCGGACTCAAGAAAAACAAACCCAGAACAAGCTGAGAGGATTATTTTGGACAGCAAGCCAGTGTATTATGTATCAGGTGGCATGCATGCTACTGAAATGGGTTCCCCGGAAATGCTGATGGAACTGGCCTATAGATTGGCAACATCCTCAGCACCTGATATCAAGCAAATAACGGACAATATCATTACAGTCATCAATCCGATTATGGAACCTGATGGCCTGGACAAGCAGGTAGATTGGTATTACCGATATACCAAAGGAAGGGAGTTTATAGATGATGGCTTTCCCCGTTCACCACCGTATTGGGCGAAGTACGTTTTTCATGACAATAACCGAGATGGATTGCAGGTTTCACAGGAAATCACCAAATCCATATTCAAGGGATTTTTCGAGTTTCACCCCACAGTGATGCTTGACCTGCATGAGTCAGTTCCCTTGCTGTACATATCCACTGGCACAGGCCCATACAATGATTATGTGGATCCGATTACCCAAAGTGAGTGGCAGGTGATGGGCAACCATGATGTGGCTGCAGTCGCTTCAGAAGGAATGCCGGGTGCATTTACCTGGGCATTCTATGATGGTTGGTGGCCAGGATATGGAATCTGGGTAGCCAACAACCACAATTCCAATGGACGATTTTATGAAACTTATGGCAATTCCGGTGCGGATACTTATTTGCGTGATCTGTCCACTGCAAGATATGCCGGAGACTTGGCGACCTCCAAAGAATGGTACAGACCTGACCCGGCAACACCTCTTGTCAATTGGTCTTTTAGAAACAACATCAACTATACCCAAGTTGGGGTGATAGCCTCACTTTCCTATGCTGCCAACAATGCCAAATTGTTGTTGACCAATTATTACAAAAAAGGATATAACAGTGTTGAAAAGGGTAAGAAAGAGGGACCCAAGGCCTTTACGATTGCTAAAAACCAAAAAGATCCAGTTATGGCTGCTTATCTGGCAGGGCAATTATTGGTACAGGGGATTGAAGTCCATGAATCAGAGGAGCATTATGTGGTTTTGACAGAACAGCCTTACAGAAATCTGTTGGTTTCCCTGATGACCGCGCAGGATTATCCCAAAGACGCCAAATTCCCACCCTATGATGCCATTGCATGGACTTTGCCTTACCTGTATGGTGTGGAGGTAGAAGCAAAGGACAGCATTCATTTTGAAGTATCTTCTTTGAAAATGCTCACTGAGGCACCAAAATATTCCGGTAAGGTTTCAGGAGATGGAGGGACCTATATTTTACCCTATCATGCCCAGAATACAGTTTTACCGGCCTTATATTGGCTGAAGTCTCAGAATAAAAATGCTGAGATATCATTGTTGTCCAAGCAGACAATTGTGGGAAGTGACACCCTTTTTCCGGGTTCTTTGGTTTTGAAAAAAATCAATAAAAACCAAGCCAGTTCATTTGCCTCTGAATTTGGCTTGGACTTAAAAGGCACTTCCGCTACTATTCAAGAATCCGATCAGCAAACAGTCTCCCTTCCCAAGGTGGCCATTTACCACACTTGGTACAATACGCAGGATGAAGGTTGGTCAAGGTATACTTTTGACCAGAGAAAAATACCCTATACTTCCATCGACAAAGATGTGCTGAAAGCCGGGAATCTTAAATCCAAATTTGATGTGATCATCCTCCCACGGACTAGGGGTAATCTGAAGAATTTTGTCAATGGAGTCGATAAAAAATTCGGTCCAATGCCATTTACCAAAACAGCAGAATTCCAATCCCACGGAATGCCTGCTTCTACAAATGATATGACCGGTGGGCCCGGTTATTTGGGCATGGATAATCTGAGAAAGTTTGTGGAAGAAGGCGGTCTTTTGATCAGTTTTGACAATACCAGCAGTATTGTTGCCGAGTCTGGACTTACCCCTGAATTGTCTCCTGTCAGTGCTGGAAGTTTATTCCATCCTGGTTCAATCATCCGTGCCAAAGCCAGAAAATCAGGTCATCCGGTATTGTATGGATTCCCAGAGGAATTTACCCTTTTCCGCGGGAATGGTCCACTATTACAGACCAATAAATACAATAGAAACTTGATGTTGGTACAATATGGAAGCAAACCGCTGAAAGATGAGGTTCCTTATGAGGGTCACATTATGGGAATGCCTGAAAAAGCAAAAGTGGACAAAGAAGAGAAAAAAGAGGAAAAGGCTAAACCTTATGTGGTATCCGGTATGGTCCGAAACGAACAGGAGATTGTTGGTCATGGGGCCGTCTTCAATGTGCCCGTTGGAAAAGGAAATGTACTTGCCTTCACCTTTGATCCCCTTCACCGCTATCTCAACCATCATGATGCCCCTATGGTATGGAATGCGATTATCAATTGGGATAGGTTGAGGTGAGGGTGGATGTACGAAGTAGAAAGTACAAAGTACCAAGAGGGGAGAAGCGAGAGGTGAGACTCAGGGATGCGGGATGTGAGGGGGGATACTCACATTGGCGACGGGGTGGGGTGGATGTACGAAGTACTAAGTACCAAGTACCAAGAGTTTGAGAACGAGAGATGAGTGGCGAGAGACAACAAGAGGGGAGAAGCGAGAGCTGAGACTTAAGACTCCGGGATGCGGGATGTGAGTGGGGACACTCACATTGGCGAGGGGTGAGGGGACACTCGTATCGGTATTGGATGTGCTGGAGGAAATCCCGATAGGGATTGAATACCTTTAGGTTATTTGCCCCGGGTGAAAACCCGGAGGATAAAGGGAGATTTGGATTTGGGCAAAACCCTGAATAGGGTTTAATGCAGGAGTTTGGAAGAATAATATTGAGGTTTTTGAGGATTAAAGCTTTGTGGTGAGTTGAATGAAAAATTTAACGGCATTCTAACGAATAGGGATATGAGGCAATTTATCAGGAACTTTTTGAAGAATTGCGGAGACTAAAGGATGTGAGTTGAGACACTCCCATTGGCAGGGAGGAAGAATTAAGTCAGGGAATGGATGTTTGGGAAGAATCTTGGAACAAGGGTTTGAATTTTGGGTTGATTTAGGGATAATTTACCATGAATCCCAAATCCTGACAACAACAAAAATTCATTTTCGTTACTAAATATGAGTTTATTGTTTATTTTGGATTGATTATTGATTGATTTAAAGTATTCAATAAATATTTTATTAATATTTTCAAACTATAAAAAACTAGATCTATGAGTTCGACAAAATTTATTTTAGGAGCATTAGTTGGCGCCGCTATAGGCGTACAAATCGGCATATTGGTAGCACCTGAAAAGGGTGAAGTGACAAGAAAGAAAATTTCCAAAAAAAGCGGTGAATATCTTGATGATGTGACCGGTAAACTAAACACCTTCTTCGATACTTTAACCAAAAAAGTATCTGACGTCAGTGATGAGGTCGATAAATTGGCCAAAAAAGCCAAGGCAGAAGTGGATAAGGTGACGAAGTAAAATTACACATTAATGGAAAGAAGGGAGGCGAAAGTCTCCCTTTTTTTTATGAAATAATTTGAAAAATTTTCGGTAAATTGAATCGGTTTATTTTAAGCATTCTATTTATGAAAGCTACCCAAATTTTCCGGTTGTTAGTTTTTGGAATATTGATTTTTTTCAGCTGTTCCAAGGAGGAGGATTGGACTCCTGACCCAATTGTATATGACGGAGAGATGATGGCCTTTCAACTTGCCAAAATCCATGCCCCAAACCTCAATCGTAAAGAAGCTGTATTCGAAGGTTCGTTTGGAGATAAGCCTTTGACATTGGGGAAATATGGTTCCGATTCACTGATATTTATTGTCCCCGAGCTTGCGGCCGGAAATCAGCAATTGACAGTACAGATCAATGGAAAGGAATGGATTTGGTTGATAGACATTGCCCCCTTTTCAAATACTGTTCCCGTCCCAAATAATTTTGTGGAGGCCTTTATTTTCCAAAATGAATTGTTGCATACCGAAATCAAGGAGATTGGAAATGGATTGTCTACTTGGGCCGATGATTATGAAAAATGGCTGAACAGTTTCAAACAGGATTATTCCCAACTGTCCATTCAAGAAAAAGAGCTTGTTAAAGGTGTTTTCAGCAATGCCAATACCAAGTTTTGGTTTGAAATTTTTGAATCTGACAATATGATACCTGACTGTTCGGGATATCCCATGGTCACTTACCTGGTGCAATCGGGTAAGTTTGATCATTTCAATTTTAAGTATTTCGAAGCATTTTCTTCACTTCCGGATACCCAACTTTACCGGACAGTTCTTTTAGGATTTGGCTTGGCTATGTGGCATCAACATGGCTGGTTAGAAGGTTTGGCTGCCAATACCTTTACATGCCCTTTACTCCGTGGAATCTCTTTGAAAAAAGATATCAATGGTTCCATGAATCCTGAAGAGGAAACCTCACTTTCGTTTGAAACCGGTGAATCTGCGGGTTTTTGGATATTTGGAAAATACCAATTACCAAACCTTCAGGATAGGGCCAATACGGATGACTTTGTTGGGGATTTTGTTAGGAGGTATGATACATTTGAAGCATTAAGGAAAAAATCAAACAATATTTTATCCCTATATCAGGAAGCATTTGATTTTTCTTTGCCTTCAATGGCAGGCGGTCCACTTTTTGACATTCCTGCCACTGCCAATGTGGAAGAGAAGCCTTTTGAGGAGGGGGAATTGACAATTTTCTCTACCGTATTGGAAAATCCCTTGGTCAGGTTAACAGCCTTCGAAAATGCAGATGGAAAAGTCACCTTTCTGTTTGAAAGCTTAAACGGAAGGGAACAGTTGTTTGATCTTCATTTCTATTTCGGGGATAAAACCAGGACCGGAAGTAGGGTTTATCCTTCTTTGGTTAAAGTTTCTTGCCCCATGTTGCTGGAAGTGTTTTTTGAAGGGGATAAAGTTTCACTGGAAATTTTATATGGAAAAGCACCATATACCATTACTTGGAGTAATGGCATGTCAGGAACTGAATTTACCAACCTGCCCGCAGGGGAGTACACAGCTTGGGTGGTAGACGCCGATGGCTGCGAGCGGTCAAAAACGTTTGTCGTCCCTGAATATGGTACATTGACAGATATTGATGGCAATGTCTATAAGACTGTAAAAATCGGTAGCCAATGGTGGATGGCAGAAAACCTGAGAACTACCAGGAAACGGGATGGAACCGTGATTCCGGAAGTATTATCCAATCAGGAATGGCAATCGGCAACCGGCCCAGCCTTTGCCTGGTATGACAATCAGAATGAATTTGATATTCCATTCGGAAAGCTATATAATGCCAATGCCTCTTGTTGTGACATTTGTCCTGAGGGTTGGCATCTGCCATCTTTTGGGGAATGGCATCAGTTGGAGGATTTTTTGGGTTCTACCGCAGGGGGTAAAATGAAGACAATCAACCGCTGGGTTCACCCGAATTTAGGTGCCACAAATGGAAGTGGTTTTTCAGCCTATCCGGCAGGCCTCAGGTTACCCAGTGGGCATTTTGCAGGAAGCGGAGAAAACACCTCGTTTTGGACCTCTTCTTTCGACATTAATGGTTATCCGTTTATTATTTTTCTGTATTACCAAAATGAGCAGATGTCAAACACCTTTGCCTTTAATGCTAGGGAAGGGTATTCTATTAGGTGTGTGAAGGATTGAGTTAAAAATAAAAATCCAAAATCTAAGATCTAAAATCTAAAATCAATCCTTCATCCTTCATCCCTTAAAATACCGGCTGACCAAAGCCGACAACTGGGCAGCGTTGTTCAAATCAAGTTTCTGTAGAAGATTTCTGCGATGGGTGTTTATAGTAAGTAAGCTCAAATGAAGTTTTTCAGAAATCTGGGCAGAGGTCAGCCCCTGAGCGATCAAAAATGCAATTTCCTTTTCTCTTTTACTTAAGGTTTCCAAGGGATTGGATCCACGCTCACTGAAATCAATGGGTATTTCAATCACAGGAAAACTGGTTTTCCCTTCCACAGCAGATATAATAGCCTGTATCAATTCATCCTTATCAATGGATTTTGGCAAAAATCCCATCACACCCGCTTCGCGGCATGCTCGGATGATTTCCGGATTGTTTTCCATGGTCAGCACGATGATTTTGGCAGATGGTGTTACAGAAAGAATTTTTGGTACAGCATTGATTCCATTGCCATCCGGCAAAAAATAATCCAATAGCACTACTTCAGGCTTTTGGCTTTTTGTCAGTTCAATACCTTCTTCCAAGTTTGGTGCATGACCCATCCATTGGATATGATCTTCTGATTGAAGCAAAGAATATACACCTTGGATAAATAGCAGGTGATCGTCTATATGGATTAACTTAATCTTTTTCGGTGTCATTCTTTGCTTGATTTTATAGGGACATGAATGATGACAGTTGTCCCATTTTCATTCGAATCAATATGTAAATCTCCTTTGAGGTAATTAACCCTTTCTCTTATGTTTTTTAAACCGATTCCTTGGATTTTTTTCTGGGTATCCATGCCTTTTCCATCATCTTCCAATATGATTTCCAATGTTTGGTCTTCCGAAGTCAGCTGCACCAATGCTTCCTGGGCATTGGCATGTTTGATGATATTATATAGAAGCTCGCTACAGATCCGGTACAACATCAACTCAAGAGGTTTTGTAAGGGACAATTTTACCTTAAAATAATATTTGACCTTGATATTGTTTTGCTCGGTGACTGACTGGATAAGGTTGTGAAGTGCTTTTTCCAATCCCAATTCATCCAAGTGGGGTGGGGTGAGGTTATGACTTAGTCCTCTTGCTTCCTCGATGCTTTGTTTGATCAGTAGCTTCAGTTGGGTAGTTTCTTCAGTAGGATGGCTCATTTTTTCAATTTTGTCAGCTTTCAGGTAAATACTGGACAACATTCCCCCGATACTGTCATGAAGATCTCTGGCCAAGCGGCTTCTTTCATCTTCCTGCACTTGGATCAATTGATCTGCCACTTTCTTTTCTTGGACGAGCATTTCCAAGGCCAATTGTTCCTTTTCTTCTTTGAATGACGCAGCCCTTTTGGCAAAGGCGATGGTAATCAAAGTGGTTTCGCCCATCAGCCCAAACCCACTTCCAAAACTGAAGAAGAAATAGGGTAATCCCAAATCAACTCCTGATTGATGTAACTGCAATATGACATTAAAAAAAAGCAGGAACAGTACACCTGCTAAATAGAATCCTGCATAAGGAACTTTTGCCCGCCATTGGATGATCAGATACCATAGAACCAAAAGGGTCATTAGAATTGAAGCAAAAAAAGTAAAGTAAAGAAAAATCATCTTGCTGGAAATGGAAACTTTTATTTCATTTTCAAACGATGACTGGAATAAGAGAATTGACTGTACTATAAGAAATACCCATAGAATTATCCCGATGATTTTCCCATGTTTTTTTGGAGGAAAAAAACTCAGGATGACACCAAGAAAAAATATGTTGGTAACCAAATTCAAATAAGGTCTTGATTTCCCTGTCCACTCAACATTTTCTGGCCAGAGAAATTGAAAACCCAATCCCCAGTGGCTGACAAACCAAATGAGGGTAGACATGATGTACAAGGCGTAAAACAGGGCACTCCATTCCTTTAATTCCCATGCATAAAAAACTGCAAACAGAAAGATAATCAACAGCCAGCCCACCAATAATCCAACTAAGAGGTTTTCCCTCGTCCGTTTTTGCCAAAAATCACCTTCATTCAGTAATTGAGGTTCTAAAAGCAATGTTTCTCCAGCTTTGTCTGTCAGCAATAACACATCTCTGGATTCCCCGCTTTCCAATGCAAATGGAATTACAAAGTCCCTGTCCTGATAGGGCCGCTGATGAAATGGAAACCGATCACCCATGGTAAATATTACTGACTCAGAACCATTGACATAAACCTCCAACCGGTTGATATGAGGATTATTGAAAACAAGAAAAAACAATTCTGTTTCCAGGCCGGGATTGCTTATTTTGGTTTTTATCCACCAAGAATATCGGGTAATCCCCGGATTAAATAGTCCATTGGTAATCAAAATGGAATCAGTGGCTGCCCAGGCCTCCTTTACAGTTTGGCCCAAATTAGGGGAGGCATTAAAAGGTAATGGCTCTTTGCCGCCATTTTGACAGGCCACAAAGATTAGTAGGATCAACAGCCATAAATGGCGTGAAACCGTTAAAAATGTCCTCCGGAATAATAAATGGAGTTTGGGTGAAAGCATGAGTGGGTGATAAAATAAGCTTGATGTGTAAAAGTACCTATAAATGGGTACTGTACAAGTAATGATATTCTGCAAGCTTAAAAAAAAACCAAAAATTAATTTAAGCTATGGAATTAATTAGGTACAGAGACCAGGTTGAAACCATCTCTATAAAATCTAATTTTTTAACATCAGGGAATTCATGAGAATATGACATTCAAGACCATAAGGCCTTATCTGAAAAATTGGAAGAAGAATAGTTAAATAGATTTTTTATTTCAATCTATAAAATTAAAAAATCAATTTCCGTGACAGTCCAATACTTTTGTTAATGAAATATCTTTTAATGCATATAAAATACCTATTTATAGGTATTTTATTCATAACTTATTCTTCGGATGTTTGTACATAACTGTGCTTATAAAGGGATTGTATTTTTGAAATTCTTTAAGGACACAGCTTAAACCCTTATTTAAACTTAAATACTTTCATTATGAAAAAATAAAATAAGTTTAAATGAAACAATACACTTTCCGGATAAAGAGTAGGTGTATTGTTTCTTTTCAAAATAAAAAAAATCCATTTAATTAAAAATCGTCAAAATCTTTCCAACAACTCCAAAGCTTATTTTTGTATATAAAATACTTTTTTATGGGTATTTTGTTTTAAAAGTCAGTATTTAATTTGAAGGGTTGATACAATATAAATCACCTAAACTATCAACCCAGAATTAATTTGATCGGAAAAAAACCTAAATGATTGAGGTTCATTGGGTTTTGTTCAATGATTTAAAGTTAATAATGATTAAATCAAATTTTCATATGGAGTATCAAAATGGATATATAAGTACCAAAATTAAATCAATTTTATTTTTTGTATTGCTGTTTTTAATTTTTGGAGGCCAGCTTTCTGCCCAGGAAACCATCACCGACATCGATGGGAATGTGTATGAAACCGTGCTGATAGGCAATCAGCGCTGGATTACCAGCAACCTGAGAGTGAAGACATACCGGAATGGTGACCCTATTCCACAGATTCAAGATCCCATAGCCTGGAGTAATGCAAGGTTTGGTGCATGGTGTTATTTTAATAATGACCCTGCAACCGAAGAAGAGTACGGTGTTTTGTACAATGCCTATTCATTTTTAGATCCCAGAGGATTGGCACCTGAGGGAAGTTACGTAACCTCTATGTGTGATTGGGCGGAATTATACATCACGCTGGAAGGAAGAAATATTGACTATTATGATAACAAAATGGCCGATAAAATTAAAGTTCCTGAATTTTTCAATAATGACAATCAACCTAATCCCATTTTTCATTCCAATCCAACAAATTCTTCAGGATTATCCATAAGGTCTGGTGGTTGGCGAACTGGAACCATAGAAACCAATGACAAAGGTTTCTTTTACGAAGGAATAATTTATGGCGGAGGTACTTATCATTGGACTACGACCCAAGATGGAGAAAAAAATGGTTTACCGCTATTCCGATATGCTGAAGTATACAGGCAATCTCCTAGGTGGGACGGACTAAGTAAAACTGTAGCTGACTGGGGTAAGCCTATAAGGGTCATCGTGGGAGTGGAGGCTGAAAAGTTCACTTATGTTACTCAAGAACAAGCTTTTTGTGGAAGTAATCAAGTCAGTCAACTTCAGTTTTCGGTACAGAAACCCAATAGCTTTGGATGTACAGATTGGCTCGAGCCCAATTGCTACATTCAATATAAGTGGTATAAGGATATTGATCTAACATTATTAGCCGACCCAAACGAAGTAATGAAGGATGGTGATATTTACTATGGAAAGGCCGTTCATGTTGCTTTCAATTCGAATTTTGATTTGGCTCCACCATGCAAGGAAGAAATCCTCGAAGTGACAGTCCGCGTTCTTGAACCAAAGAAGCCAACAGGACCGGAGAATCAGGTGCGCTGTGCCGGAGGGACGATAGAAGACCTGACTGCGGTCGGAGATGAAATCCGTTGGTATCCAAGCCTTACTTCCACTACAGCACTTGCACCGGGTACCGTGCTCCAAAACAACCGCCTTTACTATGCAGAGAACAGGATAGGGTCCTGCGTTCACCCTGAACGGTTGAGGGTGCAGGTGGAACTGGTAAGTCCTTCTGCCCCTGTGGCGGCAAACAATCAGGAAATCTGCGAGGGCAGGCTGCTTGCTGACCTTGAAGTGGATGGGGAAAACCTGATATGGTTTTCGGAATCCGGAGACATCCTTCCTGTGGAAACAGCGGTAGGGGATGGCATTCTTTATTTTGTTGCCAGTGTCGTGGGTGACTGTGAAAGCCCGAGAACGGCCATCAGGGTAGTTTTGGGAGGACCGACAGCTCCCCTAGGAGAAGAAAACCAGAATTTCTGTCCGGGTACGCTGATATCCGATATGGTGGTATCGGGAGAAGATATCCGCTGGTACGGATCTCCCACAGGTATGGATCAACTGTCATTAAATATCCCTCTGGAAAACGGCAAAACCTATTATGCCAGTCAGAAGGTGGACGGCTGCGAGGGCAGCAACAGGAAGGCAGTTAGGGTATTTCTATTAGATGTTCCCCTGGTTTCCGCTGTCACTCAGCAAGAATTCTGCAATGCTGCCACACTGGCCGGGCTTCAAGCCACGGGTACAAACATCCGCTGGTATTCGGATCAGAACCTGACCAAATTACTGACTTTGGACAATCCTCTCGAAAATAAAACTTACTATGCCACACAGACCCTTAACGGCTGTGAGGGTGCAGCACTTGCCGTACAGGTAACAATCAATACGGTAACTATGCCACAGGGAGATATGGAACAGGGATTTTGTACAGGGGCCTTAGTTTCTGACCTAATTGCCACGGGTACGGATATCCGTTGGTATGCGAATCCCACAGGAGGAACTCTACTTGCCAACAATCTTCTGCTACAGAACGGGAACACTTATTATGCGGAGCAAACAGTGGACGGATGTACGAGTGCGTCAAGGCTGGCGGTCAGGATATCTGTTTCCTCGACGGACCTGCCTACGGCCTCAGCAAATCAGACCTTGTGTACGGGAGCGGTTGTATCGGAAATAGAAATTGAAGGAGAGAATATCCGCTGGTATGCCTCAACCACAGGCGATGCCTTGTTGACCAATAGTGAACTTCTTGTCAGCGGAAAGACATATTATGCCACCCAAACAATAGGGGGCTGTGAAAGTGCATCCAGAAGAGCAGTACAGGTAAGGGTGGTCAATGTGCCCAATTTTACAGCCCCGCAGAATCAGGCCTTCTGCAATACCGCCACGGTAAGCAACCTGCAAGCCACGGGAAGCAATATCAGTTGGTATGCAGACCAAAACCTTACCACATTTCTTAGCCCGACCAGTCCATTGGAAAACGGCAGGACCTATTATGCCACCCAGACCCAGGAGGGATGTCAGAGCACAGCGGTAGCAGTAAAGGTATCCATCATAGTGGTGGCTCCTCCATCAGGAAACTCAGAGCAGGAATTCTGCAACAGTGCTTTTGTCAGTGAGCTGAATGCGACAGGTACCTCCATCCAATGGTTCAGCACTGCCTCGGGCGGTAACCCTTTGGCGGGTAACCTGCCACTTCAGGACGGTGCCAGCTACTATGCGGAACAGACTGTGGACAGCTGCCCAAGTGCAACAAGGCTTGCCGTCAGGGTCAGGATAAATACCCCACAATTACCGGGAGGTCCTTCCCAACAGGAGTTCTGCGAAGGGGCCTTGGTATCTGAGCTTCAGGCTTCGGGAACCAACCTGATTTGGTACAGGAATGCTACGGGTCAAGAAACAATGAACCCCAATGATCCCATACAGGACGGGGGAAGCTATTTTGTAAGCCAAAGGATAGGAGACTGTGAAAGTGCGAGGAAAGAGATCAGGGCATCGATCATAAGTGTACAGCCTGCTATAGTGGAAGGGGAACAGCAGTTCTGCGAATCGGATTCGCCCACAGTGGCCAATCTGTTTGCAGTTGGGGAAAGCATCAGGTGGTACAGCAGTGCCACGGGAGGACAGCCGCTGAGTGAAAATGAAAGACTGATGGACGGGCAGACCTATTATGCGGTGAATGTGTCTGCCAGGGGCTGTGAGAGCAGTACCCGCGCTACGGTGAGGGTCATCGTTCAGCCCTGCGAGGTGGAAGTATTCAATATGGTGACGCGTGACGGGAACAATAAGAACGAATACCTTAAAATAAGTAACATCGAATCTTTCCCGGACAACAGACTGGAGATTTATAACCGTTATGGGGTACTGGTCTGGGCTGCAGACGGATACGGCCAGAATGGTAAATTTTTCAACGGCGAATCCAACCAACTCGACATTTCCCAACCCGAACTAGGACTTCCAACCGGCAACTACCTTTACGCATTGACTTACAAAAAACCTGGATCTACTTTACCAATACGCGAAACGGGATACTTATATCTACTCAACTCCCAAAGAAAATAATCATGAAAAATATATTTGTTTCGGTATTCTTTTGTTTGGTTTTCATTTTCTCAGCTAAGTCCCAAATAGATCCCAAACTCTCTGTTTTCACCTTCAATCCATTATTCTACAATCCTGCTTTTGCTGGTTCAGGAGGTGGATTGAGTGTGATTGGCATCCACAGTTCACAGTTTACGGGTTTTGATGGTGCCCCTCAGACCCAATACCTTTCTGCCCATGGGCTTTGGGAAGAAAGCAATCTTGGATTTGGATTGGATGTCGTCAATGACCAGTTTGGGGCCACCAAGGAAACAGGATTGAATGCAAATATTTCCTATTTTTTGCGACTTACTTCCAGTCTGCGATTGGCTTTCGGGATGAAGGCAGGTATGAACAGTGTAAGGATTGATTACAGCAACCTGAATATTTCCGATCCGGATGAGGATATCATTCAGAACTCCCAATTCAATATGATCCAACCCAATGTGGGTTTTGGTTTTTACCTGTTTTCTGAAAGCTTCTATTTTGGACTTTCCACGCCAAGCGTTTTCATGGCAGACAGGTATGACCCATTTGAACTTGGCGTAAGTGTACAGGATGCCAGTTATTTCCTGATGACCGGTCTCAGGTTACCTGTAAATGATGTGGTTACAATATCACCAAATATTTTGGCCAGGAGGTTGACAGGTGCACCTACGAGTTACCTGACTTCGGTGATAGCCGATTTTTCGGGGGATGCTTTTTTTGGATTCAATTGGGAATATAAATCCAGTGTGGGATTGATGGGCGGTTTCAGGTTTGGCGAGCAATTCAAGGGCGGCTATGCTTTTGATTTTCCAACTAACAGCCTTGGACGGTATACAAGAGGTACTCACACGCTTTTTGTCAGCTTCAATTTGGACCGGTTTCAAAGGGCTTCAAATATGCCCTGTTTTTACTATTGAGTCAGTAAAATAAAAGACTGATGAAAGTAGTCACAAGACCTTTTATCAAAGATGTAGGTTTGAAAATTAGGTTTTTCCCTCCTTCATAAGTATTTATGGAACGCTGATGAAGCTGATTTTACTGATGGACACAGATAAAATATTTCTTTCATTCAAAATACCCTTTTTGGGGTATTTTTTTTTATATTTCAATAGATGATTTTTAACAAATGAAACCTTGCAATAGATATTTTTACTTTTTGGTGGTTTGGAGCTCAATTTTTTGGGTCGGAGAGGTTTTTGCCGGGAGTTTCCAATTTCAACCTATTCCTGTTGCCTATCCCGATGAGGATTTGATTGGGCCTAAAATGTTTTATTGGGAAGAGGTAGGGAACAACAGTCCCGAACAGGTTCTGAAGAAATTTCTTAATGGTGATTTTACCTCCTTCGGGGAGGCCAAGTTGTTTAATAAAGGTTATACTGAATCCATTTGGTGGTTTGCTTTTGTATTGGAAAATACCTTGGATGAAAACAATAAGATGATTTTTAGTCCTGTAGGTGCAGCCATCAAAGAAGGTATCCTGTATACTTTTGATGAAAATGGGGAGTTATTGAAGGAACAGTATTCGGGATTCTTGTATGCAGGATCCGAGAGAGATATGAACAGCCGGATAAATTCCTATCAGGTAATTCTTCCTCCGCTTGCCCAAAGGTTGTTCTTACTCAAAGTGGACAGCAGGGGCCTCAATACCTATATTCCCTTTTATCTGGACGGTGTCGATGTATACTGGGAATATGAGGTTAAACGGTCTTCTATTTATGGAACAGTCACGGGAATTTTGTTGATGGCTACCGGGTTGGGCTTGTTTTTTTGGTTTTATTTCAAAGAGTCCATGTACCTGGCCTTTGCAGGCTATTTGATGTCCAGTCTGATTTTGATTTTGGAAGAAGATGGCTATTTATTCCTATGGGTTTATGGAGAGTATTTTGGTCAACTATCAGCTGTCATCACACCGCTTTTCTCAGTTTTGATGTCTGTTTTTTTGCTTCAGTTTATATATTACTTTTTTAGCATCAAGCTCAATGGTTTTGTCATTAAAGGGAAATTTGTTCCAACTTTTTATACTGTTTATTTGTATGCCTTTTTGGTGTTTTTAACCATATTTTTCACTGAAAGCTACAGTTTCAACAGGTTTGTAAACGGTTTTGCCCTTTTACTGTCATTTATCAATATGTTGTTGGTGATGATTTTGACCTTCAGTCAATTCAAAAAGAAAGGGCGGATCACTTATTTTATTTTTGCTGCTTTGGCAGTTTTGATTTTTGGTTTTTCCAATTATGTTTTGAATCTGCAGGGAATTACGGATTGGCATCCTTTGAAGCCCAATGGATTGATTTTTGGGTCCATTGTCAATGTTATTGTTATGACCATTGGTCTTTCTCACAGGTATTATCAGATCAGAAGAGATAAAGACCGATTGGCTGTTCAGATCCTGGAACAGGAAAGAAAAACTGCACAGAGTATCATTCAGGCGCAGGAAAAAGAAAGACAGCGTATTGCCAAAGACCTTCATGATGACCTTGGGGGCTTATTGGCCATGATCAAATTGAAGATTGACAGCATTTTGTTGCATCAAAAAGAAAACGATGAAAATAAGACCTCCTTGGAAGAAACCCAAAAACTGATGCAGATGGCCTGTCAAGACCTGCGGTTTATCGCCCATGAACTGATGCCTTTGGAAGCCGCTGAAAAAAGGCTTAAAACCATGGTCTCAGAAGTACTCGACTTGGTCAAAGTGCAGAACAAAATCAAAATCTCTTACGACATTGGTGATATTCCCTATTTGAACATAGATATCAAAATCAATCTTTTCAGGATCATCAAAGAACTCCTGAACAATATCATCAAACATTCGGAAGCAACTGAAGCAGATATTCAGGTGTTTTTTGATAACTATGATGAGAGCATTACCCTGATGGTTTCGGACAATGGCAAAGGCATTCCTGATGAATTTATCAAAAACCCCAATGGTGGAATGGGCTTGTCCAATCTTCATAAAAGAGTCAATTACCTCAGAGGACAATTGCATTTTGATGTGAATAAAAACGGAACAACAGTCATTGTCACCGTTCCTTTTGAAAAAGAAAATAAAGCCTATGAGTAAGCGGATTTTGATTGCAGATGACCATGAACTTTTTTCCTCAGGAATGGAAAGCCTCTTGTGCAAAAATCCGGATTACATGGTACTATCCCATTTCAAGAATGGGAAGGAAGTGCAGACTTTTTTCGATAAGGAGGGGAAAGCTGATCTTTTGGTATTGGACCTGAATATGCCTGTGATGGATGGGATTCAATTGTTGACTTATTTACAAAGAAATTACCCTTTGGTAAAGGTTCTGATTGTGAGTATGCACCAAACGGAATCTTCAGTCAATTTATGTAAAAAACTGGGCGCTAAAGGGTTTATCAGTAAGGATTCACATTTAAAAATCCTTTTGACCGGGGTCGAGGAAATCCTTGAAGGTGGAGAATATTTTCAGGATGTCTTCCAAGAAGTGCCGACAGAATCGGGTTCGGGATTTTACGAAAGGCTGATGATAGAATACAATCTGACCAACAGGGAAGTGGATATCATTCAACTGATCCTCAACCAATATGAAAGCAATGAGATTGCCGAGAAATTGTTTTTGAGTCCATTGACGGTCAAGACGCATCGCAAGAATATTTTTAGAAAACTGGGTGTGAGAAACCTGACCGGTTTGGTGGCCTTGATGAAAGAACAGCCGAGGTTTTAGTATGTAAATACTACTTTTGGGGTATTTTAAGCAGTAAGCAAAATCATGAACTTGATGGCAGGAAAGTTTAATGTAAAAAATCAAATAATGGAAATATGAAACCCTTTAAATTAAACACTTATGGATTTATCAGGCTGACATTAATCGTGTTGGCCTGCTATGGATTGCTTTCCTGTGAAGGTCCTGAGGGACCCGCAGGCGATCCGGGAGCACAAGGTTCAGCGGGGGCTCAAGGACCGGCAGGATCTACTGGACCCCAAGGATCTCAGGGGCCTGTTGGAGTTGCCAATGTAATCTATAGCCCTTGGATCAATTCCAATTGGTCGAGGTCTTTCAGTTCAGTTGATCATTTCATCATTAACGCTGTATTCACCCAACAGGTGCTGGACAACGATATGGTATTGGTTTATATGAAAGACAGTCCCAACTCTACCGTAGTGCAGGAGCTACCCAGATTGGTGTATTCAAATGACCTGATCATTTTCAGTTTGGATTTTAGTGTAAGAGTAGGTTCTCTGAGATTATTTCACAGTAGGTCAATTCACCCCGATGGTTTGGGTGCTGACAATATCTTTCCGGAATCTCAGGTTAGGTATATCATAGTACCTGCAGAAATTTTTGGACGGTTGAATCTTCCGGATTTCAGCAATTATGAGGAAGTATGTAGAGTTTTTGAAATTGAACCATGATTGAAAATTGTAAGCTCATGAAAAAAATTGAATTCAAATATAAAATTTCGGCAAATCTCCTGACGGTTTTTGCTTTGATGATATTGGTTATTTCCTGTGAAGGACCTGAAGGTCCTGCTGGTCCAGCAGGACAGGCCGGAGCACAAGGTCCAGCAGGAAGCCAAGGCCCCGCCGGAACTCAGGGTGCCACAGGAAATCCAGGAGAAATGGGAACTGATAATGTTTTTTTCAGTTCCTGGATTAACAACAGTTGGACAGGTATGCCTGACAATTATGTTAGGGACACTATCCCTGCACCTCAAGTTACAGATGAAATTTTAAATACTGGGGTTGTGGTTGTTTACTACAGGGATAATGCCGAAACACAGTTTGTCAAGGTGTTGCCCAGCCAGATTTACCAGGGAACTACCTGGATTTTTACCTTGGAGTTTCAGGCTGCAACTGAAAACCTTTACCTTTTTCATGGACCTTCAAGAGCAGCAGGGTTTTTAGGTGCCAACACTATTATCCCCAACAGTCAGATCCGGTACATGGTTATTTCGGGCTTAAATCCTTCAGGAAGATATTTATGGCCTGATTGGAATGATTATAAGGCTGTCTGCTCATTTTTTGGTGTGGAGCCTTAATCTAATCTTCAAATTTTCAAACAAAATCTATAAAGAAATGAAAAATGTCAACCCATATATCAAAGCATTAAAAGGATTCTTTGGATTAGTTTTTTTAACAGCTATCCTTTTGTCATGTGAAGGTCCTGAAGGTCCGAAAGGCGCAAACGGTCCTGCCGGTCCTCAGGGTGCCCAAGGTCCTGCAGGACCAACAGGACCTGCAGGAAATGTAGGTGAGGCAGGTGTGGCAAACGCAAGGGCTTTTCCTTGGACCAAAAACACCTGGACGAAGTTTGCAAACAATAGCACCCATGATTCCATTGCTGACCCGAATATTACAGCTACAACCCTTCAGGAGGATCTGATCATGGTATATTTTAAAACTACCGAAACGGCAACTACCATAAGCCGTTTGCCGACAACTTTTATTAATCCTATAACTTTTGAAATCACTTTCAGAGTCGAATACTTAGCAATCCAAGGCTACATCTATGTTTTTCATACTGTTCCGATCAGTACCAGTACACTAGCCGATGCCTTCCCTAACTCCATGGTAAGGCATATCATTATTAAGGGCGGAAATTCTGCCAGGGTAAATTATGAACTAGATTTTGATGATTACGAAGCAGTCTGCGATTACTTCGGAATAGAACCCTAGTATACCTTTGTGGGTCTAAAAACCCCTTATTTGAACAAAACACAGAACATGAAGACCCCGAAGTCAGTCCAAGTGGCTGGTTTCGGGGTTTTTGTTTTCTTTAAACTTTCAAGTAGCATGATTGCCGATAAACATTCAAAAAACCTTGACATCGATCCCTTAATGAAATGGGTAAGTGGCTTGGAAACTTGATTATTTTCTTCCTTCAAGTACCGGGATCTTTGATTGATTCAGGACTTATCAATCTTTTCGTTCCACCCTTTCCACAAAGTACATATCGATATCCCCCTTGCCTTTGGCGGAGATTTTTCCACGATAAAAGCATTCTGTTCGGTCTTTTACCAGTTCGTAAGTGGTGCCAGAGATGTTGACTTTCCCGATTTCACCGCTGCTTTCCATCCTGCTTGCCGTGTTGACCGTATCGCCCCAGATATCATACTGGAACTTCTTGACGCCCACAATTCCCGCCACAACAGGGCCCGTATGGATGCCAATCCTGATTTCAAAAAACAGATCACCTCGTGCTTCTCGGTCTTCCTTGTGCTTTTTCATGAATTCCTGAATGTCCAGGGCTGCTTTCACCACATCAATCGCGTGTGTCTGATTGGGTGTGGGCAAACCACCTGCGGCCATATAGGCATCCCCGATTGTCTTGATTTTCTCAATACCGTGTTTTTCCATAATCAAATCAAAAGCCGAGAAGCACTCGTTGATTTCGGCTACCAGTTCTTTTGGACTGAGCTTTTCTGATAGTTGGGTGAAGCCTTTGAAATCAGTAAATAGTACGGTTACCTGGTCGATCAACTGAGCATCCGCATTGCCTTTGGCCTTCAGTTCCTCTGCGACCTCCTCGGGTAGGATATTGAGTAGGAGGTCATCGGATTTCTTTTTCTCTGCTCTTAGTTCGGAAGTTCTGATGGATACGGTTTCCTCTAATTCTTCCTGACGTTTTCTCAGCGCCCACTCCCTTCTTTTGATGTAATAACGGAAAATCGCGATAAATAACAGCGCATAGCTCAAATAAGCCCACCAAGTCCTGTACCAGGGCGGTAAAACCTGAAAAGTAAATTCCAGTGGCGCTGTCCATGCATCGGCTCCTTTTTCGCTTACTCCCGTAAACCGCGCCCTGACCCGGAAAGTGTAGCTTCCTTCCCGGATGTTGCCAAAGGTAACCTTGGATTCCTTGGTCACGGGACTCCAGACCTTGTCATAGTCTTGCAAAAAGTATTGATATTCGATCAAATCTGGATTTGTTAGTTCGTCCGTGCCGAATTCGAAAGTCACCCTGTTGAAGCGATAGGGGAGGACAAGGTCTTGGGGAATCATATAGAACGGTGACACGTCCGCCAATGTGACACCCTTGAAATGACTGGCCAAGGAATCCCGTTCTGCTTCGCTCAACTTTTTCCCGTACTTCAGCATTTCTTCCACATGGGCGGGAACGGTATTGGCTGTGTCCTTGGGTTCGATGACCTGGGGGTAGTCAATAATGGATTGCCAGGAAACAGGTGCTTCGTTCAGCCTGATGTCTTTTAATCGCAGCTGCGGCTTGGTTTTGTTTTTATTTACTTTCTTGTAATCAAACCGCACGAGGCCCGTATTGCCGCTTTCCGTCGCGGCCCAAATGATCCCGTCTTTGTCCAAGAACATTGTGTTCTTCCCGATTGGATTTACATCTTTCACAGGAAATCCGGTGCTGCTGTGGTACCATTCGCTGGAACTGATTTTTGAAAAATCTCCTGAACCTAAATCGGGTACATCGAATATTTGAATACCCCTAGATGAGCCAACGGCCAATTTTCCCTCGGGTACAAACAAGAGCTGATAGGCGTAGCGATCCACCAAGCCATGGCTTTGGTCTAGTGTTTTGAAGTCAAACTTTTTCTCAAGGTTGGTGCTAATCGCACTGAGCTGTTTGGAATCTACAAAGGCGATGCCTCGATAGGTGCCAAGCCAAAGGTTTCCTTTTTCGTCCTGTAAAATGTCAGTGACTATCCCTTCGAGACCTTGTTCTCGGCCATAATGTATAAAAACCCCATTTTCAAAAAGCGTCAAGCCATAAGCCGATATGATCCAAAAATTCCCAAAGCTGTCAATGAAAATCTCCTTGATATCTACAGGAAGACCATGATCTGCGCTGTACTGAGTCAAAGATTTGCCATCAAATCGTGCAATTCCTGTTTCGAAAGCCAACCAAAAAATACCATCCTTACCCTGGAGAATATCTACAACTTTCTCGTCCGGAAATCCTTGTGCCTGACTATAGTGTATGAATGATTTGCCATCAAACTTGGTCATACCTTTCGCACCAACAAACCACAGCAACCCTGTGTCGTCTTGATAGCTGCAGTCGATCGAGTTTTCCAAAAGCCCTCCATGGTTTCTGCTGTACATCGTGAATCCAAAACCGTCATACTTGTGCAAGCCCATCACTGAGGCAAACCAGATATTCCCTTCCCGATCTTGGAATATATCGTTGATGACAGCTGTGTGTTTCAAGCCATAATCCTTTGTAAAGTTGGTAAATGCTTCGCCATCAAACCTGCTTAACCCAGCCTCTTCGGTACCTACCCAGACGGTTCCGTTTTTTTCGACCGCCACATCCCTGGCCCCGTTTTCCAACAACCCAACAGATTTGGTATAAGAAGTGATTTTTGACCCGTCATAGTGGCTCAGTCCAAAATAGGTTGCTAACCAAAGCTCTCCTTTTCCATCTTCAGCCATATCCCAAACAGTATTGTCCGCCATGCCATCATTCACAGTAAAGTTATGAAAGCCTTTTTCGTCATACTTGGCCAATCCGCCAACCGTTCCAAACCATAAGCTTTTGTCACTTTTATGTAAAATGGAAAGCACCGCATTGGAGGGAAGCCCATCCTCGATAGAGAAATTTGTCAAATTATCGCCGGAGATTTTGGTAAGCCCGCCAACACCACCAAACCACATATTGCCCGCATCATCCCTTGCCGTCCCCAGAATGAAATCTCCGGGGAGACCGTCGGCAGAGCTCAGATTTGTGAACGATTCACCATCGTATTTGGTGATGCCGGCGTCATAACTTCCGAACCACATATTGCCTTGGGAGTCTTCACCGATGCTCCATATGATGTCGGATGGGAGGCCTTCAAAGCTTCTCAGCCTTGTAAACTTTTTTCCATCGAACTTGCTTATTCCACCCGTATTGGAGCCGAACTATAGATTTCCCTTGCTGTCCTCGAAAATTCGTGAAATGGCATCGTTGGATAGACCGTGTTCAGTTTTGTAGTTCGTGAATTTCCTTCCATCATACCTACTCACGCCGCCGCCATACGTGCCTACCCAAAGCTCGCCCCGCCTGTCGATTTGCATGCTGATGATGGCATCGGCCGCCAAGCCATCTTCTGAAGTGAAATTTGTAAACTGGCTTTTCCCTCCCTTGCCGATTACATAAGGTTTCCCCGCTGTGTTTTTCACCACTTCGCCGTCCTCGTTTTTCAGGACTTCAAACTGATACACTTGAGGTGGTTCCACTTCGATAACTTGGTTTTCACCCGCTATATTGATCCGACTGTAAACGTATTCCCCTTTTCTTTTTGGGACTGGGATGATTCTCGGTTCTTGATACTGGCTGAGCCATTTAGTCTTTGGTTGAAGCGAATCGGGAAGGTCGGCCAGGCGGGTAATCCTCGGAGGCTTTTGCTCGAGGATTTCCGCATCACTTTTTTCAATCTTGTTCTCTGAGGGCTTTGTACAATAAACAAGCAGGAAAACAACCGCAAAAACGAAAAGTCGGACAGGGTACATCATGGGGTTTAAGATTTTCTAGAACCTAACTCAAATAGAAAACGGAAAGTAGTATCAGATTCGACCGCTCCAGATCAACAAAACACTCCTAAACTTAAGGTCTGAAATTGACAATATCGCTAGATGTAATTGGATAATTCTAGCTGTAAGGCCAATTATACTACTTTTGGGGTATTTTGATTGACTTGCCGAGTGACTAGTTTAGCATTACATCAAACCATATTCACCATGAAGAAAGTTATTTTTATTGTTTTAGTTGCGGTCGGATTTCAGGTCGCTCCGGCTTATTCCCAATTTGGTATTCAAGCCGGTCCTGTTGGCACCTTGGGTGAAGCATTCGAAACAGCCGATGGGTTAGACAAACTGGGGGGAACGATCGGCTTCACATTCGGTGCTTTTTACAACGTAGCACTTACGAAAAACATAGCGATTCAGCCTTCGGTCAATTATCTGAACAGACGTTGGGGTGATGAACTAGAAGATTTGGATACTGGTGATATCACCAATACTTCCATGTCGATCAATTACCTCGAAATTCCAGTCCAACTGGTATATCATAGTGAGGAGGAAACGGGGGTGTTTGCCGGCATCGGTCCCTCCCTGATGTATGGTTTATCTGGAAAGAGGACTGTTGACTTCAATGGCAACAGAACCTCAACTGATTATGAATTTGGGAGTGGAGCAAATCAGGAGTCTCCCATGACTATAGGATTTAACCTGATGTTTGGCTATGATTTCGGAAAGATTTTGATGGGATTGAATTACGGTAGTGGTCTAACAAACCAAGCCACCGACAATCGGGATCAGGGAAACGGAAGCCACCTGGCACTTAGAGTGGGGTACACATTTTAGTGATTCGAAAGAAATAGCGAAGTCCTCAAGGGCCGCATCATCAAACAGTAATCCCTCATTCTACATAACCCTAAAACCTTCCCGAATCCGGGACGGTTTTTTTTTGAACAAGGCACCATGGCACATAGTTAAATGTACCTATAAAGGCAGTTTTACTACTTTTGGGGTATTTTAAGCATTAAGCAAAATTATGAAATTTAACTCAGAAAAATTTTAACCTAAAAACAAATCATAAAATCATGAAGACCTTGGACTTAAACACTTATGTATTTACGCGACTGTAGGTCGCTTTTTAAAATACCCTTTTGATTTTGATGATTACCAAGCCGTCTGCGAGTACTTCGGGATTAACCCTTAATTCATTCTTCGTATGTTTTTTTAAGAGTCATCCAGTTTGGGTGGTTTTTTTTGAGTTTTAGTCAAGATCCAAGTTTAGAGCCAAGAGCCAAGAGCCAAGAACCAAGAGACAAGAGACAAGAAGCGAGATGCGAGAAGCGAGAGGTTGGAAACCAGAAGGGAGATGCGAGAGGTTGGAAACAAATAGCTTTTCCTGAAGACTACAATTGGCAGGTTTTCAGAGTTTCATGCAGATCATGATTCCTTAGGGGCATCTCCTGAGGTATGGGAGATTCTTCGCCTTAGCAAGCTGCGGCTCTGAATGACGAGGAACCTGATATCATAACCCTTTTTGTAAATTCCAATTTTGAAAACTCGGCTAGTCAACAATCAATACCTGCCCCAAGTTCATTGGTGAAGCACCTTACCTAGGTCTAATTTCTCGGTTCTCGGTTCTCGCATCTTTATTCTTGATTGTATTATATTTCAAGAATATTTTGTACTTTTAGAAGTGCCAATTATTATTTAATCTGAATTTTTCCAATAGACTCGTTTTTAAAAATGACCTATTCAATCTCCCCATCCAAAATCCCAGGGCAAAAATCAAATTGGTCATGATATTGACTACATTTTGGATAAACCACAGGTCTGTGGCGATTTGGGTGTTGAGGAGGCCTTTGACAAAAAAGGTGCAGAAGTTGTAAAAAAAGATTCCAAAAACTATCCAAAAGGATAATGGAAGGGATTTTTCTTTTTTCCCTTCCACTATCTCCAATACCAAGAATCCCGCAAAAAAGGCCAGACTTACCTCTGTGAAGATATAATAAGAAGAAAAGGCAGGTTGATAAAAAATGATCAATAGCCAAAACAGAAAACTGAGTAGCATGAAAATCTTGGTCAATTTGACAACGACCTTACTTTGGCTGAAATATCCGATCCACCAAAAGTAAAATATGGGTTCCACCAAACTATAAGCATAGCGAAAAAACCAATTTCCTTGGGTATTGTTCGTGACATACATGTACCAACCGGTCAGATCAATCAGAAATCCAAAAAACAGAAAGGCCAAAAACAGCGGGTATGGCTTAACCTTTTGCATACCAAATCCTATCCCCGAAAGGATAGGAAGAAGTACTGAAAAAGTAGATATGATCTTAAGATAATAAGCCGCGTCCGTCATTCAATAGTTATAAGCAAAATTGTCAAATCCAGAAATCAAAACCTGATTCAGTTTTCCTCCTCCGTGTTTGGTGGTGGTGGAGGCCAGGAATGTTGGAGAAATGTTTTTTCTGATACTACACCTGAACCAGCATCTTCCTTGGGAAGAATTATATTCCCCTCTTTATCAATACCTGCAAGGATGGGCCTAATGTAATTAGGGAAGTGTAAGGTGTCTCTGCTATAACCCATGATAAAAGCTATTCTATCTGGTTTTCTACCCATGAAAGTTTTGAATTCATCGTTATTTTCAAAATAAGCAATTGAGTATTTGCAATATGGATCCGAAGTTCCAACCTCATTTGTGGAGGGACTTTTAATTTGATTCTTGAAATTTTGCGAAAATCTGATCACATTTTTTTTTCTAATTTTATTTGGATTAGGCTTGGAATTTTTAAAAATATCTCTCTTTAAAAAGGTTTCAACATTGGGTTTGTCGATGGGTTTTTTCCAATAGCCTTTCATTTTAGGAATAAATAAGTTTTCAAGCATATTGGTTTGATCCTCGGGGTTCTTTTTATCGTACCTATCTAGCGTTTCTAAAGCTAAGAAAAACTTAGGAAAAGGACCTATTCCACTTCTCAAACAATACCAAAATCTGACTCCACTTTTATCCTCAGAAATATTCAATGCACTCGAATTAAACAATCCCAAAAAATATTCCTTAAAAGGAAATGCAGCGTTTAAATCAGGTATTTTAAGATAATTATTGGATAACTCCACAGTCTCATCCAATCCAAATGGGTCAGATACAAGAGCTATTTTTGTTTTTTCGCTAAGAGAATAATCAATTTTTTTCATGATTAAATATGTTTAAGTAATAACTAACCCCACTTTGTCAAATTAAAATAGTCGTAAGAAATTTACATTTCTATTCGACCGTCCTTCTAAATGAAGGAAATGTCCCTTTAGGGACTATATATGGGTAGCAAGAATCTGGTTTTAATGGATTTCAGTGCCTTTAGGTACGGGATATATGTTGTACCTAAAGGCACAAATGTCTTTCGATTGATCGTTTATTTTACCCATATTATGTCCCTAAAGGGACCTTTGCCAATATCAAATTATATTATTATTGAGAATCTTCAAATAAGGAATCTATAACTTGACAAAGTAGGGCTAATAAAGAGAACCCAATTGAGCAGGAAAATCACTGACAATTTTCCAATCCACCTAGGTGGACAAGTTCTTCCAATATTCCAATCTTCCAATCTTCCAATCCGCCACGGCGGACAAGTTCTTCCAATCCACCCAAGCGGACAAGTTCTTCCAATCCACCTCATACACCATCCTGCTCCCAAGTCTAAAATCTCACGTCTCACAACTTATGTCTTTTTTCAAATCCCCACTCCCCCCCAATCTTTCTCCCCCTTTCCCAAGCGTTTGGTCAGCTGCATCTCGGCGGATTTTGGGGAAGAAATACTCAGCGTAAACTGCCCCCCGATCGGACTGTCCACATACCATTGGAGGACATGTTCATCATCACTGAGTTCCAATTCCACAGGAAATAAGGAAGCAACCGGGTTACCATCCAAGATCATATGGATTTCTCCCTTTTCTACAAATGCACTGACCACAAGTTTTTTCATGCAAATAATTTATCCATTTGGCGGTTTAAAGTCCAATACAAATTAGCAAATGGGAAAATCTCCATAGAACATGGTAAACTTTTAGTTGAATTTGGTTAGATCATCGGATATTTTTTAAGAATTCATCCTTTCTCCTTCTGGACACATCCACATAGCTTCCATCCTCCATTTTCACTTGGCCGCCCTCCCCTTTGAGGTATTCTTTGATATATGCCAAATTGATCAAATGACTGTTGTGCACCCGGAAAAAACCCTGCTCCAAAAGCATCTGTTCACATTCCTTCAGGGTTTTGGATACAATGATGGTTTTTTTGTCAATCAGGTGAAATGTGGTATAAGTATTGTCCGATTCGCATCGGATAATGTCCTCGATTGGCACAAAAAGATATCCGGATAGGGTAGGGAGGGCAACCTTCTTTTTTGGGATGGATTTATGGAGATTGTTCAGTAATTCCTGCACATGGTCTAAGTTGTCTCCCTTTTGCATTTTCGACCGGAATTTTTCCAATGCCTGATCCAATTCAGTTTCTATCAAGGGTTTTAGCAAGTAGTCCACTGCTGCCAGGCGAAAAGCACGGGTAGCATAGGTATCGTAAGAAGTGGTAAATATGATAGAAAATGGGATGCTTTCGAATCCCGACAACCAATCAAAAGCATTGCCCGGTGGAAGGTCCACATCACAAAAAACCAGGTCCGGTTCCTCCTTTGATACCAAATTGGAAGCATCTTCCAAATTGAAAGCCTGGCCAACTAACTGTAAATCAGGATATTTTTCCAGCAATGCTTTCAATTGACTTTGGGCAGCTGCTTCGTCTTCTATGATAATGACCTTGTATTTTTTCATAGCTAATCTTCAAAAGGTATTCTAATCTGCAGGACTTTCCCTGGAATCCCGTCTTTTCTCTCTTCAAGCCTGTATCCTGATTTATTGTTGTTTATTTGGTTGAGCAAATCAAATCGTTCCTGCATCAACTGCATCCCCAAGGAAGTCTTTTTGACCTGATGACTGAGATTTATTTCTTTTTCTACAGGCTTACTATTGGTCTTTTCATCCTTGATTTCGCATAACAAATGATTGTCATCCGCTTGTGTAATCACCATATCAATTTTCCCACCTCCGGATACCCCATGCCAAACTGCGTTTTCCAAAAAAGGCTGAATCAGCATGGGGGGTATATAGATGGTATCCGGGTCCAGGCCATTTTCAACAGTAATGGAAAAATCAAAAGTGTGATTCAGGCGTAACTGCTCGAGTTCCAGATAAATCCTATTGGCCTCCAATTCATCTGATAGGGGGACTGTTTTTCGCTCACTGCTTTCAAGGACATAGCGGATTTGTTGGGAGAACTTCAATAAATATTGCCCGGCTTCATTGACAGGATGGCTGTACATATAATGATGAATCGAATTCAAGCAATTGAAGATAAAATGGGGATTGATTTGGGCTTTGAGAGCTTTGAGGGTTACTTCGGTTTTTTGAAGCAATAATTCTGTTTCCTTTTCTTTTATGATTGCTTCTCTTTTTGAGCGGTAAAAGACAAAAATCACAAAGGTAAAAGCCAACATCACCGGGATAAGGGCAAAAAGTATCAGGGTTTTGATTTCGGAATTACTTTGGATTTGTAAAATCTTAAAGGCAGCCAAAGTGGAATAAAATTTATTTCCGTTCAAAAAAATACCTAGAAGAACTGCTTTTGCCATTTATATAGGATTAATTCCCTAAAAATAATTAATAATTTTTCTGGCTAATGTGAGGAACAAATAATTTATTGTTAATTTTTTCTATTATCAATATTAATTTCTTTTATGATTATCTGCTTTTATACCAGAAGCCAATTATAATTTTCAGTTCACCTCGGTAAGCTCGGTGAACTGAAAGGAGATTTGGGGGGAATGCGGCTTTCCCGCATTCCCCCCAAATCTCCTCCATAATCGAAAAATCCCGGTAGTTGAGCCTGCCGAGATCATACTGGTTGGAATGCACATATTCCTATTCTTTTTTATGATTTTGCGGAATGAAGGTTATAAATTCACAAAAACGGTTTCTACGCCACCTTCTTCTCCAAACCTTCCAAAATCACATTGAATCCCGCGTTTTACTAAAGATGGATTTCTTTAGGTTGATTTCTGAAGCATATTTAAATGTTTTTAAAAGCAGATCATTGGTATTTTTAACCGAAACAATAAGGTAAGCTTCAATAATAAAGGGCCGAGGCAGAAATGCCCGGCTTTTTTTTGGTTTAGACCTGTGGTCTTTTGGAGTGGTGAATTAATTGCATGTTTGTCCGCAATGATGCCAGTAAAATTGTAATTAGATATAATTCATGGCAGGACCCTAAAAAGCCCGGTACTTCGGTCTTCTGACTTCGGTCATCCGTCCTGCCAATTATAGGATATTGGGTTACTGGCAAAAAAGTGTATAACCATAAATAATTGTTTCGTCTTTCATAGCAAAACTAAACACAGAGGATTTTTGAGTGAAATCACCTAAAATATTTTTAGCAAAACATACAGAAAAACCATTTTTGGGGAAACCAGGGAATTGATTTTTTTTCTTCTCAAAACCCGCCATGCTTTCTTCCATATTCTTGATGATTCTGCCGATTACTTCATCATGACTGCCTAATACTTTTTTTAGCTATTGAAAATGTAGGCCTAGGGATATCTTGAAATGCGTCTTCTGCCCAATCTTGATTAAAAACTATTGGAAATAGACCATTAAAAGCAACCCTGCAAATCGGTTTTCAACCCTTTAATGTCAAAGAATGAAGGATAACAATAAAATGCAAAAAGTGGTTATTGTTGATGATCATGAAATTTTCGCCAACTGTCTATTTGGACAATTACCACGTTTTTTTAAATTTCAACCCTTTAATGTCAAAGAAAGTGAAGGATAGCAATAAAATACAACAAGTTGTTATTGTTGACGATCATGAAATTTTTGCCATCGGGCTCAAACATATCCTGGAAATTAATCTGGGAATTAAAGCCGGTTTGCATTTTTCTTGTGCCCAAGCCGCTTTGAACTATTTCAAAAATGGAGGGGGGGCAGACCTTGTGATATTGGAACTGTACATATCGGAGATGAACAGTTTTAATTTCTTGGAACAGGTCAAAATCTTATTGCCAAAAATCAACATTCTAGTATTCAGCATGCAGCAATCAAATTTCAATATTTCACTTTGCAAAAAACTTGGAGTCACGGGTTTTGTCAGGAAAAACACTTATCTCAAAGATTTCCTCCAAGCCATTGAGGAAGTGCAGATGGGCAAGAAATACTTCCCGGAATTCGAAGACGAAAAAGCATCCGAGGAATTGATCAATAATTCTGTGGAAAGGATCTGTCAGCAATACAGACTTTCCCGCTCGGAAATCAAGATTTTGGATAAGTTTTTGGAACAGAAAAAATATCGGGAAATTGCCGATGAACTCTGTTTAAGCCCGCAGACTGTCCGGACCCACAAGAGGAATATTTACCGCAAGTTTGGGGTGCGCAATATGGCGGGAATAGTAGGTCTGCTAAAGTTGGAATTGGAAAGAGGGTAGCAAAGTAGTATGTAAGTTTTCAAAAGCAATGCTTTCTTTTTTCAATAGCAATCAGATTTCATTGGGTCTCAACTGTTGAGTTTTTGAAGATGATGATTTGCTAGGACCCTGACCAAATGATTGCTGTTTTCTTAATGACTGTGAAATCTTCTTCCAAAATGATTGAGATGGGCACAGGCCACGGGTTTGATGCTGGGATCGAGTTTTCCTCTTTCAAAGGGCTTCAGTCTTGCATTCAAATAATTGCTTTCTTTTGCGAAGAATGGATTATAAACCGCTATGGTCCTCATTCTTTCTCTTTGGTCATAAGTAAAGCTGTTGTCATTGACCAGATAGTCCATGATATTTGCCGAGTAAAAAGTTTGATTTTCACAATTTTTTAGAATGTTGACCGTACTCAAGCCTGTTGGTACAACTAAATGGGTTTCTGTATCCGGACAAAAATCCCCATCGATACACTGATTACTTGGGAACATATCCCCAAAGGGATGGTATAAGCCCAACATATGTCCGATTTCATGGGCTAAGGTAGTATTGCTTGGAAGCCCCATTACAAAGTCGGCTATTACAGTGGAATACGGAAAACTCAATTCATACCAATCATCTATCTTATCAATTCCGTCTAAATCTCTATCTTTAATAATGGGTAAATAAGCATATCCTGCGGGCCTATCCATCCTGCCCACAAAGACATTCACAAACTTTCTCGGGTCCCAAATATTTTTAAAAAGAAATCCCATTTCTTTTGAAGGAGTATTATTGAAAGTCAGTCCTCCGCTTGGGATTCTGTTAATGCCTTTTTCCTGTAGCGGATTTCCAAATTCATCCATTTCTACCAAGAAAAATTCAATAAAGCTATTCACCGAATTACTGCTTCTTGGTATTGCTGATTCCGGCTGAAATTCATTTGCAAAGGCCTTGTTTAATTTTTCAAGTTCGAAATCAACTGTTGCCCTGTTTATTTCATTTTCGAGATTATCCAAGACATGAAATATGATAGGAACCCGGACTTTTTGTAAGACCTGGTTTTGCCGTGAAATGATCTGTATGGTATTACTTTTCTTACCTGAGATTTCAGCGTGTACATTTACTGTCCCAGCTTTATTGATGGGGATATTTTTAAATGAATCCTGTTTTTGTCCGTCCACTACCAAGGTGGCCGGGATAGTCAGGACAGCGTTGTCCATCCCGATAACCTCATAGGTGAAATCCAGTTCCGAAGAGCCGGCCACAGCATAAACATTCCTAGTTCTTTCATCCAAAATGAGGTCTATGCTTTTGATATAAGTCATTGGGTCAAACACTTCCAAATCCACAGAATTACTAAAAACCTGACCGACTGCCGCCCTTAATTTAAACTTGCCATCAGGAAGTTGATTGATGTTGAAATCAGACAAATTCACTTCATTATATTCCAAGGTATAAATGCCGGGGTAAGATTTTAAGTCTATTAATTCAGAATTTTTCAACCTTGCATTGATGGCAATAAAATCAGTTAATAAACCCTGAGTTTCTGCCTTATTGATTTGGGAAATGTTATCTAAAGGTTTTAACTCTATTTCTTCTACAGCATCCTTTATGGTTAAAACCTCAAAGTCTAAAGCATTGCTGATGATATTATTTATACTAATTTGTATTGAAGCATCTTCACCAGTTTCAAAATCCCTTACCTGAAAACTATCTGAGCTTGCTCCATTCAATACATATTTAAAATCAAAAAAGCTTTGATTGACGACCAACTTTTCCCCGGTTAAAAGACTCACTTCAATCTTAAACAAATCATCAAAGCTTGGATCCTCCAATTCCGGTATCAGGACATTGGATACTCCTTTTAATTCCAGTTTGATGGCTGTAATGGCATTGATAATGGACAAAACCCGGATATTCAATGCATTGCTTTGGATTTTGGACTTGTTTGGGAATTCTGCCTGAAGGGTATAATTCGATTCTTGACTCAGGTCGATTTCTGTATTCTCCACCTCATTTCCATTGAGATACAATTTAGGCTTAAGAGTATTCTTTAAATTCACTTCTTCCTGTTTGGAAAAATACCTCAAGAGATATTTCACCTCATAGGTACCCTCTTTTTTTAGAAACAGGGTATCACCCGAAATCAGTTTTACCTCAGTGATACTGTCCATCAATAAGGAGCCTTCCTCAAAATTGTCCACCATGCAGGAATTGAACAAGAGAAAATAGGAGCATAAAAGAATAAGAAAACGGTTTTTCATTTTTTAAAATGCGATTATAAATGACATACTGCGCAGGGTATTACTTGAAACAGCATTGGGATAAAATTCTACCAGGGCATTGTACAGCCTCAACTCCAATAAGGTCCGGTTTAAATATACCCCGGCCCCAACAATCCAACCTGCCTGAAAATGGTTGAATTCATCAAAGGGATAGGCGATTTCAGTTCCATTGATTTCAGTTTGTGACTTGGAGTGGATATGGTATTGGGCATATCCACCCAAAGAAAGGGTAGGCTTAAATTTGGATTTGGTTTTCAGCACGACCGGGAAAAAATCCATTCCCGCCACATGGTTGGTAAAAGCAGTTTTCACATCCACATTATCGGCCACATACCTGTTTTGGATTTGTTGAAACAGGTAATAGGGCTCGATCCGCATGCTGTTATAGGGGCTGATGGGAATATGAAAGACCGGACCGGTACTGAATCCCAACTTATACTCACTGTCAATATCAAAATACCCCAAGGAATTGTTAAAATTGATATAATTGGCATGTACAGCCACTCTCCATTTGGTATTGGATTTTTTCTTAGGTGCTACAATGGTGCTGTCCATTTGTGAAAAAGCATTGCCTGAAAGGAACACCAAAACCAAAATTTTAAATAAAAGCTTCATATTTTACCCTATAAAAATTTCTAACAGATTGTTAATTTATAAAGTCGGCTCCTTGAAAAGAATTTTTTTCAACAAATAATATTCGTTTAAATACTAAAATACCGCAAATGGGGTAGGTTTTTTGGGGGATTGTGGAAGATTGTAGATTCTTTGGAAGAATTTAGGTAAAAAAAGTTGTCATGGTTATCAGGTTGTAATGGTTATCATAGTTGTTATAGTTGTTGGGTTCATTTATCAATCCATCCAACCTACACCAGCTACTCAAAAAAGCTTCCCTTTGTCACCTCACTGCCCAAGACATGCGTGGAAACAAGGAGGTAACTGTTTATAAATAAACGAATTATCGGCTTTATTACCCTATATCCATCTTACACTGTTTGTTCAACCCTGCCTTCCGTCAGGCAGGCCCTTCAAGGTTGATCGGACCATAAAAAAATATCTTATCCTTTACTCCACATTTCATAAGGGCTATTAAAAAGTTCAACTTCGTGGTTTTTGCTTATACTCAAGTCTTGAATCTCGAATCTTGTGTCTTGAGTCTTGCGTCTTGTGTCTAATCTCTCGCATCTGACCAAACTCCTCAATGTTTCACCCCCCCCCAAAAAAAAATCCCCCTTTCGACCTCCCCCTTCCTCCCTCTTTCCCCTTCGTAAATACCAAAAAATAGGTATTGAAATACAAAATATTTACTTCAAACTGCTTTATAAAATCAAAAATACCGCAAATGGAGTATTTTTTTCAAATAAAGCTTTATGCATTTTGCGAGCAGGGTAAGATACCCTCACGGACAGCCTGTTTTTTGGAGGATGATTTTTGGGAATGCTGTCAGTGCTTGACTTTAAGAACTTAAACAATTTCTATGATGAAAAGACAACTACTCTTTCTTTTTCTTTCCCTGCTCGCTTTCTTGGCGAGGGCCCAAGACGGCTCCAATGACCTCAGCTTCAACGCCGATAAAATCAACTTTGGTGATGGGGCAAGCTTCACTGTCCTTACCACCGCGATTCAGCCCAATGGGAAAATTCTGATCGGGGGAGAGTTTGGTTTCTTCAACGGGATTGCTAGAAGCCGCATTGCCAGGCTGAACGAGGACGGTAGCCTGGATACTTCCTTTAATCCAGGTACGGGGGCAAACCTTCAGGTTCTTACTCTCGCCCTACAGTCCGACGGTAAGATCCTGATCGGGGGAGTTTTTTCCCAATACAATGGGGTTGACAGAATTCGGATCGCCCGTCTGAACGCGGACGGGAGCTTGGATACCTCCTTCAATCCAGGAACTGGGGCAAACAATATTGTACGGACCCTTGCTGTACAGGCAGACGGTAAGGTCCTGATCACTGGAGATTTCTCCCAATACAACGGGGTTGCTATCAATCGCATAGCTCGGCTGAATTCAGATGGGAGCCTGGATACCTCCTTCAACCCCGGTACGGGGCCAAACAGCTTCATTTGGACTACCCAGATCCAGCCAGACGGCAAAATCATCATCGGGGGAGAGTTTGGTGTTTACAACGGGGTTGCCAGAAGCCGCATCGCCCGGCTGAACACCGACGGTACTTTGGATAGTTCTTTTGATCCAGGTATAGGGCCAGCCGGATTCAATCCTAGAATAAATGCCATGACCCTTCAATCTGATGGAAAGATCATCATCGGTGGTTTTTTCACTTCCTACAACGGAACAGCGATAAACCGTATCGCCCGTCTGAACGCGGATGGTAGTCTGGAAACTTCCTTCAATCCCGGTACGGGGGCAAACAACTCGATTGTGACCACCCAGATCCAGGCGGACGGGAAGATCATCATCGGGGGAGGTTTCACTTCCTACAACGGAACAGCAAGAAACTATATCGCCCGTCTGAACGCGGACGGCAGCTTGGATACCTCCTTCAATCCCGGTACGGGGGCAAACGGCTCGATTCTGACCATCCAGATCCAGGCGGACGGCAAGATCATTATAGGGGGAGTTTTCACTTCTTACAACGGAACAGCGAGAAACTATATCGCCCGGCTCAATGCGGACGGTAGCCTCGATACTTCCTTTAATCCTGGTACGGGGACAAACAGCGGGATTAATACCACCCAGATCCAGGCGGACGGCAAGATCATTGTAGGGGGAAATTTCACTTCCTACAACGGAACAGCGAGAAACCGTATCGCCCGTCTGAACGCGGACGGGAGCCTGGATACCTCCTTCAATCCCGGTACAGGGGCAAACAACTGGATTGTGACCACCCAGATCCAGTCGGACGGGAAGATCATTGTAGGGGGAAATTTCACTTCCTACAACGGAACAGCGATAAACCGTATCGCCCGTCTGAACACGGACGGTAGCCTCGATACTTCCTTTAATCCTGGTACGGGGACAAACAGCGGGATTAATACCACCCAGATCCAGGCGGACGGCAAGATCATTGTAGGGGGAAATTTCACTTCCTACAACGGAACAGCGAGAAACCGTATCGCCCGTCTGAACGCGGACGGGAGCCTGGATACCTCCTTCAATCCCGGTACAGGGGCAAACAACTGGATTGTGACCACCCAGATCCAGTCGGACGGGAAGATCATTGTAGGGGGAAATTTCACTTCCTACAACGGAACAGCGATAAACCGTATCGCCCGTCTGAACACGGACGGTAGCCTGGATACCTCCTTCAATCCCGGTACGGTGGCAAACAACTGGATTAGGACCACCCAGATCCAGGCGGACGGCAAGATCATCATCGGGGGACAGTTCACTATAGCGAGAAACTATATCGCCCGTCTGAATGCGGACGGGAGCCTGGATACCTCATTCAATCCCGGCACGGGGGCAAACAACTCGATTTTCACCACCCAGATCCAGTCGGACGGCAAGATCATCATCGGGGGATTTTTCATTTCCTACAACGGAACAACGAGAAACTTTATCGCCCGTCTGAACGCGGACGGGAGCCTGGATACTTCCTTCAATCCCGGAACGGGGGCAAACGCCCCGATTAGGACCACCGCGATCCAACCGGACGGCAAGATCATTATAGGGGGAGATTTCATTGGTTATGATGGTGTCAGCCGTGTCAGGATCAACCGGCTGCTGAATTCTATCCTTCCTCCTCCCGACACAGAGGCCCCGGTTCCGGTCTTAGAAACCCTACCCCCCTTCGAAGCCCAGTGTGTGGTGAACCTCGCAGACCTGACCGTCCCCACTGCCACCGACAATGTGGATGGTACCATACAAGGTACGACGGATGAAAGTATATTCCCGATTAGCACGCAGGGCAGTACCCTCATCACCTGGACCTATACCGATGCCGCAGGAAACACCACCACCCAGACCCAGGAAATCCTGATCGCGGATACTGAGATTCCCGTGATTGACGAAGTCTTGGCTATTTTCCAGTCTACTGATATCGGCAGCTGTGAAGGAATAGTCTCCGTACCTGTTCCAGCAGTAACAGATAACTGTGATACGGGGATCGTTCCTTTTGGTATCAGAAGTGACGGACAGCCACTGAATGCTGCCTATCCTATCGGTGCTACAGAAATTACCTGGACAGCCGAAGATGCGGTGGGAAATGTAGCTCTTGCTGTGATACAGACCATTAATATCACTGACAATGAAAAGCCTGTTATTGCTCCGGTTGACGGTATCACCCAATCTACAGACGCGGAAATTTGTATCTCCATGATAAGCATCATTGCTCCGGTAGTCAGCGATAACTGTGGAAGCTTAGTTGCAGTAGGAGTAAGAGCAGATGGTAATAATTTAAATGACCCTTATCCAACCGGAATCACAGAAATTACCTGGACAGCGATAGATGCTTCCGGTAATGCCGCTGATCCGGTCATCCAGACCATCACGGTCAACGATACAGAAGCCCCTGTAATATCGGCCAACGGCAACCAGACCGTTTCCGCTGATGCAGCAGCATGCAATGCCGTGGTAGTTGTCTCCGCTTCCGCCACCGATAACTGCGCCGTAGGCGAACCGACAGGAGTAAGAAGCGACGGCTTGGCCCTGACAGAACCTTATCCTGTGGGCGTAACGACGATCACGTGGACCGTCAGCGATGCCAACGGCAATGCCGCCGCCCCGGTCATCCAGACCATCACGGTCAACGATACCGAAGCGCCTGTAATTTCGACCAACGGCAACCAGACCGTTTCCGCTGATGCAGGAGCATGCAGCGCTGTGGTAGTTGTCTCCGCCTCAGCCACCGATAACTGCGCCGTCGGCGAACCAGTTGGCATAAGAAGCGACGGACTTGCCCTGACCGAACCTTATCCCGTGGGCGTCACGACAATCACCTGGAACGTGAGCGATGCCAACGGCAATGCCGCCGCCCCTGTCATCCAGACTTTCACGGTCAACGATACCGAAGCCGCTGTGATCTCGACCAACGGTAACCAGACCGTTTCCGCTGATCCAGCAGCATGCAGCGCCGTGGTATCTATATCCGCTTCCGCCACCGATAACTGCGGTGTAGGCGAACCGATTGGAATCAGAAGCGACGGACTTGCCCTGACCGAACCTTATCCCGTGGGCGTCACGACCATCACCTGGAACGTCAGCGATGCCAACGGCAATGCGGCAGCACCTGTCATCCAGACCATCACGGTCAACGATACCGAAGCGCCTGTGATCTCGACCAACGGCAACCAGACCGTTTCCGCTGATGCAGCAGCATGCAGCGCCGTGGTAGTTGTTTCCGCCTCAGCCACCGATAACTGCGGCGTAGGCGAACCAACAGGAATCAGAAGCGACGGACTTGCCCTGACCGAGCCTTATCCCGTGGGCGTCACGACCATCACCTGGAACGTCAGCGATGCCAACGGCAATGCCGCCGCCCCGGTCATCCAGACCATCACGGTCAACGATACCGAAGCGCCTGTGATCTCAACCAACGGCAACCAGACTGTTTCCGCTGATGCAGCAGCATGCAGCGCCGTGGTAGTTGTTTCCGCCTCAGCCACCGATAACTGCGGCGTAGGCGAACCAACAGGAATCAGAAGCGACGGACTTGCCCTGACCGAGCCTTATCCCGTGGGCGTCACGACCATCACCTGGAACGTCAGCGATGCCAACGGCAATGCGGCAGCACCTGTCATCCAGACCATCACGGTCAACGATACCGAAGCGCCTGTGATCTCAACCAACGGCAACCAGACTGTTTCCGCTGATGCAGCAGCATGCAGCGCCGTGGTAGTTGTTTCCGCCTCAGCCACCGATAACTGCGGCGTAGGCGAACCAACAGGAATCAGAAGCGACGGACTTGCCCTGACCGAGCCTTATCCCGTGGGCGTCACGACCATCACCTGGAACGTCAGCGATGCCAACGGCAATGCCGCCGCCCCTGTCATCCAGACCATCACGGTCAACGATACCGAAGCGCCTGTGATCACATGCCCAGCCAATATCAGCACAAACGTAGCCTTTGGCGAGACGGGCAAGGTGGTCAATTACGACCTGCCTGTCGCTTCGGACAACTGTGGCACGCCAAGCATGCAATTGACGGCCGGCCTTGCCAGCGGTTCGGTATTCCCATTAGGAACTACGACCGTAAGCTATGAGGCCACCGATGCGGCTGGCAACAAGACCAGCTGCAGCTTTACGGTGACCATTACAGAAGATGCGGACGCCATTGACCCTGTCATCAACGATTGTCCAACCGACATCACCGTGTCCAACGATGCGGGCGACTGCAGCGCAACAGTGACCTGGACTGCTCCGACCGCGACCGACAACAGCGGTTCGGTGACCCTGACCAGCAACTTTGATCCCGGGGCGGTATTCCCTGTGGGCACTACCGAAGTGATCTATACCGCCACCGATGCGGCAGGCAATCAGGCAACCTGCAGCTTCAACGTGACCGTAACGGACAGCGAAGCCCCTGCCATCACCTGCCCTGCAAATATCACTACCAATGTGGCCTTTGGCGAGACGGGCAAGGTGGTCAATTACGACCTGCCTGTCGCTTCGGACAACTGCGGCACACCAGGCATACAATTGACGGCCGGCCTTGCCAGCGGCGCAGTCTTCCCGTTGGGAACCACGACCGTAAGCTATGAGGCCACCGATGCGGCAGGCAACAAGACCAGCTGCAGCTTTACGGTGACCATTACAGAAGATGCGGACGCCATTGACCCTGTCATCAACGATTGTCCAACCGACATCACCGTGTCCAACGATGCGGGCGACTGCAGCGCAACAGTGACCTGGACTGCTCCGACCGCGACCGACAACAGCGGTTCGGTGACCCTGACCAGCAACTTTGATCCCGGGGCGGTATTCCCTGTGGGCACTACCGAAGTGATCTACACCGCCACCGATGCGGCAGGCAATCAGGCAACCTGCAGCTTCAATGTGACCGTAACGGACAGCGAAGCCCCTGCCATCACCTGCCCTGCGAATATCACTACCAATGTGGCCTTCGGCGAGACCGGCAAGGTGGTCAATTACGACCTGCCTGTCGCTTCGGACAACTGCGGCACGCCAACCCTACAACTGACGGCCGGGCTTGCCAGCGGCGCAGTCTTCCCATTGGGAACCACGACCGTAAGCTATGAGGCCACCGACGCGGCAGGCAACAAGACCAGCTGCAGCTTTACGGTGACCATCAGCGAAGATGCGGACGCCATTGACCCTGTTATCAACGATTGTCCTACAGACATCACCGTATCCAACGATGCGGGGGACTGCAGCGCAACAGTGACCTGGACTGCTCCGACCGCGACCGACAACAGCGGTTCGGTGACGCTGACCAGCAACTTTGAACCGGGTGCGGTATTCCCTGTGGGCACTACCGAAGTGATCTACACCGCCACCGATGCGGCAGGCAATCAGGCAACCTGCAGCTTCAATGTGACCGTAACGGACAGCGAAGCCCCTGCCATCACCTGCCCTGCGAATATCACTACCAATGTGGCCTTCGGCGAGACCGGCAAGGTGGTCAATTACGACCTTCCAATCGCTTCGGACAACTGCGGCACGCCAGACATACAATTGACGGCCGGCCTTGCCAGCGGTTCGGTATTCCCGTTGGGAACCACGACCGTAAGCTATGAGGCCACCGATGCGGCAGGCAACAAGACCAGCTGCAGCTTTACGGTGACCATTACAGAAGATGCGGACGCCATTGACCCTGTCATCAACGATTGTCCAACCGACATCACCGTGTCCAACGATGCGGGCGAATGCAGTGCAGCGGTAATCTGGACTGCTCCGACCGCGACCGACAACAGCGGTTCGGTGACCCTGACCAGCAACTTTGAACCGGGTGCGGTATTCCCTGTGGGCACTACCGAAGTGATCTATACTGCCACCGATGCGGCAGGCAATCAGGCAACCTGCAGCTTCAATGTGACCGTTACGGATAATGAATTACCGGTGATCAATCCGGTTGCCGATATCACGGTAAACATACCGTCCACAGAATCCAGTGCCAATGTTAATGTGGTAACACCTTCGGCTTCCGACAACTGCGGTTCGGCCACGGTTACAGGCGTAAGAAATGACGGAAGGCCATTGACTGATTCCTATCCAGTTGGAGAGACCACCATCACATGGTCTGCGGTGGATGCTTCAGGTAACCTGGCCGTTGACGTGCTGCAAAAAGTGATTGTAAACCAGGTAAGCACCAACCAAAGAGTTGTGCGGTTTGTGTTGGTCAATGCGGGAACAAACCAAGACCTGTTTGAGCTCACCGAGGGCATGCAGATCAGCGAAAGCCTTGTGCAGGGCTTGAGGCTGAACGTAAGAGCGGAAACGGACCCGGCTATTGTGGGCAGTGTATTTATGAGGCTCACAGGTGCAGTCAATGCTTCAAGGACCGAAAACGTAGCGCCTTATGCGCTCTTCGGGGACAACAACGGGAACTACAGCGGAAGGATGTTGCCAACAGGCAATTACACCATGTATTCTATGCCGTTTACCCAAAGCAGCAGAAGAGGTACGGCCGGGGATCCATTGACGGTCAACTTCAGCATCGTTGGATCTGTAGTCCCTGTGACGGGGATTACTGTAAGCCCATCGACAGCTACTATAGAAGTGGGCAACAACGTGCAGTTGACCGCGACCGTATCACCATCGAATGCCACCAATAAAGCCGTGACCTGGAGCAGTTCCAACGGATCTGTTGCATCAGTCAACTCCAATGGTCTGGTGACGGGCAATGCCGTGGGCCAGGCAGTGATAACTGCGACCACAGTGGACGGAGGTTTCATGGCTTCTGCTACCATCACCGTGGAATCGGTTCCGAACCTAGGTATCGTTTCATTCACCTTGATCAATTCGGCGAATAACCAGGATATGTTCGAACTCACCGATGGCATGGTCATCGACGAAAGCCAGACCAGTGGCCTCAGGTTGAATATCCGGGCCAATACCAATCCTACAATCGTCGGAAGTGTTTATTTCACGCTTTCCGGTCCGGTAAACCGCGATGCAACTGAAAATGTGACTCCATACGCCATATTCGGAGATAAAAACGGCAACTATTCAGGAAGGACATTGCCAGCGGGAACCTATACGCTATCAGCACAAGCCTATTCAGATAGGAACAGAAGAGGTACAGCAGGCCCAATCAAAACCATCACCTTTACGATCAATAGCAATGTGGTAAGGTTGGAAGACGGACAGTTATCCGATAAGAATGGCAATAACTCTGAAACCAACCGTGGCGGAATGGAAGGCCAATCTCCTGAAATCATGACGGGGTCTTTGAAAATCTATCCTAATCCTGCCAAAACGGAATCCAATATTCTGATTCAGCTTTCTGCAGAATCGGAAGTGACCATCCGCATCTTTGATGCTACAGGCAGGTTGGTTTATGAGGAACAGGGAAGACAATCCGGTACTTTCACGAGAAACCTTGACCTGAGAGGTCTAAGTTCGGGCATGTACCATGTGGTGGTTCAGATCGACAACAAGGTACTCACAGGAAGATTGGTAAGAGACCTGTAGATTATTGTTATGCAAAGAAAGGCAGCCCCCTTCGGAGAGATTCGGAGGGGGTTGTTTTTTTTTGGCGGATTGGAAGAACTTGTCTGCCGTGGTGGATGGGTTTTTGAAATTTACAGGAAATTATATCACTTAGGATGTGAAAAATTTTAATTTTTTTTGGTCTCAAGGCTTTTTGCCGAATTCTTCCAAATGCCTCCATAAATTTTTCCAAAATCGCCAAATACTCTTTTCCAATATCATCAGGCTTTAAAAGCGCTTAAATTTTAGGGAGTTTTTAGTTTCCTTATTTCTGCCAATAGCCAAAAAACAAGAGGAAATAAGGAAATAACCTAAACATCATTGTTCAATCCTAACCAATTAAAATTATGAAAAATTTGTTACTGTCTTTTGTCCTTTTTGTCAGCAGCATCAGCGTGTTTGCTGCCACCCGTACTGTCTCCAACCGCCCCGGAGACCTCGCAGAATTTACCTCAATTCAGGCAGCAGTTGACGCTTCCGCTGATGGTGATATTTTATTAATTACAGGTTCAGCAACAAGTTATAATGATGTAACTATCAATAAGCGTTTAACGCTCATCGGTCCAGGAGCAAATCCAAATTTCAACGGAGGTGCTAGTGCATCGATCAGCACCCTTACCTTTGACAGCAGCCAAGCCTCAAATTCAGTGCTTCTGGGTTTGGATATCGGTACCGTCAACATTTCGGTGTCAGATTGTGATGCTGTCCAGTTGAAGAGAAACAGGATATCCTATATTTTGAACTCTTCTTCTGATCAGTCCCGAGTACCACAAAATTGGTTGGTTGAGGAGTGCAATATTAATGGATCGGGAATTCAAAACAGGGTTAACGATATTACGACAGCCAATTGGAACATAAGAAATTCTTATATCGTTGGGCCGATTAATATGAATGGTTCCATTTTTTCAAACAATGTGTTTTATTACTTCTTTGGAGTAGACTGGCTTATTGGTCGAAATCATGTTATTACGAATAGTATTTTCATAAACATTACAATGGGAAGCCTAACAGATTCGAGTATTGCGAATAGTATTTTTACTATCAACCCCAATATCAATCTCACAACCAATAGTAGTTCAGGTAATTTTTTTGAAACCGATCCTTTATTTGTGAGTTTTTCAGGAAATGACTTGTACAACAGTGATCTCTCATTGCAGCCATCAAGTGTAGGCATCAATGCAGGCACCGATGGGACTGATATCGGACTTTTTGGGGGTAAAGGATTTTTGGTTTCAGGCTTGCCGGGGATTCCACAGGTTGAGTCCTTGGTAATCCTAAATCCCAACGTGCCCCAAAACGGAACGCTCAATATCAAGGTAGACGGAAAAGCCAATAACTAGCAGTCAGGTCATGAGAGCTTTTCTATGCATCCTCTTGATGGGATGGCTGTGGTTGCCCTTTGCAGCAAGGGCCCAAAGTCCCACCATCACGGCAGCGGAGTACTTTATCGATGCTGACCCCGGCGTTGGCAACGGTAATGCCTTCCCTGTGCCGAATTCTCCCAATCCTTCCGTACAGACCCAAGTCAGCCTCCAAGGCTTGCCTTTGGGCTTCCACATCCTTGGGGCACGCTTTCAAGATAACGACGGGAATTGGTCCCTTACCAAATCAAGGATATTTGTGATTGAAACACCACCTTCACAATCTGGTTCCAATACCTTGGTTGCTTTTGAGTACTTTATCAACGATGATCCCGGAATAGGAAATGCCACCAATGTTACCATCAGCCCGGGAGTACAATCTTCTCTTGCAATACCTATCAGTTTGCAGGGGCTTCCTGAAGGATTTCATACCTTGAGCGTTCGATTCCAAGATCAAAACGGTATTTGGTCGCTTGCAAAGTCGCGTATTTTTATTGTTCAAAATGCAAGCAGCAATCTACCCTTGTTGCCGATTACGGCAGCAGAATACTTTATAGACTCAGATCCCGGAGTGGGATCGGGAAAATCACTTCCTGTAAGTTCAGGCACTAATCCTCAAGTTATTGGCAATATTTCTACCGAAGAATTGGAGCCTGGATTCCATACCTTTTCTGTCCGGTTCAAGAGTCAGGATAACAAGTGGGGTTTCGCCAAAAACAGGGTGTTTTTTGTTGGAGATGAAAACTTCGGTAAACCCACGATGGTGGACTATGTAGAGTATTTTTTTGATGGCGATGATCCGGGAGAAGGCAATGCCACATCTCTACCCTTAGATCAGCCGGCATCTGCGATTTCTGTTGAGGCCTTAATTGCAGTGGCTGATTTGTCACAGGGTACTCACAGTATCACCGTACGTATCAGGGACACCCAAGGAATTTGGAGCCCGGTGGTCAGTGAGGAATTCATCGTTGGTGAACCACAGTTTACTGTGCCTCCTAAACCTGATTTGGCAGAACTGCCAACCCTTGAGGCTGCTTGCGCCATCAATCTTTCGGATTTGACAGCACCTACAGCAACCGCCGAAGACGGCAGCAAGGTTATAGGGACAGTGGATGAATCATTGTTTCCGATTACCAAACAGGGTAGTTCTGAAATCACTTGGACCTTTACGGATATATCAGGCCTTAAATCCACCCAAAAACAATTGGTAATCATTGAGGACAAGGAGGCGCCAGAAATTTCGATACCGGGTCGAATTGTCTTGAATGCCAGTGCAGATCAATGTGTATTCACCAATGTGGATTTCAGTGCAGTTACCGCCACCGACAATTGCGGTGAGCCAACACTGACCAACAATGCTCCCGAGAATTTTGGCTTCGGTATTACTGTGGTCACATGGACTGCGACAGACGCTGCTGGAAATCAAGTTCAATCAACCCAAGAGGTTGAAGTGATTGACAATATTGCGCCTTTGATTACCGCTCCTGCTGACTTGGTAATCGAATTACCGGCCGGATCGGATGGTATCGAAAGCATAAATATAAACCTTGGTACACCATTGATTTTGGAAAACTGTGGTTTACAGCTGCTTGAGAATAACGCACCGGTAGTTTTCGAAGTCGGTTCGACGATAGTTACTTGGACTGCTGTCGATTTGGCAGGCAATACGGGGACTGCTTTACAAAATGTTACCATAACGACCGAAGTACTGCCTACCATTTTAGCACCGGCACCTCTAAATGTAAGCACGGATGCTGGAAGCTGTTTTGCAACCATTGCGGATCTTGGCACGCCCAGCGTGACAGGCGAAAACATCCCCAACGACGGCATTAGCAACGATGCACCGGCAACATTCCCTGTCGGCACAACTGTGGTCAACTGGGCCGTTACGGATGGAAAGGGCAATATTGCCACTGCCACACAGGAGGTAACTGTAACTGACCCCGAGCCACCTACTATTACAGCGCCAGCTGCTGTAACAGTTTTGGCGACCTTGTCACGATGTGATGCCTCGGATGTAGCACTTGGCCAACCAACCGTAGCTGACAATTGTGGTGTCAAATCGATAACCAATAATGCACCTGAACTCTTCCCATTTGGAAATACGACAGTAACTTGGACAGTGGAAGACCTGAGCGGAAATGTAGCGACGGCCAGCCAGATTGTTACCGTCACAGAAGATCAAGAACCGCTGATCACTGCCCCTGCAGATCTGCTTGTGCAGATTGCGCCAGATGCTGACAGTGCGACAGGCGTAGCACTTGGTCAAGCAGAGGCTTCTGATAACTGCGGTATCGATAAAATAGAAAACAATGCACCCACTGTGTTCCCACTTGGAGTGACAGTTGTTACCTGGACCGTTTCAGACATCAGTGGCAATACGGCCACGGCAGAGCAGATCGTCACAGTAACCAGAGAGGTATTGCCGACCATCACCGCACCACCTGCCATTACGGTCAGCAATGACCCCGGCACCTGCGGTGCTTCAGGCATTGAACTCGGCACAGCTACTGTGACCGGTGAGGATATCCCTGCCGATGGCATTACAAATACCTCCCTTGAAACCTACCCTGTGGGTACCACCAATGTGGTATGGACAGTCATTGACGGCAGAGGCAATACAGCCACTGCCATACAGACCGTAACCGTGGTGGACAACGAGGCTCCAAGCATAATCGCACCGTCTACAATCAATACCCTAACCGTTGCCAATGGCTGCGAGTCAGGAGAGATTGATTTGGGCGAACCAGAGGTTTCGGACAACTGTGAAATTGCTGAAGTCAGCAATAATGCTCCTGAGGTCTTCCCGTTGGGCACAAGCACAGTTATATGGACAGTGATTGATGTCAATGGCAATGAGGCCACTGCAGAACAGACCGTGATTGTGGTGGATGAAGAACTGCCGCTGATCACAGCCCCAGCGAACATCACCATCAGGATAGAGGCCGATGAAGATTCGGCAGGAGATGTGGAACTCGGACAGCCTACTGTCTCAGATAACTGTTCCATTGATGAGGTAAGCAACAATGCACCTGGCAGTTTCCCTGTGGGTACCACTACGGTAACCTGGACCGTCCGGGATGGAAGCGGCAACACGGCCACCGCAGAACAGACCGTTACAGTAACGAGGGAGGTTTTGCCTACTATCACCGCACCACCTGCCATTACGGTCAACAATGACCCAGGCACCTGCGGCGCATCAGGCATTGAACTCGGCACACCTGTGGTGACCGGTGAGGATATCCCTGCTGACGGCATCAGCAACGATGCTCCGGAAAGCTTCCCGATAGGAGCAACTATTGTCACATGGACCGTGATTGACGGTAACGGCAACACAGCCACCGCCCAACAGACCGTGACAGTTGAAGACAACGAGAAACCTGTAATTGCGGCTGTCTCCGATATCACCCGGTCAACAGACATGGGAACCTGTGAAGCTGAAATTGAAATATCAGCTCCGGCAGTAAGCGATAACTGTGACAGTCCAATAGCAACAGGTACACGAAGTGACGGCTTTGCCCTGGATGCTCCGTATCCTGTAGGCAGCACCCAAATTACCTGGACAGCAACCGATACCTCTGGTAATGAGGCGGAACAAGTGGTTCAGACCGTGACCGTAGAGGACAACGAGTTACCGACCATTGTAGCTCCTGCCAACATCACCATACAATTGCAACCGGGTCAGGAATCCGCCACTGATGTGGAACTCGGTACCCCAACAACCTCTGACAATTGCAGTGTGGACGTTGTCGTCAACCTTGAACCTGAACTCTTCCAGATAGGCACCACTACGGTAACCTGGACGGTAAGCGACGGCAGCGGCAATACGGCAACGGATACACAGACAGTGAATGTACTTCCTGCGGATACAGAAACGGATCTTCCGACAGTCACTGCTCCCGCCGATATCCTGGTGGATACGGACAAAGGAATCTGTGAAGCAAACAATGTGGATCTTGGACTGGCCACCTTTACGGGAGACATTCCTGATGGCGGACTGAGCAATGATGCCCCTGCATCCTTCCCGCTCGGTGAGAACATTGTCACCTGGACGGTAACAGACAGAAACGGCAATTCGGCCACTGCGGTACAGAAGGTAACTGTCAGGGACAGGGAACTCCCCGACATCAAGGCCCCGGCCAACCTGGTTTTGGGTACAACAGGTGGCGGTATTTCTTCCTCTGAAGTTGATCTAGGTGAACCAGAGGTATCAGACAACTGCAGTATAGCCGAGGTCAGGAACAACGCCCCTGCGGTATTCCCTATTGGCACCACAACAGTGACCTGGACGGTCATAGACGGCAGCGGCAACGAATGTACCGCCAAGCAGCGTGTGACAGTCAACCTTATCGAGGAAGCATGTGAAGTGACTGCCAAAGCCAAACCTGTGGTGACACTGAAACTCAATAGTCAGGGCAAAGCCAGGCTGACCACAGAGATGGCCGATGACGGTTCCTCGGCAGCCTGTGGCCCGCTGAAACTCGACCTGAGCAAGTGCGACTTTACCTGTGAGGACATAGGGGAGAACAGCGTCAAGCTTATAGCCAAAGATGCCAAAGGCAACAGAGACGAAGTTGAATTCAAAGTGATTGTAGTGGATGAAAGCAAACCAAAGATCAAAGTGGACAGGAGCGCCTTTGTCTGGATGATGAAGAAAGGGGACACCTTTACCATGCCTGACTTTAAGGACAGGGTGGAAGCCTCCGACAACTGTGGATTCGAACTTCATCAGTGCCCTGAGCCTGGAACCAAGTTCAGGAAACCTGAGAACAGCTTTGTGGAATTCGAGGCCAAGGATGCTTCGGGCAATAAGGCAACTGACAGGTTCAAGTTCAACCTGCTGGTCTTCAAGTGCAAAGTACCGAACAAAAACGGCAGGACGACAGGGGAGCAGGAGCTTTCAGATATGCTGATAGTTCCGTGGAACACGCCGTTCGATAAAGCCATCAGCGAGGGCATTGTCTTCGAGGAAGGCAGCGATCCCGAATACATCAGCATGATCAACTGGCAGATGAACGATTACGATCCGCTAAGACCCGGCCTGTACAGGATAACGGCATCCTTGGAGAACGAAGGCTTCGAAGGTTGGGACGTATCGCTTGACATCCCTGTCATCGTACTGGACAAACCGCTTGCTGAGGACATTATGATCAGCAGGAACAAGGTTTCCACCAAAGTAAGGAACGGTGAGATCATCGGAAGTCTCAATACCCTGGATCCTGTGGACGATATGCATAGCTATAGCATGGACGAGCATCCTGACTTCTACATTGAGAAGAACGTGCTGGTGTGGAGAGGAACAGGAACCCCTGATGCGGAGATGACCGTCACCGTCCACAGCACCGACAGGGCAGGACAGACCATCAGCAGGGAGATCACCCTTTACAGGGAGCTTCCTCCGGGAGAAATCCTGATCTATCCGAACCCCGGCAGGGAGGAATCCAATATCCTGGTGCAACTGTCAGGCCCCGGGAAAGTGGAAATCAGGATCTTTGATGCAACCGGCAGACTGGTGTATGAGGAAAAAGAACAACAGGAAGGCAGTTTCGTCCGCAACCTGAATCTGAGAGGTCTGAGTTCGGGCATGTATCAGGTGATCGTAAATTCCGGCAACGAGGTGATGACGGGCAGACTTGTCAAAGAATAACAGTTTATAGCTTCAAATAAATTTACAGCCCCTTCCGGAGAGATCCGGAGGGGGTTGTTTTTTTGGGGAATTGGAAGAACTTGTTGGCCTAGGCGGATTGGAAGTACATGTCCGCCGATATTGACTACATTTTGGATGAGCCACAGATCAACCGCCATTTGGGTGTTGAGTTGGCAATGTTCAATGGGTTGAGTGTCACTGTTTTAATTTATACTACTTTTGGGGTATTTTATCTAGTTTGGGTAATTTATAGATTACATCGTTTTTAAATCAATAACTGGGATCTAACCTAAACCTCTTTTAAATATGAAAAATCAACACTTTAAATTTTCAGGAAAATATTTCGGCTTTTTGTTACTATTGACATTAAGCATAAGCTTCTTATTCATGCCTTCTTGTACGGATGATTTTAAGGAAAACGACAATTTGGCAGATGATTTTGATATTCTTGCGCAGGTCATTTCCTTGAAATATGGAAATCTAGGTGTTTCTGATGCTGCCAACGATGGAATTGATGAATTTTACTTTTTATCACCCACAGTATCAACGCAGCCTAAATTCCATGGAAGTTTCCATCCAAATCTAGCTCCCATAGTTGAAATAAGTGATGATTTTTCCTTTGAAACTGTCCATACTTTATTCAAGAGAGAGCCTAATGCCACAAACAGTGTACAGGTCAATGCACAAGAAGAATTTTATTTTGCGAATTGGGACCTGTCAAAAACAAAGCCGGTTATCGGTAAAATCTACAGAGCACGTGTTAAAGTGGGAAGTAGGGTTTTGGGCTTTGTTGACTTTGGCGTGGTAAGAAATGCCAATCAGAAGCTTAATAATAATATTATCCCGGTAGTAGAGAATCAACAGATGCGGATAACTTTTAGGATTGAGGATAAAATCTGTCCTGCAAGGATTGAGGTTGTTCCTGAGGAAGCAATTATTTTGAAAGGAGCGCAACAACAGTTCACTGCAATTGTATATAACTTTTTTGATGAGGTTCTGGAAAACCAAAAAATTACTTGGAGCGTTGGAAATGAAGCAGTTGCATCCATCAACCAAAATGGTATGGCTACCGGTTCCGAATTCGGTTCTACATCAGTATTAGCCACTGTTCACGATGTAACCGGAGAGGGTGCATTGTTTGTCCAAGAAGTTGAAACAGGTCCAAGGCCAGGCAAAGACATCATAGTTTTTAACGACATGAATCCATTTGACAACGAAATAGGTCTGGTTAATCCTAATAATAGATTAATGGTCAGGAATCTGGTGAGTTTTGAAACTATTGGACCTCGCGCTAATGGAAATACCATTTGGTTTGATTGTGGAAAAAACTCTCGTTATCCGAATGCTTGCAGTTTAACTGAGGGGATACACACCAATCTTAAGCAACTAATTCAAAGTTTTGGTTTTGACCTTGAAATGGTTAATTCCTCTGAAACCCCGCTTACAGATATTCCACAAGATGTCAAAGTAATTTTTCTATGGCTTCCAAGAATTGCCTATTCATTAAATGAAATCAACAACCTCAAACTATTTGCTGAACAAGGAGGTAGAATTGTTTTCATAGGCGAGTTTGATGGTTTTTATGAGGCAATTGGTTTTCAGGTTCAAAACCACTTTTTGGAAAATATGGGTTCAGATATGAGAAATATTGGGGGTAATTTAGCTTGTTTTGGTATTGAAAGGAATATACCTGCAAACTCTTTAAGACCGCATCCTATTACAAGGGATATGGCCGGAGTCACTTTTGCTTGTGCCTCAATAGTAGAAACAGGGGAGAATGATTATCCATTTGTTTATGATCCATCGAATACACAAATACTGGCTTCGGTTGCTCAAATAAACACGGTACCCATAACTGAATTGTCTCCCTTTAGAATCAATCCTAATTTAAAGATGAAAAGTAGTGCAGATGATAAACATTGGCCTTATCCAGGTGTAATTACTGATTAAAACTCAAAAACCTCAAAGCTCCATATCAAAATACTCTTTTGGTATGGAGCTTTTCCTTTTTGCTGAGCTGATGGATAGATAGATACTTCCAATTCAGAGTTCTAAAATCCCGAGGTGAGAAAATAGCTTAAAGTTTTTGGAATGTCATGCTGAAAGAAGAGAAATCAGGTTCAATTTCTTTTTTGTATTTCCTAAGATGTTGGAGATTTTTCCCCATAGTAAAATATCCTGGTTGGCAAACTGTGGCTCTGAATGATACTGAAACCGAAGTCATTTCCCAATTTGTAAATGCCAATTTTGTCAACTCTCAAAGACTTCGATCAAAATGAAACTTCATTTGGCAAACCATAATTCTTTCAGCAAGTGAAAGAATTACCTAAAATTTAAATTTTGCTCCCAAAAACCTGAAAAATTCCTTTTGGGTATTTTTATCTGTGAAAACTTTGCTGACAATTTCCAGATATTCCCCGAAGGTACCCTTTTTTGGGTTTTCAGCTTTATTGGATTGAGGTTTAGGATTTATTTCGTCCTCTAAAGTGGGTTTTTTTGTCCCTTCTTTGCCGTTTTTTTGGAGGGGAGTATATCCGACCAAATCATCTGCCTTTTCGAAACTTGATTTGGATTTTTGACTATAGCCCAGTTTCTCTTCTACCAAGCCCTTGTTGTTGTAGGCGACAGCATCTTCAGGATCCAACTCAATGGCCTTTTCATAATCTTCAATGGAGCCTTTCAGGTCGCCGATTCTATCCTTGAAATACGCCCTGCTGGAATACCTGTAGGGATTTCCCGGCTCGAGATTGATGGCACGGTCAAACTCAGACATGGCTTCTTCATTTCTTTTAAGCAAATGAAGTACAACCGCCCTGTCACTGATATAGGTGGGATTGTAGGGTTCATGGGAAATCAGAAAATCAAAATCATCGAGCGAAGATTGAAATTCCCCTAATCTGGAATATACCCTTGCTCTGAAAAAAACATGTTCTGTATTCGTGTTGTTATTTTTTATGATTCCATTGATCTGATCCAATGCTTCCTGGAATTTTCCTTCTTTAAATAAGGCAACACTTTTTTCGAAATTGTCCACTTCGTTTTTTAATTGGTTTCAACATATTACAATTTTACAGGTATAAAAGTTTAAAATTACTTTGTCCTTATTGCTTTGTCATCTTTCCAAGAAATTAAATCTTTATATCTTTGAACCGAAAACTTCAACCATGGCCGCTAAAGCAGAAGATGTATTAAAAGACCTCAGGTCCGGGAAATATGCTCCGATTTATTTTTTGCAGGGAGAAGAACCTTTTTTCATCGATCAGATTTCAGATTTTATTGAAAAAAATGCCTTGAAAGAGCATGAGAAGGGTTTTAATCAGATTGTCATGTATGGTAAAGATGTGGCCATCAGTGATATTCTGAATAATGCCCGGAGATTCCCCATGATGGCTGATCGACAGGTAGTGATAGTAAAAGAAGCTCAGAACATTCAGAATTTAGGTAGGGAAGAAGCAGATCAGCAATTGATCAACTATATCAAAAACCCACTACCAAGTACTATATTGGTTTTTGCCCATAAATATAAAAACATCGATGGCCGAAAGTCTTTGGGTAAGGAATTGGATAAAAATGTGGTCTTTGTCAAATCAGAAAAGATCAAGGAACATCTTTTGCCGGGCTGGATTGAGGAATATATCAAAGGGCAGGGACATGAAATCAACAATCAAACGGCTGTTTTTTTGGCGGAAAGCATTGGAAACAATCTTGAAGTGATCGCAAATGAAATAGGTAAAATGTTTTTGAATTTTACCGAAAAGACGACCATTACCAAGGACCATATCCAAAAATTCATCGGTATCAACAAAGAGTACAACAATTTTGAACTGACCAAAGCAATCGGCTTAAAAGATGTACTCAAAGCCAATAAAATCGTACAATATTTTGCCCAAAATCCCAAAAGCCATCCTTTGATTCCGATTGTCGGTTTGGTTTATGCTTATTTCAGCAAATTGGCTGTGATACATTATAACAAGAACAGTGGTGATAACGAACTGGCCAAATTGACCGGTGTTCATCCTTATTTTCTTAAAGAATATAAAATAGCAGCAAATAATTACCGCTTAGGCAAGGTTATTGACAACATAGCATACATAAAGGAGGCGGATTTACGTTCTAAGGGAGTTGAAACAAGCGGAGGAGGAATGGAAGACAGTGAAATCCTAAGGGAATTGGTATTTAAAATCATGCATTAAATTTGAGTGAATAAAAAATGAAGAAAAGCTTTGTATTGCTTTTGATGTACGTAATGGTTCAGACCGCCTATTCCCAATCGGGGCTGTACCAATCAGGGGACCAAAAAATTTTAGACGATAATTTTGAGCTTTTCCAAAAGCATTTGTTCAGTGCTTCCAGGTTTGAATTCGAACAGCTGAAAGATATTCCTTTTGAAGAAAATCAAAAGATAATGGTAGATTTTCACCATGCTGTTTCGGCTTTGAAAATAGATAATCCCGGTGCACCTGACCTGATCAATTATTTTATCAGAAATTATCCCCACAGTCCCAAAATCAATGAGGCTGCTTACATCCTGGGAAATTATTATTTTGACAGAAAAAACTATAGAGAAGCCATTCCCGCCTTCAGACAGGTTCAGTCGGGTTATGTGGCATTCAATAATAATTCTGAGGTTTTGTTCAAAACTGGTTATTCCTATTTTCAACTCAATGACTATAAAAATGCCCTTCAATTCTTTAATCTGGTTAAGAAAATTAAAGGCGAATATAATCCCGATGCTTATTACTATGCGGGTTATATAGCAAAGGAATCCGGCCAATTGGATCAGGCAATTGCTGATTTCAAAGAAGCGGACAAGACTCCTTTTTACAGTCAGAAAGTTCCCTATATGTTGGCCGGAATTTATTATAAGCAGGGATATTACGACGAACTGATTGCTTATGGGGAATCCGTCATTCAATCCAGAAAAAGTCTGGACAAAAAGGAAGAAATCCATCTGTATTTGGCTGAAGCTTATTTCGAAAAGAGGGATTTTCCAAACGCAGCCTTGAATTATGATGCCTTTGTCAATGCAAGGAAGAGGGATCTTGAAAGGCCGCAGATTTATAAGGCGGGTATAGCCCAGTTTGAAATCCAAAATTATCAAAGAGCTACAGATTACTTCAAAGTGACAGCAGTTGGAGAGGATAAGATTGCCCAGGTTTCAAGCTATTATTTGGGACATTCCTATCTGAAACTCAACAACCCCCAATTTGCTTCAAATAGTTTTAATGCTGCTTATAAAAGTGACATTGATCTCCAAATCAAAGAAGAGGCATTGGTCAATTATGGAAAAGTAAATCTTGAAAGAGGCAGTTTTCAGGAAGCTGTCAATGCCTTGGATTCCTATTTGGAGAATTATCCCAATGGGGCTTATGCAAGGGAGGCGGAAAATCTGCTTACTGATGCCCTGATTAATACAAGCAATTATCTGAGGGCAATAGAGCATATTGAAAAAATGCCCCGCAAATCTGACCGGATCAAAGCAGCCTATCAGAAAATCACTTTTTATCAGGGATTGGTCTATTACAGGGATAAGAGAAATGAAATGGCCACAACTTTTTTTGACAAATCAATTTCAAATCCCATTGATAAGGCAATTCTGGTTCAGGCCCATTTTTGGAAAGCCGAGAATTTTGCTTCCTCTGATAATATCCCCATGGCGATAAAATCCTACGAGGAACTTCAAAGATTGAGGCCAAACCCCACAGATCCCTATTTGCAGAAATCCTATTATGGCCTGGGTTATGCCTATTTCAATACCCAACAATACCCAAAAGCCGAAACGCAGTTTAAGCAATATGTAGATCGGGTACCAAGAGATACAGACCGGGAAATCTATGATGAGGCAATGATCCGTTTGGGGGATATTTACTATGTGCAGAAAAGATTTGCTGATGCCCAGAATATTTTTCAGAAAGCCATTGCTGATAACAACAGTTTTATTGACTATGTATATTTTAGGTCAGGGGTAGTTTATAATTTTCAAAACAGAAACAATGATGCCATCAGTCAATTGGATAAGTTGATTTCCAATCATCCCAACAGTTTATACTTTGAGGACGCGCTTTTCCAAAAATCCCAAATCAATATGGAAGAAATGCGTTATGCAGAAGCCCGTGACGGTTTTGCACGACTGATCAGCAGCAAACCGAACAGCCCATTTGTACCCTTTGCCTTGGAGGGCAGTGCTGTGGCTAATTTTTCCATGCAGAACTACGATCAAACCATCAATGAATACAAAAGAATCCTGGAAAACCATCCAAACTCCTCCAATGCAGAAGCAGCCTTGGTCGGGCTACAGGAAGCATTGACGCTACAAGGCCGGACGGCAGAATTTTCCCAGTATCTGAGTCGGTACAGAAATGCCAATCCGGATAACAAGAGTTTGCAGAATCTGGAATACGAAGCGGCCAAAAACCTGTTTTTTGGTGGTTCTTATAGTGAGGCAATCAAAGCATTTACAGGCTACCTGAATAATTATCCACAATCAGCCAATACAGATGAAGCAAATTATTTTATCGGTGATTCCTATTCCAAGTTGGATAATAACATTTTGGCCTTGGAATACTTTTATAAGATTGAAAGGGAAAGGAATTCTGCACAAAGATTAAGAGCTGTTCAACGTATTGCTACCATTGAACTGGAAAACAAAAATTATAATAATGCCATACCCTATTTGAGAGAAGCAGGTAATAACGCCCGAAATAAAATAGAAGAATTCGAGGCGCTGAATGGTTTGATGCAGGCTTATTTTATTTCAGGAACTTATGACTCTGCGGTATATTTTGCAGACCGTGTTATCTTTTTGGGAAGCATTACCCAAGATGCACTTCCCTTTGCTTTACTTACCAAAGCCAAAGCGTACCAAATGCTTGGTGATGAAAACAATGCCAATGAGACGCTGATGGAACTGGTCAATGAGTACACCACAATTCAGGGGGCAGAGGGTCTGTTTTTATTGGCTGAGAGTTATGCCAAAAAAGGAGAGTTTGAAAGGTCAAACAATATCATTTTTGACTTTGTAGCTCCTTTTTCGTCCCATGACCATTGGTATGGAAAATGTTTCCTGCTTTTGGCTGACAATTACTTGCAACTGGGTGAGGCGTTTCAGGCAAAGGCAACTTTGGAATCCATTCTTGATGGATCGACTAATCAGGAAATAATTGGTTTGGCCAAGGAAAAACTTTCAAATATCAAATAAGGTGAAGAAAATATTCATAAACATATTGAAGAGGGTTCGATTGGGTTTCAATCTTTTGGTTGTTGGGCTGTTGATGACAGTTTTTCAGACTGCCCAAGGACAACAGGCCGGGGAAGTCAAAGATCAGGAGTTTATTATCCGTAAAGACCGGGTATTGACATTACCCACTCAGCCCAGAAAGTTTGAAAGAATACCGGCACTGCCAACTCCGAAAAGCAGTACGAATTTTAATTATGAGGTCAAGCCTTTTTTTCTGTCACTACCGCCTGATGATATCAAAACGGAGGTTTTTCAGAAAAATTTCCCCAAAGAGGATCAGGATTATTTCCCGGGTTTTGTCCGATTTGGTTTAGGTAATTACAGTTCGCCTCTATTGGAAGGAAGGTATAATGTATGGGAAGATTCCAATTACGATATATCGGCAAAACTCAAACATCAGGGTTTTTACAGAGGGCCTGTTGACGGGAATAATTCCGCGGAAAATTTCACCAACTTTGAGGCCTCCGGTACACTTTTCAGAGATGTGTTTCAGGCCTATGGCGGGATCAATTATGACCGACATCAAATTTCGTTTTATGGTTATGATCCCACCAATCCTGATTTTGAAAATTTTGTTACTGATGTAAATGTGCTCAATACAGTTCAGGTAAAGGCCGGTATCCAAAATATTGACAAAATGGATGGTCTGAACTATAATGCTATGATGAGAATCAGGGGGTTCAATGACAATTTCCAAGCATCTGAAAATGAAATTGCGTTTACTGCAAATTCTGATTTTTGGTTTGACGATTATTTAAAAACTGCAGTCAATTTTGATCTTTCCCTGACAAGTCCCAGCGATGTATTCTATAATGATATCAATAGAAACTATTTTAAAATCAACCCTTACGTAGGCTATCAGAACGAGTCTTTATTGATAAAAGCAGGTATAAATCTTGTTTTTGAAAACGACATTACAAGTAATAAGAAATCCGATGTACATGTTTTTCCTATGGTCAACGGTCAATACATGCTTCGCGACGAGATAGGGGTTTTTGCTTTATTTGAAGGAGATGTGATCAGGAAAACCTATTATGATTTTGTTATGGAAAACCCATTTTTGGGTCCAAGCGAACAATTATTGAACACCATACAAAACTATAAAACAGGTGCCGGATTAAAAGGCAAATTACTCGATGAGTTCACTTATGAAGCAGGATTCACTGTTGGGAAATATAGAAACATGCATTTTTTCGCCAATTCATTGACGGATAGTTTGCGGTTTAATATTCTATACGATGAAATTACAGACGTTTTGAATTATACTTTGAAAGTAGGTTGGGAATATGAAGGTTGGTATAAACTGATGGCCAATGCAGATTATTATTACTATTCTTTGGGAAGTCTAAATGCTGCCTATCACAGACCCGAGTGGGAAGTCAGGATCAATAATCAATTTCTTCCCACAAAGGAATTGATGATACAGTTCAATGCCCATTTAATGGGAGGTATCCAAGGGTTTAACCAACAAAATGAATTCTCACAGAAATTACCGACAATTTTGGATTTACAATTGAAAGGAGATTATCAGATAACAGAAAGGATATCAGCATTTGTCATTGGAAATAATCTTTTGAACAGGACCAATCAGCGTTTTCTGAATTATCCTGTCAGGGGAATTCAAGGAATTGTAGGTGCAACACTTAAGTTTTGATGGCCAATGTGGATTATAATTACTATTGCTGCAAAAGCGGTTGTCCTTTTCAGTCAATTGTTTTAGCTTCGTAAGCTTTTAAGAACCTGGAATATGATTGATAAAGAAGACGGAACAACAAAAAATTCAGATGATAAAGACTATGGCTTTCCCTTTGTTGCCGTAAAGCCTCTCGGTTCAGCAATTTCTTTTGATGAAAAAGTTTCAAGAAAGGAAGAGGAGAAAATTCCCGATGAGGTCCAACCACCTAAGATGGAAGCCGAAGCAATAATTCCTGAAGCTGCACCAATTAAGTTCAATACTGAAGATAGAGGTATAAGAAAAAGGAAAAGTCAATTGCCATTATTGATTTCACTGGTATTCCTGATTGTGATCATTTTGGCTTCACTTGCTTACTTTTTGTACTATTTGCCTGAAAATAATAATGCTATTCAGGAAAGTCCTCAAATTGCAGAGACAATTGAATCTGAAGAACCTGAAGAACCGATAGATATCGTAGCTGAGGATCCCGATGAATTACTTGAAGCCGAGAATGAGGGAACGGAGTCAGCATCTGAACAAGCCATACCAGAAAGTCAGCCAATAGTTGAAAGCAAGGGTGCTCAATTGTTTGTTGTGGACAAAAGGGGTGAGGTACCCTATTACAATCTGATTGTGGCAAGTTCGCCCAATGAAAGAATTGCCAGAGCTGAGGCTCAAAAATTAATTGATAAGGGAAGCGATGTATGGATAATTTTTCCCTTTGGCAATACCAATAATTACCGTATCTCCGTTGGAAGGTACGGAGACCTTGAGTCGGCCACAAAAGCTTTGGAAAGCGTTAAAGTGGAAATAAATGAATCATCCTGGATTTTGAAATATTAAAATGATTTTAGCACAAACTTTGAGTACAGACAGCCAAATGATGGCTGATACCCTTTCTACTATGGAAGGTGGTGATACCAGCATAGGATTGTTGGATTTAATGATCAAAGGCGGATACATGATGATTCCGCTTTATATTTTGTTTGTCTTGGCTGTCTACATCTTTGTAGAAAAGCTAATCACGCTCCGAAAGGCCTCCAAATCCCCCAAACATCTGATGGATCAAGTCAAAATTCTTGTGCAGAGTGGTAAAATTGATCAGGCAAAAATGCTTTGTCAGGGAGAAACAACCCCTGTAGCGATGATGATAGCCAAGGGCTTGGAACGGATAGGCAGTCCTTTGAAGAATATCGAAGTATCCATAGAAAATGTGGGTAAAATCGAGATTTATAAACTGGAAAAGAATTTGGGTTTATTGGCCACTGTGGCCGGTGCTGCCCCTATGATCGGGTTTTTAGGTACTGTTGCGGGAATGATCAAAGCTTTTATTGGCGTTGCTCAGGAAGAGGGTATGGTTTCACCAAAATTGCTTTCCACAGGTATTTATGAGGCCATGATTACAACTGCAACAGGCTTGGTAGTCGGAATCGTCGCCTACTTGGGTTACAATTATCTGGTGACACAGGTTTCTAAATTAGTCCACAGTATGGAATATACTTCTGTGGAATTCATTGATTTATTACAGGACAAATAATATGGCACTGCAATCCAAACATAAAGTAGATGCGGCATTCAGTATGTCATCGATGACAGATATTATTTTCTTGTTATTGATATTCTTTATGCTGACTTCTTCTTTTATAACCCCTTCAGGTCTGCCTGTAAATCTTCCTTCAAGTGAAGCTTCGGACATTGTGATGCAGGAAGTTACGGTTACGGTAACCAAAGACCTTAAATTTTCCGTTAATGATAAAGTAGTGTCGAGAGAACAGGTCAAGCAGGAATTGGCCGGTTTGTTGAAGGATAAAAAAGGTCAGGTTGTCTTACATATTGATAAAGAAGTACCTGTTGAATATTTAGTGGAAATAGGAGGTATAGCCGCAGGATTGGAAGCGAATGTATCCATTGCCACAAAACCATATAAATAAGCATGCAGATCTGGGAAACAGAAAGTCAGGAGGCGGAAAATAAAAGGAAAGCCCTCATCATCACCATCATAGTCAATATTTTGGTGCTGCTGGCTATTTTTTTTATTGTGGTTTGGCGGGAACAGGTTCCACCGCTTCCAAAATATGGTATGGAATTGAATCTTGGATTTACGGATACGGGTAGCGGAAATAATCAAACCACCGCCCCACCTTCAGAAACACAGACCGCAAATACCGAAGCTCCCGCACCGGGAGACCAATCGCCAAAGCCTGTGGAAGCAACCGTGCCTGTAACCCAGCCCAAAACAGAAGCAGCCAAACCGGCAACTTCTAAAGCCAAACCAACTGTAGAGGCACTTTCAAAAACACCCAGTCCGGTGAAAGCCAGTGAAAAACCTACCCCTGCAGTAAAGGATCCCAGTCCGGCTAAAAAGGAAACAGCACCTGTCACCCAGCCTTCGGTCAGTGAAGCTGAAAAAACAACAACCAAAGCCGAAGAAAAGCCAAAAATAGACCAAAGAGCAATATTTGGGGCAGGCGGGACAACTGGTTCCGGTTCGAAGCCTGCAGCAGGAAGTGCCCAAGGTTCATCCACTCAAAAAGGCGACGAAGGCAAGCCAACTGGCACTGTTGATGGGAGGGCCATCATGGGTTCAGGTTCAGGAGAAGGTGTGCCAGGACCTGCTTCAGGTTATAATTTGGAACTTGCAGGTTGGGATTTTGCGTCCAGACCAAATATAAGAGACAATGTTTCTACCCGAAACGGTAAAATAGTTTTTAGGATTACAGTCGATGATGCCGGCAAAATTGTTCAGGCTGTTCCTTTGGAATATAATGTGTCCAATGAAGTGCTGGCTTATTATAGGACCGTAATTAATCAGATCAATTTTAAGCGTCAAGGGGGAGCCGCAACTGCCGATTATTCCCAAGGCAAAATCACTTTTATCATCAAAGTTGATTGAAATGACCTATCAGGAGACATTGGACTATTTGTTCAGTGCATTGCCCATGTTCCAACGTGTTGGCGCAGCTGCTTTCAAAAAAGACCTCAGCAATACCGTTGCGCTTTGTGAACATTTGGGAAACCCTCAGAATCAGTTCAAAAGCATCCATGTTGCCGGTACAAACGGCAAAGGAAGTACTTCCCATGCACTTTGTTCTGTTCTGATGGAAGCCGGTTACAAAGTCGGGCTTTATACTTCTCCCCATCTCAAATCATTTACCGAAAGAATAAAAATCAACGGAACAGATATTCCTGAGCAGGATGTGGTCGATTTTGTTGATAAAAATCAGCCCGTTTTAGAGCGGATGAAACCCAGTTTTTTTGAGATGACAGTTGCTATGGCTTTTTGGTATTTTGCCAAAGAGCAGGTAGACATTGCAGTCATTGAGGTTGGTATGGGTGGCAGGTTGGACAGTACCAATGTGATCAGTCCCGAAGTATGTGTAATTACCAATATTGGTTATGACCATATGCAGTTTTTGGGAGACACTTTGGAAAAAATAGCCGGAGAAAAAGCCGGAATTATCAAAGCAGCTACCCCTGTGGTCATCAGTCAACGACAATCTGAAACTTCCCCGGTTTTTGAAAAAACAGCAAAGGAAAAAAACGCGCCGTTTTATTTTGCAGAAGACTTTTACGGTATTTCAAAAAAAGAAATCCAAGATAAAGTTTTCTTTGAGGTAATTGAAAAAGAGAATTCCTTTTTCATAGAAATGGATCTCAAAGGAAATTACCAACAAAAAAATCTAGCCGGTATTTTACAAACCATTACAGTCCTGCAAAAACTAGGATATAGGATTACCCAAAGTCATGTAAAACATGGATTGGGTCGAATTGTAAAAAATACCGGATTGAAAGGAAGGTGGCAAGTATTGGGAAAAGATCCTTGGATTATTTGTGATACCGGACACAATGAAGATGGTATCAGGTATATCATTGAACAGATTAATGATTATGCCTATAATCAGCTTTATATGGTCATTGGTATGGTCAATGATAAGGAAGTGAGCAAGGTGCTGGATTTATTCCCCAAATCTGCCCAATACATTTTTTGTCAGGCCAATATTCCAAGAGCTATGGAGGCAGATTTATTGGCTATAAAAGCAGCAGCACATGGACTTCAGGGTATTGTCATTAAGGAGGTGAATGAAGCGATCGGATGGGCCAAGAAAAACGCTTCAGTGAATGATTTAATATTTATAGGTGGCAGCACATTTGTAGTTGCCGAAATCAATGATTTATAATTATGAGCAGGAGAAAACTGCAAAGATTCAAGGAAAATGAAATCAACAGAAATGTTGTACAGCCTGGGAAGGATATTTTTGAAAAAATCAAAGGAAATTGGAATTCCCTGCAGTTTGTAAACAGCAATCCCATTGTTGTTGAATTGGCCTGCGGGAGGGGAGAATTCAGTGTAGGATTGGCCCGTAATTATCCTGATAAAAATTTTATTGGGGTAGATATCAAAGGTTCCCGAATTTGGAAAGGGAGCACGATAGCTCTTGCAGAAGGTTTGGAAAACGTGGCTTTTTTGAGAACACAAATTCAATTGCTGGAGAATTTTTTTTCGGAGAATGAGATTTCAGAATTATGGATCACATTTCCTGATCCTTTCCCCAGGGAAGGTGACGAAAAGAGAAGATTGACGTCTCCCAAATTTTTGGAAATGTACAAACCGCTTCTGAAGAAAGACGGGATTATACATTTTAAAACAGACAATACCGGTTTATTTGATTATACCTTGGACTTGGTTGAGCAGAGAAAAGATTGCGAAGTCATGCTCTACACCAATGATTTTTATGCGTCTCCCTGGAAGGACTTACATCATGGTATCAAAACCAAATATGAAACCCTTTTCAGTGAAAAAGGGGAGAAGATCAAGTATCTGAAGTTTAAGTTTGCTTGAGGGATTTTGGTTAGACACAAGACATAAGACTTGGGGTATATGATTTGCTTAGGGTACCAATGACAGAATTTGAAATTGCCCCTCGTTCCGATAGCTATCGGAATCGGGGACCGGAGAATTGGGCTGTTTAAAGGGAAAGTAGGGGAAGCGGCATCGCCGCTTCCCCTACTTTCCCTCTCCTTAATAAAAACCCCGGTGGCCGAGCTTGCCGAGGCCTAATCAGGTTAACTTTACTGTCATTCTCCTTTCTGTAAATGCCAAATTTTAAAAACTACCATTGACAGAATTTCGGAGCAGTCGTCATGCTGACGCAGGAAGCATCTCCCTAGGTTCAGGAAATGATAAATTTGAACATAAATAGGACATCTAGAGATTCCTCGTGCCTCGGAATGACGCCCATTTTGATGTCATTCCCCTTTCTGTAAATGCCAATTTTATCAACATTTGAGACATATGAATTTTTAAATCTTATCTCTTATATAATCTAGGATCAAAAATGAATGGGGCTGAAGAGATTATTTTAATTTCTGAAAAATGATCGCTTCGGGGGTTAATGAGAATATTGTATTGCTGATGGACTACTGCACTGGGAACTATGATTCCGAGTAGTTCTTGGTTTTTATAATACTCTTCTGCTATTTCTGCCAAAATTCTTGGGGCGGGGTAATGAAACCAATTTTCAGGAAGTTTTTCTCTTTCGATTGATTTTACTTTTTCATCAGGAATTTCCAAGGTCAATAATTGGAGATCCGACTGGAACATGGGTGGAATATTGACCACAATCTCAAGTAAGGCAAGAGCCGGTACTTCTGAACAATAAAGTACAGCCCTCCCTTTTTTATTCCATCTGCCTCCGGCCATTGCTGCCCCGGTTCCACTCAGGTCATCGGCGTATTTTGGTTTAGCAAGACGATATACCAACATTAACTGTATATGTTGTATTCTATCCTGGTCAGTAAGTCCCTTACTTTGGAAATCCCTTCAGGGTAGCCGATAACTTCCATAGGCTTTAAGCCACCCAAAGCAGTATTGGGAAGCTCTGTCCACTTGAAAAAATCCTCTCTATTACCAAAAACTTCTTCTCCATAAATAAATAAGTCTGTGGCCTCCAATAACTTAATTGCTTCCTGCTTAGGCAAAGATTTATTTTCTTTTATCCTTCTATATAGCGTCGGCTCAGAACTTGATAAAATTGTAGCGATTTGGGAAAGTCCTAAGGAAAATGAGGCCTTGAAATTCTGAAGGACAGATGCTGCCAAGCCTTTGTCAGCCACAACGTAAAAATCCAAAGGCTCTTCTACTTTAAAAGTGAATTGGTCTTTGCCAAGAATATCCAGAATGTCCTGATAATTTTTCATTTGATAAAATATTTTATCAAATTTAAAATTTTTCCTGAGAATTAAAATTTTTTTTAACAATTTTCATCAAATCCCGGTCGGATAAATTTATAGGCATCAGGAAACTCTTCTTCCAGAATTTCTTTGATCTGGATCAATTTTTCCAGTAGTGGAAGAATAGACTCTTCCTCATCTTTAGACCAAAAAAGTACTCCTTGCCAAGCATCTATACTATTCTGAATGCAGATCAAAGCGACTTTTGACGCGCCATTATAAGCTCTTTCCTCAATAGGGTAATCATCCCAGAAAGACCTATCAGAAAAGTAATTCAATGCCCCCCGACATTTCACGGGAATCATGGTTTGGTACCATTGTATTGACTCCAAATGGCTGATTATTTTTCTTAGCTTAGCAACTTCGTTTTCATTACTTATTTCCTCTGGAATTTTTCCCAATAACAAAGGACCAAAAGACAGATCATTTGTTTTACTATTTACCCAATCCATGCACGTATTCATGTAAACTTCACTGAGGTCTGAAAGGGGATGGATATCGATTTTAATCTTGTTGATCTCATGGTCATGCATCATTTCATCCTGTTCCTCTTCATCCAGCTCATCCATGTCATCTTCCTCCATTTCAAATTCTTCTGCTGCCTCACTCAGCATTTCCATGGTCTCCATCAGTTTTTCTCTCATTTTCTCCATCTTTTCATCCTGATCAAGGTCACTATCCATGATTGCTTTGTCCTCTTGCTCTTGAGCATAAAGGAAACACTTGGAAGTCATCTTGCAGCGTTCGCACCATCTATCACACCAATTATAGATGCCAGGTATATGTTCAGGGTCTAATTGCTTCATGGTTTAATTAATTTATCTTTAAAATAAATTGAATGGGGTTAATTTTTCAAAGAAGAAGGGTCAACTATTTTATTTGATACGTTAAGTTCAGTGAATCCTTGCCTCATTTTGTGAAAGCTATTTAAGTTAACTTTAATTCCATGACCAGGTCATCCATTATAAAGCCATTCCCAATATCTATTACTTCTTTGAAAGCTTCATAGAATCCGATTCGTCTATAAAAATCAATAGCTCCCTGATTAAATTTGTTGACATTCAGGAACATCATCTTATTTCCATTTTCTAAAGCTGCCTTCTCCACAAATTGGATCAATTTCTTTCCTATTCCCTTACCTTGGGCTTCAGGCAAGATATAGATTTTATGGATTTTGGTTTTATCGGTCCCTTCATGATTGGTTTCATAGGAAGCAAATCCCAGATACTTTCCAGTTTCCTCTGCCAAGAGAAAAATATGGTTTTTGTCTTGTAACTGAGTTTTCAATGCCTTCAGATCATACATCCAGTTTAACATGTAGTTTATTTGTTCCGGACTCAGAATATTGGAAAAAGTTTTTGGCCAAGTCTGGTAGGCGATATTTTGGATTTCGGGAAGAAGATCAGCAGAAGCCCGGACTATATTGATCATAGAAGGAAATTAGGGTTATTTAGTTTTATTTCAAAGCAGGCAAGTATTGGAATAAATAGGTAATGGAATATTACTTAAATTCAGTTCTATTTGCAAGATTCCAGAGAATCAAAATATTTGAATGCATTTTTTTGACTGAAAATCATTCCCTTATTTGAAGGAAAGCATAGGGTAAATGGGACGGGCTTGCCTTGATACTTTCAATAAAAACAGAACGTAAATAAAAAAACCCTTCTTTGGGAAGGGTTTTTTAGCGGGTGAATTAAGCGTAGTTTGAAAAATGAGTAATCCTAAAAAAAGTCGAGAAATAGATAAGTATTTAAAAGTGATTTGGGGTAGTTAAAACATTTACTTTCAATTGTTAAATGAGTCTATAAACTCTGGGTGATTAATTGTTTTGGGTGATTATGATGAGTTAAAACTATGCAATACGAATTTAAAAAACAAAATAAAAAATAATGTTTAATTGAAATAAAATAAAAATATTTGTTTTAAGTGTAAAAAATCAGAATAATAGTTTGAAAAATAAAAATCAGGATATGAAATGCATTTATGTAGGTTTTTGGCTTTATTCAATTTTATATAAGTTCAGTTTTTTTGATTATCAATGTCATTTTTAGCCGTATTATATCATCGTTTTTTGATGAAAAAAAATCAAAATTTTTTAAGGTTTTTTTTTCAGGCAAAGGCCAATTTCAATTACTCCTTAAGATGTTTATTTTTTATCTTTAAATCATACTATTTGATTGTTTTCCTGAAATTTCCAAAAGGGATGATTTATTTTCTTTTATATCTATAAGTAAAACTCAAGTATAAATTTGGGAGTTCATAATAGATCTGGATTCAATGGTGATAGGATGAAAATTTCTGAAAAGATTGCGAAACAAATATTCAATCCTGAATTTCAGTTTCAGGCAAGCCGAAGCAGTGGACCTGGCGGCCAAAACGTAAATAAGGTAAACAGCAAGGTTACCTTGACTTTCAACGTATCTAACTCGGCATTGCTTGATGATATTGAAAAAGGAATTATTATGGATAAGCTTTCCAATATGCTTGATTCAGAAGGGAACTTACAAATCCAAAGCCAAGAAAAGCGCTCTCAAATCCAGAATAAAGAAATTGCCATCAGGAAATTTTACGATATCCTCCGCAAAGCATTTCACAAAAAGAAAATAAGGAAAGTGTCCAAACCAAGTAAGGCTGCAGTAGAAAAAAGGTTAAAAGAAAAGAAAGCCCTCTCGGAAAAGAAAGAGGGAAGGAGAGGGGGATGGTAATTTGTTATTAAACCTATAGTTCTTTTCATGTTAAGTGTTTAAGCACTTTTTTTTAATTTTTTCTGGAAAAATCAGATATTTTTTTAAATGCAATAAAATATTAGAAAAAGAATATTTTATACCTCATAATTATTAGAATAAAATAATTTTTTTCACTTTTAAAATTATTAATTAAGTTGATGAATGTGTTTTATTCAGAAAAATCCATGTTAAAAAATTATTATTTAATGTATTTTTAAACTCATTAAATTGGTTTTTAAATAATAATTTTTGATTTTTAAAAATTCTTATAGTTAACGGTTTAGTTGTGTGTTTTAAATTTGATTTTTTCATCGGGTTTAAAAGGTGAAAAAACTGTAAGAGATTATTGATTCTTTAAGTCATTCTTTCATTAAGCTTAATTCTTTAAAATATGGGATTTATTTACAATTTATTGGACAAAGGCATGAGGATAATGCTTTTTTTCTCCCTCCTAAGTACCGCGGTTTTATCAGCACCAACACTGAATACTGAACGTACTTATTTTCCAGTTAATTCTGAATTTAGAATTCCTGATAAACCAACGAAAAAGTCAGGACTAACTTTCGGCCAATCTCAATTTTTAAGGTTTGTTGGACCTTGCGGGAATAAAAGTTTACTGGATTGTAGTGAGATTCAAAAGTCTCTTCCGGTCAATCTAAGCTTTGATGGCTCTGAAGGCGGCTTGGCTAATACCGGATTTACCATGGCAGACCCACCTTCTGCTAACCGACTCAACGAAGACGCACCAATCGGAGGCTTTACTTACTCGGGAGCCGATCAGCCAATCGGTTTCGAACCTCAATTTTTGAGTTTCGATAACGGCCGTTTGGTGGTGAACGCAAGGAAAGGAATTAATTTTATTACTAGTCCTCCGAGTACCAACACCAATACAATGATCAATGGTTTAGGTGTGGCCTTTGATGCGAACAATGCCTTTTTTACCATTAAAACAACGGTCGTAAACCCTTACTCAGACGGCAATGCCAACTCGGAACAAGCGGGCTTGTGGTTTGGACTGAATGACAATAATTATGTCAAAGTCGTAGTTGTAAACAGCGGAAATAGCGGCACTAGAAATTATGAAATGCGTCGTGAACTTGGCGGAATTAGTGGAACGGCAGATGTAGTCAATGTAAATGGTATTTCCTTTCCTGCAAATGCAAGCATAACATTAAGTTTAGATGTAAATCCTGTAAACAATGAATTGAATGGCTATTACTCCATCAATGGAGCTACAAGGGTATTGATAGGTACATTTACAGGCACTTCTCATGCAGGGCTCATCAACGGTGCAACTGTCGATGGACAAAACGTAAGCTTTGCAGGAATAATGGCTACCAAAAGAAACGAAGCCGCAACAACTGTGGTAAACTATACTTTTGAAGATTTTTCAATTGAAGGTGAAGAAATTGTCTTACCAGATGAAATTGTTGCTCCATACCGAATAAATGTTGGCGGAAATGATTACACCAAAGATGGTGATTTATTTTTAGCAGAGAATACCATTTATTTGAGTGAATCAACGCCAACTACAGTTTCTTTAACTCCAATTACCAATCCTTATTTAGTACCCGGTGGACACGAGGATCTATATTTTCCCAGGAGATTTGGTTCTGATTTCGGTTACAATTTCCCAATAGAAAATGGTACATATTCTGTTAGGATTCATATGGTTGAGAATTTCCAGACCACAGCTGGGGCTCGGGTTTTTGATATTATCATGGAGGATAATGTGGCACAGGATAATCTGGACCTTTTTGCAGTTTATGGCAAAGGAGCACTGGGAATTACCCAAAATAACGTAACTGTTTCTGATGGGGAATTGAATATTCAGTTTTTAGCTTCGGCCAATAATGCCCTAATACAAGCCATAGAGATTCTTCCTTTGACCCAGAGCTTGGAAAAAGAAATTCTCAGCTTTGAATTTGCAGAGCAAACTGGTCCAGCTATAATTGATTTTATATCTAAAACCGTAAGTATTGAGGTAGCAGAAGGAACAGATCCAAACGGTTTGATTCCTTCGATTACAATTTCTAATCTTGCGAGTATTTCACCTTTGTCAAATGTAGCCCAGGATTTTTCAAGCCCAGTTCAATATACAGTAACAGCTGAAGATGGGAGTACAGCCATCTGGACAGTATCAGTTTCCATCGCTACTACCGATTTTTCATTTATAGATGATTTTGATACCTATGGAACTGGCAACCTAAACATAATTGCTCCAACGCAATGGTTATGGGAAAATGGTGCAGGAGTTCAGATTCCTGTCCTTGACCAGGGAATTTCTCCAAATACCACCCATTCTCTTGATTTTTCATTGGGCGGCCATACGCATGATTTAATTCCTTTGACCGCAAATCCCGTTTCGCTCACTCCGAACAAACCCTTCTATTTTAGCACGTATTTCAATGTTGAGGCTTTAGGTGCAGGAGCAGGAGACAGATTAAGGACTGCAATCAGAATAGATGATGGGGATCCAGGTATTCAGTGGGTAAGGCTTCAAATGGCAAAAGCTGGAAATGATCTTATCGCCAGAATAGGTCTTGGCGATGCTGCTTCGGACAATGGAAATGTTGGGGTAGATTATGGAAAAACCATTCAATTTGTCGTAAAAGGAGAATGGGATGGTAGTGGTAACATCAATTATCTTTGGACAATTGAACCCAAATTGGATGAATCCCAAAACACTTGGGTTTCTGCCGGATTTCATCCCGTTGTCGGTACCCCTCAGATTGGAAGGTTATTTATTAGCTCTGTTAACACCAATAATGGAAAAGTTGGACCTGTAAGGCTCAGTACAGATTATAGCGAGGTAGTGACTGAAGATTTAACAAGTCCTGTACCCAGTTCAGAAAAGTCTATTTTGGATTTTCTTATTGTCGGACAGATTGGATCTACTGTAATTGATAATGAAGCAAATACAGTTCAAATTACAGTTCCATTCGGAACTGAAATTACCGAAATTTCACCTTTATTCTCTGTTTCTGAATCAGCAACTGCTTCACCTGCTTCAGGAGAAGTGCAGGATTTTTCAAGCCCTGTGGTATACACGGTTACTGCTCAAGATGGCACTATTCAGCAATGGACTGTTTCTGTAACCGTTGAAGCAGGATTTGAAGTAAAGGTGAACTTCCAGAATAATCCATCCTTTACTGTTCCGCCAGTTGGTTATTTGCCGGATTATGGAAAGCAATTTGGGTTCTCTTCTGTAACATTCGAAGGTGAAGATTATGCCTTTGGATGGAAATTGAGATCCACAGGTGACCCAATTGACGTTTCGGAAGCTTCCGATAATGGCGGAACAACTGCCTTTGGAGGAGCAGGAAGAAACAGAATTGCCGGATCTTACGCTTCCGCTTCTATTAAAGATCAGCTTGAAGGAACACTACTGCATTTCCAAGGGGATAACATTATGAATACTTCAGGAGGTGTTCAAAGTTGGGCAGGACAGAGAAGGGGGAATGAACTGATTTGGGAATTGGAAGTGCCAAACGGAATCTATGATGTTACCATAGGTCTTGGAGATAAAGATATCAATAACATAGACAGCAGACATAGCGCTACCATAGAAGGGATTACCATTATCCCGGCTAAAGTTGCCGTCGCAGGAGAGGTTAGGGTAGAGACCATGACAGTGGAAGTGACTGATGGATTCCTTACCATGAACGGTGTTGGTGGGTTTAATTCCAAAATTACCCATATTGAAATCGTTGAAAGTACAAATGCACTAACCGCAGGTGCCCTATCTTTTGACCCAGCTTCTTTGGCTACTGGCTTGTCGCCAGAAACTACAGGTTCATTTATTGGAAATTTAAATGGCAGTGGTGCAACAGATATAGGATTGGTAATTGATGATGTTGTAAATGTTATCAATAAGAACAACACAGGTTTCAACGATTGGTTGACCCTTCCGGGAACTGCTGGACTTGGTGAAATCACCTTTAACACCACTTCTGTTGGTTTGCCACTGGGTACAACTAGGAATAATACCATCATAGCAACTGCAAAAGGGTTCTCCCCAGCGTTGCTTGAAGTCGATTTCACAGTAACCGAAGCATTGATACTTCAGGTAAGTGAAGGATCACTTTCATTTGAAGGTATAGAAGGAAGCCCCATTTCCACTCAATCAATAACTGTTTCTGCCAATTCAGGATCTCCATCAATAGTATTAACAGATGACCCAAGCGCCACAGCTTGGTTAGTCATACCTTCAGAACCTGTTTTGGGAGAGTTAGAATTTGGGATTCTGCCAGGTTTGCTGCCAGGAGAATATTCAACGACTATAACAGTTTCAGATGTAGACGGTCTTTATGAACCTACTGAAATTCTTGTCTCTCTTTCAATTATTGAATCACCACCTAGTACTGAAAAGGAAATAACCACAATCTCTTTTGGAGAAGCATACGGAGATCCTATAATCGATGCGGAGAATTCAACAATTTCATTTATAGTTCCAAGTGGAACTGATGTTACATCTTTAATACCTGAATTTAGTGTTTCGGAAGGTGCATCTGTTCTACCGGAATCCGGTACCACTTTGGACTTTACCAATCCGGTAATTTTTACTGTAACTGCTGAAGATGGTAGTATTCAAGAATGGACCGTTTCAGTAATTGTTGAAGAAGCTCCGTTTGTTCCATTTGAAGCTAAAATTAACTTCCAGAATAATCCATCTTTCACTGTTCCGCCAGTTGGCTATTTGCCGGATTATGGTAAGCAATTTGGCTTCTCTTCAGTGACAGTTGATGATGTAGATTATGCCTTTGGATGGAAATTAAGGTCCAATGGAGACCCAATAGATGTTTCGGAAGCTTCAGATAATGGTGGAACAACTGCCACAGGAGGGGCCGGAAGAAATAGAATTGCCGGATCATACGCTTCTGCATCTATTCAAGACCAGCTTGAAGGAACATTATTGCATTTCCAAGGAGATAACATTATGAATACAACAGGTGGTGTTCAAAGTTGGGCAGGACAGAGAAGGGGGAAGGAACTGATCTGGGAATTGGAAGTACCAAACGGAATCTATGATGTTACCATAGGTCTTGGAGATAAAGATATCAATAACATAGACAGCAGGCATAGTGCTACCATAGAAGGAATTACCATTATCCCAGCTAAAGTTGCAGTCGCTGGAGAGGTCAGGGTAGAGACCATGACAGTGGAAGTGACTGATGGATTCCTTACCATGAACGGTGTTGGTGGGTTTAATTCCAAAATCACCCATATTGAAATAGTTGAAAGTACGAATGCACCAAGTGCAGGTGTTCTATCTTTTGATCCTGCTTCTTTGTTAACTGGCTTGGTACCGGAAACAACAGGTTCATTTATTGGTAATCTAAATGGAAGCGGGGCAACTGGTATTGGATTGGTTATTGATGATGTGATAAATGTTATCAATAAGAACAACACAGGTTTCAACGATTGGTTGACCCTTCCGGGAACTGCAGGACTTGGTGAAATCACCTTTAGCACCACGTCTGTTGGTTTGCCACTTGGTACAACTAGGAACAATACCATCATAGCAACTGCCAAAGGGTTCTCACCGGCGTTACTAGAGGTTGATTTTGAAGTTACCGAAGGACCATGCAGTCCATTTAGTACTGTGCCTTGTGATCAGATTGTAAAATCCCTTCCGGTTAACTTAACTTTTGATGGAACAGAAGGTGGGTTGCTATCTGGAAATGGAATAGAAACTGGATTCACTATGGTTGATCCATATTCAGGAACGAGAGTTGCTGAAGATGGAACACCTACTTTTGCTTCAATTCCATCCTACGAGCCTTCCAAATTGACCATTTCAGATGGTAATTTGGTAATGAATGCATCTAAGGGCATTGCATTTTTAACAAATAATGCTCAGATCAATACTTTAGGAATTGGACTTCAAGGAATCAATACGAAACTCACTATTGAAACGAAGTTATTGGGTATAAATACTGGTCCAAATGCGGCTCAGGCTGGAATTTGGTTTGGTATTGATGATAAAAACTTTGTGAAACTAAATGTAAATGGTACTAACGTAGAGGTTAGGAGAGAAATCAACGATATATCCTCAACAGCAGCTGCTGCTTCCAATATCGATCAAATCCAAATCACAGGAGTTGTCATCGCTGGTTATGATGTGACTTTACGAATGGAAATTGATCCAATTGGACAAACCATTACGTCATATTATGCAGTTGGTGAAGGAGCCTTTATCCCAGTTACGAAAACCGGATTCCCAACTTTAGCTTTAACTCAGGTTTATCTTGATGGGTTGAATTCCGGGGATTTGTTGGGTACAACTTTCGCTGGTATTTATTCCACTTATAGAAATAATGCAACTTCCTTCAATGCTACTTTCGATTACTTCTCAGTAAGTCAGGACGAAGTAGCGGCCAATAGTCCTCCGATTATTCTTCCTCAGGAATTTACAGTTAATGAAGGAGTTGCAATCGGCACTATAGTAGGAATAGCTGAGGCAAGTGATGCTGACAATGAAGATTTGTTGTATTCCATAACAGCAGGAAATAACGAGGGAATTTTCTTAATTAATGAAAGTACGGGAGAAATCACAACTGCGGTTGAAATTGAATTCAATAGTAGTCCTCAATATATTTTGACTGTTGCGGTTAGTGATGGAATAGACATTGCTGAAGCAAATATCACTATCAATATTAATGAAGTTATTACATCCGGTCCGTGTTCTCCTTACAGTTTATTGGATTGTGATCAGATTGTAGGTTTGCTTCCAATTAATTTGACTTTTGATGGATCACAAGGGGGGCTTTTAGATGGAAATGGTCTAAGTACAGGCTTTACTATGGCTGATCCTCATTCAGCACCAAGGTTAACAGAAGATTTACCAATAACCAATCCGAATGTTTTGGGATATGAACCTTCCAAACTAAACATCAACAATGGTAATTTGACTATAACGGCAACCAAAGGAATTGCTTTCCTTGCACCGCCGGCAAGTATTAACAACAATACTCAGGTGAATTCTCTGGGAGTAGGTATACAAAACATCAATACTCCTTTGACAATTGAAACCAAGCTTCTTGGAATTAACACTGGAACTGGTTCCGGTCAGGCAGGGATCTGGTTTGGCTTGGACGAAGATAACTTCGTCAAACTTGCGGTTATTGCCAATACTATTGAAATAAGAAAGGAACTTGGCGGGGTTTCTTCGACTGAGGCAAATACTCAGGATCAAATTTTATCTCCTGTCAATAATAGTATAACTGGGTCGGATGTGACTTTAAGGTTGGTAATAGATCCACAGGCACAAACTATCAAAGGTTTCTATGCCATTGGAAATGGAGCTTTTGTTCAATTGACAAAAACCGGATTGGATGCTTTGGAATTGCCACAATCTTACATCAACGGGAAATCCATCAATGGTGAAATCACTGGGGTAAGTTTTGCGGGTATTTATGCAACATACAGGAATGCAAGTACATCATTTGATGCGACATTTGACTATTTCCAAGTTGAAAAGGAAGATGAGCCACTTTCATTTAATTTCACGCCAAATACCTTGAATTTCAGTGGTGTTGAAGGTTCTGTTATTCCTTCCCAAACTGTAACTTTATCTGCTACAGAAGGGAACCCAACTGTAACCTTAAATGATGATCCCCATTCCGCTGAATGGTTGATTTTACCAGACAATCCTACTTTGGGATCTTTGGAATTTGGAATAGTTGAAGGATTGACTCCTGGAACCTATGGAACTACCATAATTGCCTCCACAGATCCGGGGTTAGGATATCAAAATGCAGAATTGGTTGTCAATTTGGTTGTCACTTCCGAAAATTCTCCAAGTTTCGGACTAAATGTCAATTTCTCTGATCCGGCTACTACACCTCCCACTGGTTATGTGAGAGATGGGGGTGATGCATTTGGAAATAGGGGAAATGGAAACTTCTATGGTTGGCTTGATGCAAATACATCCAATCCAGCAAACCTTACGCTTAATGGTAGGAATAGGGCAGTAGTTGGTGTGGATGTTTTGAACAATACCCTTATTCATATGCAATATGGAGACGTTTCTACCAATGCTGCCCTTGGGTATTTGCCGGATGCAAAATGGGAAATTGAAGTACCAAACGGTAATTATCAAGTTACGGTTTTTGTAGGTGATCCTAATATTGATGGATCGGTCGAGGATACTCCAAGCCATACTGTTGTAGTCGAAGGTGTCAATGCCATAAATGGTTTTGTCCCTTCGGGTGCCGTTGGTGCTGCTAGCAGGTTTACTTCAGGTACAGTTAATGTTGTTGTAAATGATGGAAGACTGACTTTAGATCCAGGAAATGGATTTAACACCAAAATAAATAGTGTATCTTTCATTTCACTTGATGGTGAAGGAGGGTTAACACCAAGGGTTTTGGGAGTGAATCCACCTAATGGCGCTGTCGGAGTGCCGGTAAATGCAAGTATATCTGCAAATAACCTTTTCACTCCTAACCTTGATTCCAATGGTAATGCGGGGGTAGATAATAATACAATCACGCCTGCGACAGTAAGATTGTTTAAAGTTGGAAATCCAACTCAAATCGCTGCAAGTTTGAATGGTACTGCTGGAGGAGATGCAATCAATTTGGTACCGACTTTGCCCTTGGAAGCAAATACACTTTATAGGTTCGAAATTGAAGGAGTACTGGATCTGACAGGCGTTCCATTCGAATCTTTCACTTCCACCTTTACAACTGGAGGTGGGGTCTCAGGCCCTACAACTGATCTTGATAATGTATCATTTACACGTTTTGGTGCAGTGGTTTCCGGCACTAAAAAATACACAACCTTGACGATTGGTCCAGATGAAAAATTATATGGTCTGACTATTGACGGTGAAATTCATAGGTGGATTATTGAAGCTGATGGTACCCTTTCTAACCAGCAAGTGCTTTTGGGACTTAAATCCGTGTATGGAGAACGTTCAGCTGTTGGTCTTGAGTTTGACCCATCTTCAACTTCAGAAAATCTGATTGCTTATGTTTCACATAATAATTCAGGTTTGAATAATGCTCCGGATTGGGATGGTAAATTATCCAGATTGACAGGTCCAAACTTGGCAACTGAAGTGCTACTAATCACTGATTTGCCAAGATCTACTAAAGATCACTTGACAAATAGTATTGCCTTTAGACCTGGCGAGCCGAATATTCTATACTTCCTCCAAGGAAGTAACAGTGCTGCAGGTGCACCTGATGGTGCTTGGGGAAATAGAGAAGAAAGTTTGCTTACTGCTGCAACTTTGAGACTTGATTTGACCAAACTACCGGCTACGCTTCCATTAAATGTAAGGACAACCAGAAATCAAGCTGCAATTAATGCTGTGGATGTGAACTCCCCAACGCTTGATGGTTTGTATAATCCATATTATATCAATGCACCTTTAACTTTGTTTGCTTCTGGTGTTAGAAATGCTTACGATTTGGTATGGCATTCTAACGGTCAACTTTATATTCCAACAAATGGTACTGCAGGCGGAAGTAATTCACCTGCTTCAGTAAATGGAACAAGAAGACCTGATGGTACTTTCTATGACCATTCAAACCCATTGTATCCTGTTATTCCTGGAACGACAAACAATGTAGTTCAGAGAGATTGGTTATTTAGAGTAAATCCAAATGAACCATTGGGTTATTATGGTCATCCCAATCCATTTAGGGGAGAATATGTGTTGAACAGAGGTACTGTTGATACGAATAAATATCCTGCAGGAATAGTTCCAGATCCAAATTATAGAGGGGCAGCGTATGATTTTGGTTTCAATTTCTCTCCAAATGGAGTTATTGAATATAGAAGTAATGCGGAAAATGGAAATTTGACAGGAGCGATATTGGTAGCTAGGTATAGCGGTGGTAGTGATATCATTGCTTTGGTTCCTGATGGGCCGAATGGTGATATTTCAACTTTCAAAACAGGAATTCCTGGATTTACAGGTTTTACCGATCCTCTTGATTTGATTGAAGATGTTAAAACAGGTAACATTTATGTTTCTGATTTTTCAACTAATCAGATCATATTGTTGAAACCTAGTAATCAGGCAGCTCCGACCCCTCTTATTGTATTGAATACTGATAAGGTTGTCGTAGATGCTGTAACCACTAATGGAACCCCGAACTCCACTTTTACCCAAGAGATTCTACTTTCTAACCTTGGAAATGGTGTATTAAATGGAATTACAGCCCAGGTAACTGGAATTCATAGTGGGGACTTTACAATTACAAACTTGGTATCATCGGTAAATCCTCAAAATTCCGCTGCATTTAACGTTGTGTTTAATCCAAGTGCAAATGGGATTAGAAATGCGGTACTTACTGTTTCAGGCAGTAATGCTGAATCAGTTGTTGTTCCTTTGACGGGTTTAGGTAAACAAGGTATTGGAGGAGCTAATGAACCTTCACTCCAGTGGGTATTGGATGCTCATTTAGGCCAAGGTGTTGTTAATTCAGGCGATATCAATCCTGCTACAAATGTTCTTGATTTGCCAAGTGGTAAATCTTACAATGACTTGTTGGGCGATGAGGTTGATGTTCAGGAATTTGAAAGAGCTATAGACGCCCCAGTAACTATTGAGGTCTTGAGTGTTTATGGACCGACTTCCAGTAATCCTATAGTTGCATTCGGATGGTATAATAGCGGAGACGCTTCTAGCACTCAGGAAATCTTTACTGTCCAGAACAATCTTCAAGGGAAAGGTGAGTCCAATGGCCAAACCTTGACTCCGATAGTAACAGGAAGTACCGTATTTGATCCCGGTACAGGAAACTTTGGATTCTATAGTAGATGGCCGTTCTTCGGAAATCGTCAGCTGTTCAGTGAACATGATCTAAACACTTTCGACCAAAATATCCCTAGACATGTTAGAGTTTATGAATTACCCGGAGAAGAAAATGCTTATATCATAGCTACTGAAGAGCATATTTCAGGATTTGATTACCAGGATATAGTGGTAATTGCAAGGAATGTGAGACCTGCAGTAAAACAAGCTATTGTTGAGATCAGTCCAGAAGAGTTGATTTTTGAAGTAAATATCAATAGTGACCCTGCTGGAAAAAATACAGATACGAAAACTGTAACTTTGACTAACAACGGCAATGATGTGCTCAATATCACCGGAGCTTCAATTATCAATGGTTTTGCAAATCAATTTAATCTTGTTTCTCCTTTAGGGTCTTCAGAATTGAATCCTGGAGAGTCGATAGAATATACTGTGACATATGCGCCAACTTTGGATAATTCGAATTTGGGATACCAAGATGCTACACTTAGAATTGCTACAGATAATCCTGATCAGCAATTTATTGATATTGGTCTGTATGCCTTGAAAAAACTTGGATTGGAAGGTGGTAATGAACCTTCATTGCAAGCCGTAGTTGATGTCCTTGGAATTGGAATTGATGTTGGTTGGACCCAATTGGCGATCGGTACGGGCACCGAACTCAAAGGTGAGGAAGTGCTGGTTCAAAGATGGATAAAAGCTGGCTCAGGTCCGGTGAATATTAAACCAGTTGGCAGATACTCTCCTTCTGAATCACTTCCGTTTGGATGGTATACAAATAATAATGGAAATGTGATAACCAATGAGGTTGGAATCCTTGAAACCGGTAGAGATAATGCACAAACATTATTTCCACCGATTGCAAGTGGAACAGACGTATTTGACCCACAAGGTTCTGTCTTTGGGATCTATGTTTTCTCAGAATTCTTCAATAGAGTCAATTATACCGAAGATGGCCTTAATACAGGTGGTGTCGTAAGAAGAGTTAGAACATATCCGATGAAAGATCGCCAAGGCAATCTTATAGAGAACAGCTACCTTGTGAATTTTGAAGATGCATCTAATGGGGATTATCAGGATTACATGTTTGTGATTGATAATGTTGTCCCATTTGTTGATGGAACTTTAAGGTTAGAATTTGAGCCTTCTGTGATCAATCTGACTGAATCAATCAACGGAGATAATACCATTACAAGACAGGTGGTTCTTAATGCAAATGGCCCAATTACTCCTGGGGAGGTAACTCTGTCTTCTGCAAATTCGAGATTAGGATTCCCTTCTGATTTTGAATTTGGAAGTCCTTTCGAAATAACTTTTGACAGAACCGGCTTAGGAGTTGGTAATTATATTGCTACACTTACTGCTACATCGGCAAATTATGTTTCTGGAGAATTGAGTTTCAATCTTGAAATTTCATCAGATCCGGAATTTATATATCAATTCAATTTCCAAGATGCAACAAATGTGGCTTTGTCTCCAGTTGGATATATTGATGATTTGGGAACATCGTTTGGTCAGAAGAGTACTGCACTAGGGGATTTGAATTTCGGTTGGGTTCTACCTGGTACCAATACACCAGCAAGTGCTGAGGCTAATGGAAGAAACAGGAATACAGGAGTAAATGATGATCCATTGTTGAAAACATTTACAATTATGGGCCATAGGACACCTGCTTCATTCCCACTCCGGGATTGGTTGGTCAACCTTCCAAATGGTTCATATAGTGTAAATATCAGTGTAGGAGATGTAGACTTTACTGACAGTAACCATCAATTGGATGTGAATGGAGTTAGGGTGTTGAGTTTTGATCAGCAAAGCAGCAATCCTGAGAACCTTATTAATTTCCAAGACACTAAGATCGTTGAGGTCACTAATGGAGTATTGAGATTATCTCTTGGAGCTGGTGGAGTAAATGCCAAACCAAACTACATACGCATAGCCCCAATAAATATTTCTTCAATTCCACCAGTAATCAATGCAATTTTTGATGGCAATATGGCCTCTGAAAATGTATTCCGAGGAAACGTTTCAGTTTCTTTTGAGGCATTAGACCAAAGTCAGAGTGGAAGTATCGTAAGATTGGAGTATAGCCTTGAAAATGGCCCTCTGACCACCTTTACGGAGCCACTTATTTTCAACCAACCAGGAAATTATAACATTATTGTTGAAGCTGAGGATGCAAATGGAAACACAACAACCAGATCATTTGAATTCTCAATTGAAGAACCTTCGGGAGCTGTTTTACAAATGGATAACATGGCTAAAATTCCTGGGACCAATATTGGATTCCCCGCTGAGGATTATTACACTTTCTCTAGGATTCATAATATCACTTCAAATCCTAATGCTAAGTTTAGTGATCAAAATACCATGCGACTTTCCAACAGTGGTACGAATGATCTTGTGATTGACAATATAAGTATCTCTGATCCAGCGCGATTCAATTATGTCATATTGCCTGAAGGAAGTCCTCAGACTTTCCCATTGGTAATCCAACCTGGCACTTTCAAAGAATTGTTGATAACCTTCACAGCAAACAATCAAAATAACAGGACACTGATGAAGGAAGAGATTACAATCGTATCCAATGCCGATAACGGTCTGAACATTAAGGCAACTTTACATGGAGCTAACGCGGCTGCCCTGGAGGGTAACAATGAAAATGATGCCCAAGAGGTCTTTGATGCCTTTAGTTTTACAACTAGCATGAGAAGTATTGTCAATGATGATGGAACCATTACACCTCCAAATCCAAATCCTTTGAGACCAAGCTCAAATTTCCCACTTTTTGAGAATATTGATGCTGGATATGAGGGTGATATGATATTCTCACCGACCTTTGTTCAGGCAGATCCAACCAAACCGGTAATTGGGGTTCAGTTATCAGCCCTTCATGGACCTGGTTCCAATGGAGCTCAATTTGTGCAGGTCAATGGTACAGGAGTTGTTGGCGGAATGAGTTTCTCCCATAATGCAGATTGGTATCAATCTTTACTGCCTAAAAACAATTCAGGAGTATTAACTACTGATCTTGCAAATTTGATAAACGTACCGTTTAGAATCGCTGTAGCTGGATATCCATCGAGTGGTGGAAATAATTTGAGTGGAAATCGGCCTGATCTTTTGGGTCTAAGGATATACAAAGCAATTGATCGAAACGGTAATATCATACCAAATGAATATATAGTTTTGCAGGATTTCATTGGCAGTGGTTGTGGTGCAGGTTCAGCAAATTGTGATTGGAATGACAATACATTCTATTTCAAAAATATCAGACCGGAAGCAGTCCCAACAGCCTCAGCAATAGCACCTATATTTGTTGATGCTACCAAACCGTTTGAGGCAGAATTAGGTGGTAATTTCGATAAAGCCTATCCTGGTAATATCTTGACATTTAGTGCCACACTTCTGGATGGCTCAGCACTTCCAAATTGGATGAACATCAGCACAATAGGAAAGCTTTCCGGAACTGTTCCAGGTGATGGAAATAATGAACATATGGTAATTGTAACAGCCACTGATCTCAATGGATTGACGGCTAGCGAAACTATCCAAATTCAGGTCAATCAATTGCCGGTAGCAGTAGCTTCTTCTAACACCTTGCAAGGCAGAATACCATTTAGTGTCGAATTTAGAGGTGAAGATTCATCTGATGATGGAGAAATAATATCCTACAATTGGAATTTTGGTGACGGCGGTACTTCAAGTGAGGCAAACCCAACTTACCAATTCTTGAATACAGGTGAATTTGAGGTAACTTTAACTGTTACAGATGATAGAGGACTTGAAAATACAACTTCGCTCAATATCAGGGTTATTGATTTTGGCCCGCTAGCAGTTGCTAGTTCGGATATTACTCAGGGATTGGCTCCACTATCTATTTCATTTGATGGAAGTCTTTCTGATTCAGATGTTGAAATTGTTGAATACAAATGGAATTTCGGAAATGGTGTAGAGGCCCTCGGTCCGATAGTTAATTATATCTATGAAGTTGGAGGAAATTTTACTGTAACCTTAATGGTTACCGACGCCAACGGGCTTTCAGATCAAGTTTCACTACAGATTTCTGTTGCAGTCAATCAACCCCCTGTAGCAGTTGCTTCTTCGAATGTAACCTCCGGAGCATTCCCATTGACAGTCAATTTCAATGCGGGTGGTAGCACGGATGATTTTGGAATAGTCTCTTATCTATGGGACTTTGGAAACGGCGAAACTTCCAATCTTATTTCTCCTGTGGTGGTTTATGAAGAGTTAGGGGTTTATGATGTAACCCTGACAGTCACCGATGAGCAAGGTTTGAGTGATGCAGATGGACTCACCATAACAGTAGTAGAACCTCAACCTGAACCAAACTTTGTTTTGAGAATCAATGCAGGTGGACCGGAATTGACATACAACGGGGAAGTGTTTGCTGCAGATGCGAATTTTATAGGTGGTAAATCTTATACAAATACCAATGCAGCTGTTCCTGCACTTTACCAGACAGAGAGAAGTGCCAATCCACCTACTTTTGGATACAACATTCCTGTTCCGAATGGTAGTTATACAATTAACCTTCACTTTGCTGAAATTTATTGGGGAGCTACAGGAGGTGGACCCGGTGGAAATGCAGGGCAGAGAATCTTTGATGTTAGCATCAATGGTCAACTGGTATTGGATAATTATGATATCAATGCCGAAGTTGGGCCTCAAAACATAGTCATCAAGACTTTTGAAGTAGAGGTGGTGAATGGACAAATTTTGATGGACTTCTCAGCACTTGCAAGTGTGGGTGGTGTCAATGAGCCTAAATTGTCTGCGTTTGAAATCTTTGGAATAACCAATGTTCCAAATGAGGCACCTGTTGCAGTGGCAACAGCAGACCCATTGTCAGGTTTTGCACCATTGACAGTAGCGTTCAGTTCCGAAGGTTCATCGGACGATGGTGAAATTGTGAGTTATTCTTGGGATTTTGGAGATGGGAATACTTCATTAGAGGAAAACCCAACTCACATTTATACTATACCTGGAAATTATTCTGCTGTACTTACAGTCACGGATGGTGAAGGATTGATAGGAACATCATCCGTCGACATTATTGTTTCCGAAGAACCTGGAGCTTTCAGCTTATATCTTAATACTGGTAGTGCTGCAAACGTAAGTTTAGATGGAAAAACATTTATAGGTGATCTTTCTTTCCCAAGTTACTACAATAGCACGCATACTTATACTAATGTGAATGCGAGTACAATTCCACTTTATCAAACAGAAAGAGGTTCTCAGGCTGATTTGACAGTATTAAACTTCACTATACCTGTTCCAAATGGTATTTACAATATCAGTACTTTCCATAATGAATTGTATTTTGGCAAAGTTGCAGGTGCACCATCTGGGATTGCGGGCAGAAGGGTATTTGATATTTTGATTGAAGGCCAAGTAGTGAAAGATGATTTTGATATTTTCTTGGAATCAACAAATCAGCCGGTAGTTTTGAATTTCAATAACGTAGAAGTGCTTGATGGAATACTTAATCTAAGTATGATTCCGAGTGCTAATAGGGCTAGTATATCTGGATTGTCAATAGAAAAAGTTGTTTCTAATGTTGAATTACCTGATGTTCCTGTCTTGTTGTCACCATCAAACGGTTCTACAGGCCTTGAAAGAATAGTCAACCTTACCTGGCAAACTGTTCCAAATGCTGACGATTACAGCGTTCAAGTTTCTAGTGATGTTGATTTTGGAAACATTATAATTGATGAGTCTGGAATAGTGGAAAATTCCTTTACCACCTCTGAACTTACGGCAAATACCACCTACTTCTGGAGAGTGTTGGCTTCAAACGTGGAAGGGGATTCAGATTGGTCCGAAACCCGCAGCTTTACCACAGAGCAAGAAGTGGTTGTCAACCCTGACGAAGATCTTATTGGCCATTGGAAGATGGACGAGGGATCAGGCAATGTACTTGTCGACCATTCTGGCAACGGTAACAACGCCTTACTGCAGAGCACCGCAGGAGTAAGCTGGTCACAGGGGGTCATCGGGCTTGCATTGGAACTGCCAGGAAACTGGAACAGGTTCGGGATAGCACCCCACAGTCCTTCCCTGCAAATTAACGATGCCGTTACCATCTCCGCCTGGGTAAAACCCAATGTGGTGGGAAGGAACACCGTTATCAGGAAGTCGGACGGAAAAGGCTTCGAGCTTACTCTCAGCAACGACGGACTTGTCTATTTCCATCTCAACAGGGACGCCAACGGTTCGGCTTATCTCCTAAGGTCTGCCTACAACTATACCGCTGATGTGGGCCAATGGATTCACGTTGCCGCAACTTTTGACGGTACCACGAGCAAAATATTCATCAACGGCATTGAGAACGCCTCCGCAACGTACGCTCCATTCGACATCGGAACGGCATCGGGGGATCTCACCATAGCCGCATATGGTAACGTACAGCGGTTCAACGGTGCCATGGACGACCTCAGACTCTACGGAAGGGCCCTTGATGAGACCGAAGTCTTCACCCTTTTCGGAGGGGAAGCACCATTGCCATCTGTTCCGCAGCTGCTTGCTCCTGAGAACGGCAACAGTTCTGTCACCGCTCCGGATGCACAGCTTTTCTGGCTCCAAAGTGACTTCGCAAACGGTTACAGGGTACAGATCGCAAACAGCGCTGACTTCTCCTCTCCTCTTGCAGATGCAGATGCAGGGGATGCACTGTTCTTCGGTGCCACTGGACTTCTGCCGGAAACCACCTATTTCTGGCGTGTCCTGGCCTACAACGGTGAAGGGAATTCAGAATGGTCCGAAACACGTAGCTTCACCACCGTAACAAACGGTGAAGTACCGGATGGACCTGTCGGCCACTGGAAGATGGATGAGGGATCAGGCAATGTACTTGTCGACCATTCGGGCAACGGTAACAACGCCTTACTGCAGAGCACCGCAGGAGTAAGCTGGTCACAGGGGGTCATCGGGCTTGCAGTGGAACTGCCCGGCACCTGGAACAGGTTCGGGATAGCACCCCACAGTCCTTCCCTGCAAATTAACGATGCCGTTACCATCTCCGCCTGGGTAAAACCCAATGTGGTGGGAAGGAACACCGTTATCAGGAAGTCGGACGGAAAAGGCTTCGAGCTTACACTCAGCAACGACGGACTTGTCTATTTCCATCTCAACAGGGACGCCAACGGTTCGGCTTATCTCCTAAGGTCTGCCTACAACTATACCGCTGATGTGGGCCAATGGATTCACGTAGCCGCTACTTTTGACGGTACCACAAGTAAAATATTCATCAACGGCATTGAGAACGCCTCCGCATCCTACGCCCCCTTCGGCATCGGAACGGCATCGGGCGATCTCACCATAGCCGCATATGGTAACGTACAGCGGTTCAACGGTGCCATGGACGACCTCAGACTCTACGGAAGGGCCCTTGATGAGATCGAAGTCTTCACCCTTTTCGGAGGGGAAGCACCATTGCCATCTGTTCCGCAGCTGCTTGCTCCTGAGAACGGCAACAGTTCTGTCACCGCTCCGGATGCACAGCTTTTCTGGCTCCAAAGTGACTTCGCAAACGGTTACAGGGTACAGATCGCAAACAGCGCTGACTTCTCCTCTCCTCTTGCAGATACAGACGTAGGGGATGCACTCTTCTTCGGTGCCACTGGACTTCTGCCGGAAACCACCTATTACTGGCGTGTCCTGGCCTACAACGGTGAAGGGAATTCAGAATGGTCCGAAACACGTAGCTTCACCACCGTAACAAACGGTGAAGTACCGGATGGACCTGTCGGCCACTGGAAGATGGATGAGGGATCAGGCAATGTACTTGTCGACCATTCGGGCAACGGTAACAACGCCCTCCTTCAGAGCACCGCGGGAGTAACCTGGTCTCAGGGGGTCATCGGGCTTGCAGTGGAACTGCCCGGCACCTGGAACAGGTTCGGGATAACACCCCACAGTCCTTCCCTGCAAATTAACGATGCCGTTACCATCTCCGCCTGGGTAAAACCCAATGTGGTGGGAAGGAACACCGTTATCAGGAAGTCGGACGGAAAAGGCTTCGAGCTTACACTCAACAGCGACGGACTTGTCTATTTCCATCTCAACAGGGACGCCAACGGCTCGGCCTATCTCCTGAGGTCCACTTACAACTATACCGTTGATGTGGGCCAATGGATCCACGTTGCTGCAACTTTTGACGGTACCACGAGCAAAATATTCATCAACGGCATTGAGAACGCCTCCGCAACGTACGCTCCATTTGACATCGGAACGGCATCAGGAGATCTCACCATTGCCGCATACGGCAACATACAGCGGTTCAACGGTGCCATGGACGATCTCAGGCTTTACGGAAGGGCCCTGAACATTTCGGAAATAACGGATCTTTATACCAATTCGTCCAATATTGCCAGAAAATCGGAAGGATCGGTTAAAGGACAAATCATTGAGGAAACACAGTTTTCTGTGCAAGATCCTGAAACTGATGCCCTATTCGGCTTCAAAATCTATCCGAACCCGGTCGAGGACCGACTCCATATTCAGCTGAACAGCAGAGAGGAAACCACAGTTGGGGTTATAGTGTACGATATGATGGGCAGGCAGTATATCAACAGGTCGGCAGTACCGGAAAACGGTGAGATTGTGCTCGATCTTGCGCCGGTAAGGATGGCCGCCGGCACCTATCTGTTGATCCTGGATCAGGGACAAGGCAGAATGAAACAGGTCAAGTTTATCAAGAAATAACAATTGAATTGTAAGAAAACCAAAAACGGTCAGCAGATTATGCTGACCGTTTTTTTTCATTTCGTTTGTAATGAACTCAATTCTTACCCCAACCCTCTAAATGAACCAATACTACTTCCTCCAATCCCTCATAATTCCTTAAATCCTCCCCCCAAAAATCCATTCTTCTCAACGTTTCAGAAACTATTAAGGCCAAATCATCTTCTTTCCAAATTTTTTCAATAAATTCCAGAACGAATGGATCATCTTTTAAAGGAATATTTTCTTGGCCTGCTTTTCCACTATAAAATTTAATCAAAGCAGCGAAGGATATGATCAGGTTTTTTGGCCATGATCCGGTTTTGGAGTGGTATTCCAAAAGCATGGGCAATACCCGGACCTTAAATTTGGAAATTGAATTCAATGAAATAGAAATCAATTCACAGGGGATCATGACCAAACCTTTTGAAAAATCGGCAGAAAACACCTTAAATCGGTGGTAAAGCAGTGCAGTAAGTTTTCCAGGAAAAGTCAAAGGGAGTACTTCAAAGGATTTATCCTCAGCATCAAATGCGATTCCGGCTTCTGTGGTATTGGAAACCACAAATTTCAAATCTTTTTTCTCCTAATTTCAAAAAGGCATTATAATCCTCAAAAGGGTTTAGAACACCTCTCACACAAGTAATGAGCCTATTTTCCTGAATAATTTTCCCTGATTGGATTCCCTGTAGTTTGACATGATAAAGCCCGTCTTGTTCGTTGATTGTTGTCCCCAGTCCTTGTGCCAAGGGTTGCACAATCTGAACGTCTCCGTTGAAATCCGTTTTCTCATTCATCAGATCTATCATCCAGTCTACAAATCCCCACAGAAAATTGCCTTCTCCAAACTGGATAACCTTTATAGGTCTATCCGGTATATTTAAATTGACTCTTTTAAGTTTTTCCATCTGCCAAAAGAATTCTGTATTTTAAACTGGACGTAGTAATAATTTCAAATGTCTTTGCATTCGATAATGCCTAAACCATATCAACCTTTTTTTGTAACGTCAATAAGGTTTAGAATTAATTACCTTTGGACTCCAAAAAGTAATTTTTCTATCGCTTTGTCTGTTTTTTCAAAATCGAAATTTGAAACAGCATGTTTCATTTTGCCTTTTATTTCATCCAAACAAAGGTTCCCAATGCTTCCTTCATGGGTATGGGTTACTTTATTCTGGTTAGGTTGAAAATTATTGTTTTCTATTGCATATCCTATCTTTTTATAGGCATCGCGAAAAGGTATTCCTTTTAAAACCAAATCATTGACTTCTTCCACACTGAAAAGATGCTTATAAAAAGGGTCTGAAAGTATATCCTTTTGGATTTTGATTTCTTTGAGCATAAATGTGCACATCTGTATACAGTCCAACAAAGTTTCAATTCCCGGGAAGATGGCTTCTTTCAATAATTGGAGGTCTCTATGGTAACCCGTGGTCATGTTGGTCAATAACAGCGTGACAGTATTTGGGATAGATTGAATCTGATTGGTTTTTGCCCGTATAAGTTCAAACACATCAGGGTTTTTTTTGTGAGGCATGATGCTGCTTCCGGTGGTGAGTTCATCCGGAAATGAAATAAACCCAAAATGCTGATTCATGAAAATACATACATCTGATGCCAGTTTGTTTAGGGTACCTGCCACACCTGAAAGTGCAAAAGAGATTGTTTTTTCTGTTTTTCCGCGACTGTTCTGCGCATTGATCACATTGTGATGGAGGTCTTCAAAACCCAATAAAACCGTTGTCAAAGTTCTGTCTAAAGGAAAAGATGAACCGTATCCTGCTGCTGATCCTAATGGGTTTTTGTTGGACAATTTATAGGCCGTATATAACAGATCCATATCTTCCGTCAATCCCTCGGCAAAAGAGCCGAACCATAATCCGAATGAAGAAGGCATGGCCAATTGGCTATGGGTATAGCCCGGCACCAGGTCATTTTTATGCTTTTCTGCAAGAGATGTAAGCAAAGTAAAAAGTTCTTCCATTTCCTCTACAATATCGCGAATGGCAGACCTGTAATATAATTTCAGGTCTACTAAAACCTGATCATTTCTTGATCTGCCACTGTGAAGTTTTTTTCCAACATCCCCTAACCTTTGGGTCAGCAAAAATTCAACCTGGGAATGTACATCTTCAACCCCTTCTTCAATTTTAAATTGCCCCTTTTCGATTTCCAGGTAGATTTCTTTCAATCCATCGCGGAGTTCATCCAATTCATTTGAAGTCAGCAAACCTATTTTTTCCAACATTATGGCATGGGCTATGGAGCCCAAAACATCAAAAGGCGACAATAAGACGTCAAATTTAGGATCCTGTCCTATGGTAAAGGATTCTACTTCTTTTTTGGAGCTGATATCTTTTTGCCAGAGTTTCATTGGGGATTTTAGATTTTTGAATTAAGATATTTTTAAGGATAAAGGATGAAGGTAGAAATTAGGGAGTAGAAATTGACATATATTCACTCAAAAGGTCAATATATCCCTTTATTCCTTTTTTGATTTCTTCCAAGTAGATGAATTCGTCGGGGGTATGGGAACGGGCAGAATCCCCCGGCCCAATTTTGACGGATGGATAAGGGATCAAAGCCTGATCTGAAAGGGTAGGGCTACCAAATTGCTCTAATCCCAACCCATTTGCAACCGAAAGTATTTTATGTCCTTGGGGGACTTTGGTGGAATTGAGTCTTTTCGATCGTGGTTTGAGATCTGCTTTTAGGGAAGATTGGAGTTCCTCAAATGCTTCATCCAAGGTGTAGCTGTCAGTAATTCTTACATCCAAAGTGAACACACATGTGTCAGGTACGACATTATGTTGGGTTCCGGCCTGAATAACAGTTGCAGAAACTTTCGTCTTTCCCAAAAAAGGCGATAGCCTTTTGAACTGAAAATCCCTCACTTTGCTGAGATCTTCCAAGGCTTTGTAAATGGCATTTTCTCCTTCTTCTCGTGCAGCATGGCCCGCTATTCCTTTGACAGTAGCATCAATTACCATCAAACCCTTTTCTGCTACAGCAAGCTTCATCAAGGTAGGTTCTCCTACTATTGCCAATTCAAATTCAGGAAGTTCGACCAAAATGCTTTCAATCCCATTTTCTCCGGAGATTTCTTCCTCAGCCGTGGCAGCAATTAAAATATTGTAGGGGATTTCTTTAGGGAAAAAATGTAGAAATGCAGCAATAAGGCTCACCAGACAGCCTCCGGCATCATTAGAACCCAATCCGAAAAGTTTACCATCCTGAATGATAGGTTGGAAGGGATCTATGGTATAGCCTGCATTTGGCTTTACAGTATCATGATGGGAATTGAGAAGGATAGAAGGTTTTGACGGATCAAAGTTTTTATTGAAAGCCCAGATATTGTTTCCTGTTTTTTGAACAGGTACCTGATGGGATTCCAGAAATTGTTGGATGATATCTGCTGTAAAATTTTCTTGCCTGCTGAAGGATGGTGTTGCTATCAATTCCTTTAAAAAAGAAACAGCATCTTCATAGAGATCGTAAATATCAAAATCGGTAGAATTCATTTTAAATTGGCATTCATGGCACTATCTATATCCATTTTCTTTCAAAAGCCATTGATAAAGTCTTAATAATTTGATTTTGGGTTTTAAAGTTAAAACCTCAAATACAGTAGGGTCTAAATTAATATAGGTCGTATCGGTGTTTTTCAATTGTAGTTCCTGACAGTTTTCCTTTTGATGCCAAAAGTAGATTTTCAGCTTTCCCGATCCATACATGATTGACACCTTTATGGAGTGCTGCAAAGGCATTATCCAGTTTTGGAATCATTCCGGAGTGGATCACTTCTTCCTTTTTCAACTCAGCATAAATATCTTCATTGATAAGCGGAACAATGGAGTTTTCATTTTTTTCATCGATCAATACTCCTGATTTATCAAAACAATAATAAAGGTTTACATTATGTTTTACTGCCAGGGCTGTAGCCAGTTCGGAAGCGATACTGTCTGCGTTTGTGTTTAACAGCTGACCTTTTTTGTCATGGGTAATTGCACTGATAACGGGGATGATATTGTCTTCCAACAAGTAGGTCAAAAGATTGACGTTAACTTCCTGAATGTCTCCTACAAATCCATAATCGATTGTTTTTACAGGTCTTTTATTCGACCTGATGAGGTTTCCATCAGCACCGGTCATGCCCAATGCATTCTGTCTGAAACTTTGAAGTTTTGCTACTATCTGCTTATTGATAAGTCCGGCATATACCATCGTTACAATGTCGAGTGTATCCCTGTCGGTTATTCTTCTGCCGTCTACCATTTGAGGCATGACTCCAAGATTTTCTCCAAATTTGGATGCTAAAATTCCACCCCCGTGAACCAGGATTTTTTTGCCAGGCAATCTTGAGAATAGAAACAGAAACTCGTCAAGCTTCTCAGGGAAATCAATGACGTTTCCGCCGATTTTAATTATACTAACATTCATGTTTAATAGGTTTGAGTACTTTGTGTTTTAGCCTAATATTTGGCTGATGACCGCTTGGGCCGCATAAATTCTATTTTTTGCTTGTTGCGTTACAAGACTTCTTGGTCCATCCAGAATTTCATCTGAAAGTTCCAGATTCCTTCTTACCGGAAGGCAATGCATTACTTTTGCATTCTTTGATTTCTTTAAGTGTTTTTCTTTCAACATCCAAGAATGGTCTGTTGTAATAATTTTTCCATAATCATTGAAGGCAGACCAGTTTTTGACATAGACAAAATCTGCATCTTCTAAAGCTTTTGCCTGATTCAATTCAATTTTTGCCCCTTTTGTGAATGCTTCATCAAGCTCATAACCTTCCGGATGGGTAATGGTTAAATCGTGTCCACAACCCAAAGCCCACTCTGAAAAGGAATTGGCTACCGCATGCGGTATGGCTTTGATATGCGGCGCCCAAGTCAAGACAACTTTTGGTTTAATTTCTTTATTCCAATTCTCCTGAATGGTAACCATGTCTGCCAAACTTTGAAGAGGATGGCGTATGGCACTTTCCAAGCTGATGACAGGTTTTCCTGAGTATTTGATGAATTGATTAAAGACAAAGTCTTCTACATCTTCCTGCTTGTTGGTCAAAGATGGAAATGCCCTGATGGCAAGAATATCGAAATAAGTCCCCAGAACAGCAGCAGCATCTTTGATGTGTTCTATGGTGCCCTTATTCATTACGACACCATCTCTCATCTCCAAAGCCCAGCCTTCCTTGTCCATGTTCATCACTATGGCATCCATACCGAGTTGCTGTGCAGCGATCTGAGTGCTTGCTCTTGTTCTCATGGAGGGATTTAAAAAAATGCATCCGATTCTTTTTCCCTGGCCTTTAGCTTTGTCAATCCAAGGATTTTCCTTGTAATGCATAGCCTGTTGGATCAGCTTCTCTGCAGTTGTTTTGTTTTCAAACTTTGTGAAGTTTTTCATAAGGCTCCTAAAAATTATTTTGGGGTTAGAGGATTAATAATCAAAGCAACACTTTCTTTAAACTATCCAAAAACGAAGATAGTTCTTTCATTTCAATATTTAATGGTGGAAGCAAACGAATGGTATGTTTACCTGATGAACTACCTGTAAATATTTTGTATTTATCCACTAATTCAGAACGAACAGGTCCGGCTTCTCTGTTGAGATCAATGCCAATCATCAGGCCTTTCCCCCTTACTTCCATCACCCCAGGAATATTTTCCAATTCATACTGAAGATATTCTCCCATTTCAAGGGCATGTGGCATTAAATTTTCCATTTCTATCACTTCCAATACCGCCAAGCCCGCAGCACAGGCCAAATGATTTCCTCCAAATGTTGTGCCGAGCATTCCATAGGAAGCCGTAAAATCGGGATGGATCAAAACTCCTCCGACCGGGAATCCGTTGCCCATACCTTTTGCCATAGTGATCAAATCGGGGACCAATCCCTCTACCCACTGATGGGCAAAGAATTTTCCTGTTCTACCATAGCCTGACTGTACTTCATCCAAAATCAGTTTGGCGCCATATTCTTTTGTGATTTTTGAAATAGCCAAAAGAAATTCTGGGTCAGGGATGTGGATTCCTCCGACTCCTTGAATTCCTTCTATAATAACCCCCGCGATGTTTCCGGCTTTCAACTGCTGTTCTACCGCTGCTATATCTCCCCAAGGAAGAATGTGGGCATCTGTTCGTTGGTTTGAAGGAGCGATGATTTTCGGATTGTCAGTCAGTACAACGGCCCCGGAAGTTCTTCCATGAAAGGCTCCCGAGAAGGAAATGAATCCCGATTTTCCAGTAGCAAATGATGCCATTTTCAATGCATTTTCATTTGCCTCTGCCCCTGAATTACACAGGAAAAGGCTGAACTCCTGATAGCCTGATATTTCACCAAGTTTTTCGGCAAATTGTTTCTGAAGAGGAATATGTACTGAATTGGAATAGAAAGCAATCAAATCCATTTGATCCTTCACTCTTTTGTTGAAATGGGGATGGCTATGTCCGATGGAAATCACCGCATGTCCTCCGTATAGGTCTAGATATTCTATTCCATTTTCGTCCCAAAGTTTGGCCCCCAGTGCTTTGACAGGGGTCACATTGATCAAAGGATATACATCGAATAAGTTCATTGTCTGTAGGTTAAAAGGCGATGCTTTTGAGTTTTAATCCTGTAGTTTCATCAAGGTTAAAAGCAAGATTGAAATTTTGGACGGCCTGACCTGATGCACCTTTTAACAGGTTGTCTATGACAGCATATATGACCAATTGGCCTTTTTCAACCTGCAGATGAATAATGCATTTATTGGTATTGACTACCTGTTTGAGGTCAATGTCATTTTCGGAGACATGCGTAAAAGGCGCCTCTGTATAAAATTCTTTATAACCCTCAACGGCTTCTGCTAAAGTTCCGGTATAAGGAAAGTATGCAGAAATCCAGATTCCTCTGGAAAAATTACCCCTGTAGGGAACAAATAATAATTCCTGGGAAAAACCATTTTGCAACTGATTGAAAGTCTGTTTGATTTCTTTTAAGTGCTGATGGTTAAATAGCTTGTAAACAGACATATTCCCTGTTCTATAACTGAAATGCGATGTGTCAGCAAGTTTTTTTCCGGCGCCTGTACTTCCTGTGATTCCAGAAATATGGATGGTATCTTCAACCCAATTATTTGAAATTGCAGGTGCTAATGCCAATTGAATAGCTGTAGCAAAACAACCTGGATTTGCGATTTTTTTAGCCGATTGGATATTGGATTTATTCACCTCAGGCAATCCATAGACAAAGCCATCGCTTTCGTCTCTATAATCCGTACTGAGGTCTATGATGACTGTTTCTTTGGAAAATTTGTGATTTTCCAAGAAGCTTTTGGTTTCACCATGGGGAAGACCAAGGAAGACTGCTTCAATTTCTTCTGAAATGACTTCATCTGTAAAAACCAAATCTATATCACCGATCAGGTCCGGATGCACATCGGTCACTTTTTTACCGCTTTGGCTATTGCTGTGTACATAGACCAACTCGCAATTTGGATGGTGGACCAAAAGACGGATCAATTCACCACCGGTATATCCTGCTGCACCGATTATTGCTGTTTTAATCTTCTTCATGATGGTTGACTTGATGGAAAATGGCAGTTTGGTTTCCAAGAATTCTTGTAAATCCTTTTACATCTTCTCCGGTATAGCCCTTATTCATCTCGCCATAGCTGCCGAATTTGGAAGCCATCAGATCATGACCTGATTCAATGCCTACCAACTGAAACCTAAAAGGGTGCAGGATTAATTTGACCGAACCCGTGACAAACTCTTGAGTGCTTTCCAGAAATGCCTCCAAATTCCGCATCACAGGATCCAGGTAATGCCCTTCGTGTAAATGGTTACCGTAAAATTCCGAAAGCTGATTCTTCCAAAATGTCTGCCACTTGGTCAAAGTATGCTTTTCCAATAATTGGTGACTTTTGATAATGATCAAAGCTGCCGCTGCTTCAAAACCCACTCTTCCTTTGATACCGATAATAGTATCTCCCACATGAATATCCCTTCCAATACCAAAAGGGGAAGCAAGTTCATGGACTTTTAAGATAGCGTCAACAGGGTTTTTAAAAGTTTCTCCATTGACCGATTTTATTTCTCCTTTTTCAAATCCTATAATCAATTCCTCACTTTTGGTTTTAGATGCCTGAATCGGCCAGGCACTTTCCGGTAGAGTCTGATTGGATGAAAGCGTTTCTTTTCCTCCTACAGATGTGCCCCAAATCCCTTTGTTGATAGAATAAGCCGCTTTCTCAAAGTTCATGGAAACTCCATGTTTTTTGAGGTAGGCAATTTCTTCTTCCCGGCTTAGCTTGAGATCTCTGATTGGGGTAATGATTTCTATGTCAGGTATAATGGTCTGAAAAATCATATCAAATCTGACCTGATCGTTACCGGCACCGGTACTTCCATGGGCGATGGATTTTGCGCCTATTTTTTTCGCGTACTCTGCTAGTGTTTTGGCCTGAAGTATCCTTTCTGCGCTTACCGATAGGGGATAGGTCTGGTTTTTAAGGACATTTCCAAAAACCAGATATTTGATGACTTCCTCATAGTAGGTTTTGGTCACATCAAGGACCGTGAATGAGGCTATTCCGAGGCTTTTTGCGCGGGATTCCACTGCTTGAAGTTCATCGGCAGAAAAACCACCGGTATTGATCAATACAGCATGTACTTCATACCCCAAGTCTTTGGAGAGATGCAAAGCACAAAAAGTGGTATCAAGTCCCCCGCTGTATGCTAATACTGTTTTTTTCATTTTTAATTTTTTGTAAAAGCCCATACCAATTATGGGCATTAGGTTTAAAATAGGTTAAGCGTCTTGGTCTTTGTTTTTTTGATATTGAGCAGGATATATTTTTTCAGTCTTGTCCATCGCTCAAACAGCTTGATGTTTTTCTTAAAGTCTTTTCTTAAGGCAACATCCTCTGTTTTTGCTTTTTTGGAAGGGTCGTAAAGCATTGCAGTACACAGACAATTCTGCCTGTTTTTGCTTTTCAGAATTTCCACATTGACACAGCTGTTACATCCTTTCCAGAATTCTTCATCATCTGTGAGGTCTCCATAAGATACAGGTATATAACCCAATCCGGAATTGATTTTCATCACAGCTGCGCCTGTAGTCAGTCCAAAGATTTTTGAATCCGGATATTTGCTGCGGCTAAGCTTGAATATTTCATTTTTGATCTGGCTGGCCAATCCGAATTTGCGGAATTGGGGTGCTACGATAAGACCAGAGTTGGCCACAAATTTTCCATGGCCCCAAGCTTCAATGTAGCAAAAACCGGCCCATTCACCATTGTTGGTCGTGGCAATTACGGCTTTACCTTCACGCATCTTGGCCTTGATGTACTCAGGAGATCTTTTGGCTATTCCAGTCCCGCGCGCTTTTGCAGACTCTTCCATTTCCAATGTGATTGTCTCAGCGTATATGCAGTCTTTTTCTGAAGCAGGTTTTATGATAAAGGAATTATTTTCCATTTTGTCCAATAGGAGATAAATGAATTGTAGATAGCCTTTCCAGGCCCATAGTTAAATTAGAATTTGATTGTGCTATTGTAGGTTGTCCACATAGGACACCAAATAAAATTATAGGGGCGTTGCCCTGAAACTGTTCCTAAACCTCCTCAAAGGAGAAAAAATCGGCATAGCAAAATAATTACTCTGCTGAATTGCAAAGTCGATTATCAGGTTTGCTATGTTGTTTGTAGTTGACATTTTTTTGGAAAACGTTTGCAAATGTTACAAGTATTGAAATAAGATGCAAGGTTTTTTGTCAATAATTTAAATTTCCCGCTTTAAATTCACTTGTACTCAGAATAAAGTCCTATATAAATGGTATTTATTCCACCATTTCCAATTTTCCAACCGCTTTGGGAAGGCTGAAATAAAAAGTACTTCCATTTCCATATTCACTTTCCACCCATATTTTCCCCCCATTCTCTTCCACGTATAGTTGGCAAAGACTAAGACCAAGACCTGTTCCTTGTTCTCCTTTTGTTCCGCGTTTACTTTCTATCAGATTTTTGCGGAAAAGTTTCCCAACTTCCTCCTTACTCATGCCTATTCCGCTATCACTTACTGAAATAATAATTTCTTCTTCCTTTTCGAAAGCTTGGATGGTAATTAATCCATCTTGATTGCTGAATTTTAGGGCATTATTGATCAGATTTCTCAATATTAGGTCCAGGTGATTTGAATCTGCCATTACAGAGATATCCGATGCTACTTCGGAATCAATACTGATATTTTTCTGCTTGGACAAAGTCGTAAAAAAATCCAAAATGTCATTGACCTTTTCACTCAGGTTATTTGGAATAGCCTTGGATTTGATCATTTTCATTTCTCCAATAGACCAGCGGAGAAGGTTGTCGAGTACTGTCATAGCGGCTCCCAAACTTTTATAAAGTCCCGGTGCCACTTCCTTAAACTCCCCCTCATCCAATCTGTCTTTGGTGTAAAGCCCCAATAGCATATAAAAGCTGCCAATTGGGTTTCTTAAATCATGACCGATAATACTGAAAAGCTTTGATTTTACTTCGTTGGCTTTTTCCAGTTCCAAAGTTCTCTCCTGAAGCAGTTCTTTTGCCTTCTTTTGGAGATAAAAATTTCTGAAAATGATCAAAGCAATAACCAAAATGGAAAAAGCTGTAAAAATCAGAATGTTTCTTAAAAATTTTTGTGCCTGAAGTTCTTTCTCCTTTTCCAGATCCTGCGCTTTTTGTTCTGCTTCGATGATTGCCAATTGCTTTTCGAACTCGTAATCTGCTTCAAGACGGGCTGTTTTTCTTTCAAGTTCCTGATTGTTTAGGCTGTCAACAAAGGCAGTGAAGCTTTGAAAATGGAAAAGGGCATCTTTATATTTTCCCTCTGCTTCATAAACCTTGCTTAAGGTATGATGACATTCTTTTAATTCTTCTTTGGAACCGAGTTCGTTTCCAAGCAATAGTCCTTTTTCAGCATAGTCTTTGGCTAAACCATAATTGCCCAGATTCAGATGGATTTTGGAGAGATTGTTAACACTCAATAAAATCCCTCTTTTGTTTTCTATTTCTGTGTCAATTTTAAGTGATTTGTAGTAGTTCTCCAATGCAGCATCATAATTTCCCTGCTTTTCGTAAATGTTGGCAAGATTGTTCAGACCAGCGGAAATCCCCTCAATTTCTTTTATTTTTTCAGAAATGCGCATGGACTCCTCGATGGTTTGGATAGCCAGGTCAAAATTCTGCTGGTATTCGTATATTTTGGCAATGTTATGCAGGGTATTGGAAATCCCCCGTTCATCGTCCAAAGATTTCTTGATGGCCAGTGATTTTAGATAAAAATCAAGGGATTCATTTAGCTTTTCCTGCCTTTCATAAATCAGGGCAATATTATTGTACACAAATGAAATACCCATAGAATCTTCAAGTTTTTCAGAAATCCTAAGTGCTTTCAGGTTGGTCTCCAAAGCTGCAAGGTAATTGGCCTGATAATAGTAAATGGAAGCAATGTTTTTAAGACTTGATGCGATTCCTATTTCATCTCCGATTTCTTCTTTTATTTTGAGCGATTGCTCATAATTGGCAATGGCATTGGAATATTGGCCTAGTTTATTATGGACATTGGCTATATTGTTATATCCTGAGGCCATTCCTTTTTTATCTCCTGATTTTTCACGGATAGCCAATGCTTGTTTATAGTATTCTATGGACTCATTGTAATTCCCCAAAAAATAACTGTTATTTCCCAAGCTATGTAAGCAATCTGCCTGATTGGGTTTATCGTTTATTTCCTCAAAAATTTTTTCCGCCTGCAAATAACTTTCAAAAGCTTTGGGAAAGTTGTTTTCCTTGTAATATTGAAATCCCAGTTCTTTTTTAGCCAGGGCAAAATCAAACCCTTTTTCATTGTTGGATTCCATCACCTTAACAACCGCTTCAAGAGAGTCGGTCAGACTATTCTGTGCAAATGCAGCACAAACGAGAAAAAGCAATAGGAGAGGAGTGACAATAACTTTTTTCATGCAGGCATGATAAGGATACAAATATTTGTAAAAATCCAATTGGATCTTTATTTGGTTTTAAATATAAGTAGGAAACAGTTTACGATTTGTTAAATTTTATAATCGTTGTTCAGGGAAAATGTTTTTAGTTTTATTAAGGAAAAGAAAGGTACTTATTGTCGCATTTGGAATAACTACAGAGCCCTGTCCAGATGAGTATAACCTCCATCTACAAACAGGAGTTGCCCTGTAGTATGGGAAGAGCGTTCTGAGAGAAGGAAAACGACTGTATCTGCGATCTCTTTTGCTTTTGTCATCCTGTTTCCAAGAGGAATTCTTTTTTCAATTTCCTTCAATTTCTCTTCAGGATTATCGAAGCTATTGAGCCAATTTTCATATAATGGCGTCATTACTTCTGCGGGAATTACGGCATTGACTCTGATACCGTATTTTAGCAATTCAACAGCCCACTCCCTTGTCAGGGATAATTGACCACCTTTTGCAGCAATATAGCCACTTGTATTCCCTTGCCCTGTAACTGCGGTTTTACTGCTGATATTGACGATACTCCCTTTGTTTTTTTTCAGATAGGGTAGGGCATAATGGACCAAATCAAAATAATGGCCCAAGTTTTTTTCTACTGAAGCACGAAAGTCTTCCGGTGTACCATTTTCCAGACCAACTCCATCATTCGCCCCGGCATTGTTGACCACACCATCAATCCTTCCAAATTTCGCATATGCCTTTTCCACTGCCTCCAGGGCAATATCAGGTCCGGTCAATCTTTTGGGGATGTGCAGGGCCTCGACTCCTTTGGATTCAAATTCTTCCATCAATTTCCCCCCTTCCTCTAAAGACGGATCAATGATGACTACACGCGCACCCTCTTCAGCAAGTGTGCGGCTGATGGATTCTCCTATGCCTTTTGCGCCTCCTGAGATCAGGAATACTTTATCTTTTATTTTTAAATCCATGACAGGATAGCATTTTGTTTTTGATGGGTTGAACTTGTTTTATTCGTTTCTTTTGATTCCATAGAATTCACAGGCATTGTTTCCAAAAATCCCTTTCTGTTCCTCTTGACTGAATGATTTATAATAGTGATAAGCCAAATCAAAAACAGTAGAGTAATTTCCTGCCAATAAACACACTGGCCAATCACTCCCAAACATCAATCTTTTACTCCCAAAGGAATCGGAAATATGGTCCAGGTAAAGTTTGAAATCTTCAGGTTTCCAATGCTTCCAATCAGCTTCTGTAACCATCCCTGAAACCTTGCACCACACATTGGGTAGTTCTGAAATTCCGGAAATTCCCTGCTTCCAAAACTCATATTCTCCTCCTTTGATATTGGGTTTGGCCAAGTGATCTAGCACAAAGGGTTGATCAGGATATTTTTTTGCGAGCTCAAAAGCAGCCTTTAGGTGTTTTGGATAAATCAGAATATCGTAGGTGAATCCGTATTTTTGCAATAAACTTATCCCGTACAGAAATTTTGGATCCTCCATCGCTTCCGGTTCCAAAACCTGCAGAATCATCCTGAATCCGGCAAGTTTTGGTTCGGACATGTGTGATTCCAGTTTGGACTCAATTTCAGGGGAATTCAAATCGACCCAACCCACTACTTTTTGTATCCAGGGAAATTCATTTGCCAGGTTCAAGAGAAACTGTGTCTCCATAGCTGACTGATCTGCCTGAACAGCAATGCATCCATCAAAGCCTGTTTTTTCCAATTCAGGCTTTAAATCCAAAGGCATAAAATCCCTTTGGATTGTATTCATAGAGGTATCTATCCAAGCATCTCTTACAGGATCAAATTTCCAAAAATGCTGATGGGAGTCGATGGTCATTTTTAGATTTTAGATTTTAGATTTAAGAATTGAGATTTGAGACTACTTTGCATGAACAGCTACCTGCTTGGAAATTCCCAAACCTTCTACACCTAATTCCACAATATCGCCTTCCTTGAGATAGCGGGGAGGTTTAAGTCCAAGTCCAACGCCCGAAGGAGTTCCGGTTGAAATGATGTCGCCAGGTAGGAGGGTCATGTATTGGCTGATATAAGAGACCAAAGTAGGCACATCGAAGACCAAATCTGAGGTATTGCTGTCCTGCATGGTTTCTCCGTTTAATTTCAACCAAAGCCTGAGATTGTGGGGATTACTTATTTCATCTTTGGTGACCAAATATGGTCCAAGAGGAGCAAAGTTGTCTGCACTTTTCCCTTTCACCCACTGACCTCCGTGATGGAGTTGAAAATCCCTTTCGCTGACATCGTTATGCACGGCATATCCTGCAACATATTCCATGGCATCTTCCTTACTTACATAAGTGGCCTTTTTTCCAATAATAACCGCCAATTCCACTTCCCAATCGGTCTTGGTGGAATTTCTGGGAATGATAATATGATCAAAAGGTCCGCACAAAGAAGAGGTGGCTTTCATAAACAAAATCGGCACTTCAGGCACGGCCATTCCGCTTTCTTTTGCATGAAGGGAATAATTCAATCCTACACAAATGATTTTTGAGGGTCTTTTGATGGGAGAACCAATTCTTGCATTCCTATCAACCTCAGGTAAACTGTTGATTTTATAAGACAGCCAGTGGGAAAGCCTTTCCAATCCATTGCTGTCAAGAAAATCTTCAGACCAATCTTCTCCAAAAGCACTGCAATCCAGCCTTTTACCATCAGGGGTTTCTATTCCGGGTTTTTCTTTTCCAATTTCTCCAAATCTAAATAGCTTCATATTTTTTCTTTTTTTCCAATGAACATTTTATCCTCAAGTCCTACATTTTTATACCCAAAAATCCTCCATCAATGGGAAAATTGCTTCCGGTAATAAATGCAGCTTCATCTGAAGCAAGGTAATAGACCAATCCGGCGATTTCTTCGGGCTTTCCCATTCTGCCGATGGGTTGGGTGGCAGCAAGTTTTTCAAACATTTCCTTCTCTTTTCCAGGATAATTTTTGGCCAAAAAACCATCAACAAAAGGGGTATGTACCCTACCTGGAGAAATGCAGTTGCACCGGATCTGATCTGCTACATAATCCTTGGCAATGGAAAGGGTCATGGACAAGACCGCTCCCTTGGTCATGGAATAGGCAAATCTATCAGCAATCCCTATTGTCGCCGCCACAGAACACATATTGATGATGGTACCCCCATGATTTGCTTTAAGTTTTTTAAGAGCAGCCTGACTACAGTTAAAAACTCCTTTTACATTGACTTGAAAAAGTCTTTCAAAATCCGCTTCAGTAGTTGCTTCTAGATTTCCGATGTGGGATATGCCTGCATTATTGATCAGGACGTCTATTTTTTCAGGTATCTCTTCAAAAATGGACTGGACCTGAACTAAGTCAGAAACGTCTGCTTGGAGAAAAGTCACATCAGCGTTTTCGTCCTTTAATTTATCTTCTTCATTTTTTCCATTTTCCACATTATAGTCTATAAAAAAAACCTGATGGCCATTTTTAGCAAAAAGTCGGGTTATGGCTAATCCAATGCCACTTGCTCCCCCTGTGATAACGATTGTTTTCATTTGGTTTTATGAATTTCTATTGAAAGTTAAACTCTTTGTCCCTTAGGCCGGATTTTTCTATGAACCTGAGCCTCTTTGCAATATATGTATTTTGAAAAAATATTTTAGAAATAAATAGTTTTTGGCATATAAATTGATTTCGAGGTGATTCATTGTATTTCCTTATAAATCAATAGGTTTTATGTTTAAAAGAATTAGTGTTTATTCTCTTCTGGTTTTTGTTTTATTGGGTTCTTGTATGACTGACCCTGACGAGGGTGGTTCAAATCTGACTCCCAGTGATTTTGTTATTCTTCTGGCCATAGACGAAAGTAGCATTGATAATGGAAATGAACCCAATAACTTTTCTGATACAGATGTGAATGATCAATTGTCCCAAGTTGGTCTTAGGAATCAATTGAGATACTTTGAAGAAAATGTGGGTAAAACAATTGATTTATATACCGGAGAAGTAGGGGATGAAGGCTGGTTTGCTATCAAGACCATTCCAAATAGATGGATTAATGCAGGACCAACGGAATTTGGATCTCAGAATTATCTTATCCCAGGTCCAGGTCTGGGCGCACCAAATATTGATAATGATAGAGAAGTACTTTTGGATGAAATTCCTGATGTCACTCCTTTGAGAGCTACAGGTTTAAAAATGTTGGTAGGTTACAAAGTAATTGCGGTGGTGTACGACAATGACATCAGTATCAATTATTCCCCTTTGGAAGGAAATCTTCAAGGAGCAAATTTGGGAATGGTAGCTTTTGAGGTATTGAGTGTTGCAGAAAGGACAGACGGAAGTGATTCTGATTTGCCTGCTGTAAGTATCAGGATTTTGGATGTAGAGTCAATTTCTGATTTTGGCCTTGTGTTATTTTCAAATGCCCCTGTGCCACAATCATCTTCAGAACCAATGGATGTGGTTCCACCACAAAGTGCCAATACACCCATTTTGATGTTGGCAAATTGATTTCGGATTTTGAAAAACCTCTTGAATTTACCAGATGAGGGCTCCTGTTTCATTCCTATTCTCAATTTTTTGGAATAAATAGAAAGAAGCCATGAATTCATGTGTAGGATTAGGAATCATAAAAGCACCCTGAGCGGGTATTTCATAGGAATACCCAAATTTAAGTTTGGACATCAAAAATCCCAATTGGAAATTGGTTGCATGGTCCACTCTATGTCCCAATCCAACCCAGAATTTTTCCATCAAGAGGGCTTTGATATTGAAGTCAATAGACGAGGGAAGATCTGACTGGATTCTGTACATGACATGAAAAGCCAAAGAAACTTTATCATTTACTGACTGTCTGTAACCCGTTTGAAAGACACTTGCAAGGGGCTTACTTTCAATAAAAATATCCCCATTACTTATCCCGCCTTGATTGACATTTTGGGCACCATAACCAAAGTAATAATTTTGATGGGTAATGGACATGCCCAAATTGAAATCAACTATCTGCATATTGGCAAAGCTGTTCATATACTGGTTTACCGTAGGGTCATTGGCTTGTTCTGTGGTCAGGTTATTCCCGTCTAATCTTATTGTATTGTAGTTGACAGAGGCACCCAATCTTAAATTCGTACTTTTCCCTAGCCGAATTCTTGAAGCATAACTTAATTGGAGTTCGGTGTCTACAAATGGTCCATAAGTGTCATGAACCATATTCAGACCAAAAGCAGTTTTTCCGATAAGCGAAGCATCACTTGCTTCTCTTACCTCTGCCGGGTCAATTTCTACGGAAAGAAAAAAAGTTTTGGGAGCACCTTCGAGGCCTGCCCATTGATTTCTCACAAAACCTCTGATGATTGACTCTTCAAATCCCGTCAGTGAAGGATTAAAGTAGCTTTGAAACTGATTAAATTGGCTGATATATTTTCTGGATTGCCCAAATACCAAGACCGTCGGCAATATTGCCATTATAAAGAAGAGATAGAATTTTTTCATTTTACAAATAATACTAGTCTGTTATCAGAATTTACATGCTTTTCCCCTCCTTAAAAGGGGATTTATGTCCGGCTTGTCTACTTTCTGAGAAGATTCAGCATACCTTTTCTGGACTCGTTGGTATCCGCTATTTCTATCACATAATAATAGGTGCCTGTTGGAAGTTCTTTTCCAAGGTAAGTTCCATCCCATTTTCTCTCAGGATCCTCAGAATAGAAAACCCGCAGGCCACTTCTTTCGAAAATATGCATTTTCACTCCTTTGTAGATTTTAAGGCTTGACATTCCCCATTGGTCATTGAAATTATCGCCATTAGGGGTAAATGTGTTTGGAATTTCCAGATCACTCAGTTCATTGATTCTTCGTGTGATCGTAAACTCTTTCTCCAAGATATTGCCATCTCTATCAGTCACTTTAACCAACACTGAAAATGTGGTTTCTCCAGGCATCAAGCTGTTATTGGTCCAATACAATTGGTTGTCGATAATTGTGAAAAGATCGTTATCCAAGGCACCTGGGACCAATTCCAAGATATGGATGTCATCAATAGGATCTATGACTGTAAATTCCCCAACAAATATGGCCTCATCACTATCCTCATGGGTGAAGATATCATTGCTCAATTCCAGGTCTATCGGACTTTCTTTTGGCAAAACAACAACAATAATTGTCGGTTCTCTATCCGTTTGATTTTCCCAACTATTCGGAAGTGTAATTACTCCGGTCAGTATGTAGGGCCCGTTTTGGAAGGGGTCGTATTCTCCTGCATCCCAGGTGATTGGTAAATAGACCCAATCTCCATTATCAGTCAGTACAAGGATTTGATCCGGTAGAGTCAATTCTTCAAATGGGGTTCCCCAGATAGTTTCCAGCAAATCAACATCCTCGAAATCCACTATTGCAATCGGGGTAAGTTCATCTAAAGCGCAGCCAAACTGATCCACTTCAGCACCTTCAGGGGTTTCGGGACATAAATCCACATCATCTGTAACCCCATCCATGTCAGTATCTTTTTGTGAAAGTGCACAGCCAAATTCATCAACTTCAAATCCTTCGGGAGTATCCGGACATTGATCCAAATCATCAGTGATACTATCATTATCCGAATCCAATTGGGAAAGTGCGCAGCCGTTTTCATCTACTTCAGCTCCATCAGGTGTTTCCGGACATTGGTCCATATCATCTGTTATCCCGTCTTCATCAGTGTCCAGTTGAGAAAGAGCGCAACCGTTTTCGTCTACCTGAGTACCTGAGGGCGTATCCTCACATAGGTCCAAATAGTCAGGTATTCCATCTTCATCTGTATCAATTTGATCTTGGCTACATCCGTTTTCATCTACTTCTGCCCCAGCAAGTGTATCGGGACATTGGTCAAGGTCATCATTGACCCCGTCCCCATCCGAATCCAATTGGGAAAGTGCGCATCCATTGGCATCCACCTGTACGCCTGTGGGAGTATCGGGACATAGGTCAAGGTCATCAGTGACCCCATCCCCGTCCGAATCCAATTGGGAAAGTGCACATCCATTGGCATCCACCTGTACCCCTGTTGGAGTATCAGGACATTGGTCAAGGTCATCATTGACCCCGTCCCCATCCGAATCCAATTGGGAAAGTGCGCATCCATTGGCATCCACCTGTACGCCTGTGGGCGTATCAGGACATTGGTCTAGGTCATCAGTGACCCCGTCCCCATCCGAATCCAATTGGGAAAGTGCACATCCATTGGCATCCACCTGTACCCCTGTTGGAGTATCAGGACATTGGTCAAGGTCATCATTGACCCCATCCTCGTCCGAATCCAGCTGTGATAAAGCACAGCCATCTGCATCCACCTGTACCCCTGTGGGAGTATCGGGACACTGGTCAAGGTCATCAGTAATTCCATCTCCGTCCGAATCCAATTGTGACAAAGCACAACCATTTGCATCCACCTGTACTCCTGTGGGAGTATCAGGACATTGGTCAAGGTCATCAGTAATTCCATCCCCATCCGAATCCAATTGGGAAATTGCGCATCCATTTGCATCTACCTGTACGCCTGTCGGAGTATCGGGACATTGGTCAAGGTCATCAGTAATTCCATCTCCGTCCGAATCCAACTGTGACAAAGCACAGCCATTGGCATCCACCTGTACGCCTGTGGGAGTATCAGGACATTGGTCAAGGTCATCAGTGACCCCGTCCCCGTCCGAATCCAACTGTGATATAGCACAACCATTGGCATCTACCTGTACCCTTGTGGGAGTATCGGGACATAGGTCTAGGTCATCAGTGACCCCGTCGCCGTCCGAATCCAATTGGGAAAGAGCACAACCATTTGCATCCACCTGTACGCCTGTGGGAGTATCAGGACATTGGTCAAGGTCATCAGTGACACCATCTCCATCCGAATCCAATTGTGAAAGCGCGCATCCATTTGCATCCACCTGTACGCCTGTTGGAGTATCAGGACATTGGTCAAGGTCATCAGTGACACCATCTCCATCCGAATCCAATTGTGAAAGTGCACAACCATTTGCATCCACCTGTACGCCTGTGGGAGTATCGGGACATTGGTCAAGGTCATCAGTGACACCATCTCCATCCGAATCCAATTGGGAAAGCGCGCATCCATTTGCATCTACCTGTACGCCTGTTGGAGTATCAGGACATTGGTCAAGGTCATCAGTGACACCATCTCCATCCGAATCCAATTGTGAAAGCGCGCATCCATTTGCATCCACCTGTACGCCTGTTGGAGTATCAGGACATTGGTCAAGGTCATCAGTGACACCATCTCCATCCGAATCCAATTGTGAAAGTGCACAACCATTTGCATCCACCTGTACCCCTGTGGGAGTATCGGGACATAGGTCAAGGTCATCAGTAATTCCATCCCCGTCCGAATCCAACTGTGACAAAGCACAACCATTTGCGTCCACCTGTACCCCTGTTGGAGTATCAGGACATTGGTCCATGTCATCAGTGACCCCATCGCCGTCCGAATCCAGCTGTGATAAAGCACAGCCATTTGCATCCACCTGTACCCCTGTGGGAGTATCGGGACATAGGTCAAGGTTATCAGTGACCCCGTCCCCGTCCGAATCCAATTGGGAAAGCGCGCATCCATTTGCATCTACCTGTACGCCTGTTGGAGTATCAGGACATTGGTCAAGGTCATCAGTGACACCATCTCCATCCGAATCCAATTGTGAAAGTGCACAACCATTTGCATCTACCTGTACGCCTGTTGGAGTATCAGGACATTGGTCAAGGTCATCAGTGACACCATCTCCATCCGAATCCAATTGTGAAAGTGCACAACCATTTGCATCCACCTGTACCCCTGTGGGAGTATCAGGACATAGGTCAAGGTCATCAGTGACACCATCTCCATCCGAATCCAATTGGGAAAGAGCGCATCCATTGGCATCCACCTGTACCCCTGTGGGAGTATTGGGACATTGATCCAGATAATCAGGAATTCCATCTCCGTCAGTATCAATTTGATCAGGACTGCAACCGTTTTCATCCACTTGGGCACCGACAGGTGTATTGGGACATTGGTCAAGATAATCGGGAACACTGTCACCATCTGTATCAATCTGATCTGGACTACAACCGTTTTCATCTACTTCAGCACCTAATGGTGTTTCCGGACAAAGATCCAAATCATCTGAAACCCCATCTCCATCTGTATCCAATTGGGATAAAGCACATCCGTTTTCATCTACCTGACTCCCGGCTGGAGTGTCAGGGCACAGATCAAGATAATCAGGAACACCATCTCCATCCGTATCAATCTGATCCGGGCTACATCCATTCTCATCAACTTCTTCTCCTTCGGGAGTTTCTGGACAGATATCTTTGTCATCCATAACCCCATCTCCGTCGGTATCGATTTGGGACAGGCTACATCCATCTTGGTTAACTTCCTCTCCTTCAGGAGTATTTGGGCATAAGTCAAGATAATCAGGAACACCGTCTTGGTCCGTATCAATCTGATCAGGTGTACAGCCATCCTCATTCACCTCTGCACCTAAAGGGGTGCCCGGGCAAAGATCCAAATCATCTGTTACCCCATCTTCATCTGTGTCTTTTTGCGAATCCGAGCAACCTGAGGTGTCAACAGGCTCTCCAAAAGGGGTGTTTGGGCAAAAATCCGTGAAATCGGGTACCCCGTCCCCGTCTGTATCAGTCTGGGCTGCAGTACAATCATCAATATCCAAATATTCCTCACAATCACTGGATGACAGGGCAAAATTGTTGCCCTCACCTGGAAGCGGTGCAGACCGGAAAACAGTTAAAGAATAGATTTTTTGATCTCCATTTGATAAAGTGACCTGTATCGGAATATTGTTGGTTCCCTGAAAAAGTAAAATTTTTGGTGAAGGGACAGAAGGACTGACCTCAATGCCTTTTATAAAAACCCTGGCATTAGCGTCTGCTGTAAAAGGAGTGATATCAAAAACAAAATTGGAAAAAGAAACCTCTACCTTATAATCTAAAATTGAGGGGTGAAATCTGGGTTCAAGTTTACCGGAATTGATTTTCAGATTGGAAAGTTCAGCACTGGGGGTTTGGTGAATAATGAACCTGTCTTCGATGGCGACAGATTGATGTTGCATCAAAAAAACACTGCAAAATATAGCTATCCAGAAACTGTTTCTGAAAATTCGTTTGGTGTCGACGATTTTCATTTTTTACTGTAGAATGTTGTTAACAAGGGGTGATGGACTGGTGTAGTCGGTAATAAAATTGTAGAAAAAAAACCATATTATAAAAATAATATTTGAAAAAAATACCGTTTAACAGTATAATATTCTACGAAAATATTTTTTCATATTTTGAAATGCAAAATCATTGGCTTCAAAAAATAAAAAAATTCAAACTTTTTTCAATAAGAATTATGCAAATCCAAAGATTTGGTTAAAAATGGTGAAATCCAAGGTTTTGGTAGTCAGTATAAAAGCTGCAATTACTTCATGTAAAATGTAAGCTATCTATCCCAGGTTTTTATAGGATTACCATCTTTCCGGTCTTTACAGATTCATCGCATGCAAAAGCAATTCTAAGACTGTTCAATGCGTCATCGAGGTGATCTGTAAGGTCCGTGTTATTTTGGATGGCTTTCAGAAAGAACTGCTGTTCACGGTTACACAATTCCTGATGATCGGGTTCATCTTTCATGTCTATCCATTCATTTTGATGGACAAAATTATTTTTGGCATCTATTTCGGCATGATGGATTTTGATACTTTCAGTTTTGGTATGGGAATCCACGTTATCGGATTTTCCTGCTGCAGCAGCTTCTTTTGCTACAATCGAAACGGCGCCTTTTGGACCAAAAACATCCTTGATAAAAAAGGCATTGTCTGAAACCATGGGACCCCAACCTGCTTCATACCAACCCACAGAACCATCTTCAAACCTGATCTGCAGTTGCCCATAATTGTAATTGAATGCGGGAATTTCATCTGTAAGCCTTGCACCGATGGCAGACACGGAAATGGGTTTGGAACGTGTCATCTGACACATGACATCAATATAATGCACACCACAATCTACAATTGGACTGAGGCTTTCCATCAGGTTTTTGTGCACATCCCACATAAATCCATGACTTTGTTGGTTAAGGTTCATACGCATTACAAGAGGTTTGCCCAACTTTTGTGCTTCTTCAATGAATCTTTCCCAGGAGGGGTGGTGGCGGAGGATGTAGCCTACCACAACTTTTTTATCGGCCTTTTTTGCCGCGTCAATGATATTTTGGGATCCTAAGACGGTATCAGCCAATGGCTTTTCTATAAAAATATGACAACCAGCTTCCAAAGCAGCTAAAGCCATTTTTTCATGGGTATCAGGGTAGGTGGAAATACAGACTGCATCGGGCCTGGTTTTTGAAAGAGCTGATTCAAAATCATCGAAAAGATCATAATTCGCTCCCAGTTTTTCATTCAGCTTGATTTTGCTTTCTCCCCTTGCCACCAAGCCGCAGATAGCAAATTCGGGCATTTGGTGGTAAGCAGTTGCATGGGAAGCTCCCATATTGCCACATCCTACTACGAGAATTCTTATTGGATCAGCCATATCTGATATTTTATTTTAAAGATAAATGAATCGTGAATATGCGATTTTTTTTGGAAAAATGAAGGATTGTTGGTGTTTTGACTTTTCTATTTCAACCATACCAAAAAGGTCATCAGTCTTGAATTTTCAATCTAAAATCTTAAGTCTTAAATCTACAATCTACAATCTAAGATCTTAAACCCTCAAACCTAGTTTCCTTCAATCTCCCCTACAACATCTACATCTTTAACCTCTTCCAATTCATCCCCCTCGGTAATCTTCCCTATTTCCATATTGAAGTTCTCGGCATTACCGGTTATTTTGATCGGTATGCCAAAAATACCCAAAGGCGGTAAACCGAGCCTGAATGCTATACTCATATCCCCATCCAAACTTACCTGACCTTCAAATCTCGGACGGAAACCTGCAATGCGCATCCTTGTCCGCTCGATGGTTATCAGATTATTGGCTATGCTGCTTTTAATACTCACATCTGCTAAATCAGGATCCTGAAGTTCCGAATTCTCCGTTCTGTTTGCGATGGTATTCATCAACTTAAAACCTTTGAGTTTAATGTTGTCCAAACCAAATACACCCTCACCCTTTATCGAAGGCATTACAGGCTGCATATTGGCATCCAATCTTCCTGAAAGCTGATAATCCAGGGAAGCAGTACCTGTAGCATAAGCGGCTGCAGTGACTATTTCTTTGAACATTGTAATCTCATTATATGCCCTTTGGATATCGAATGCTTTAGCTGTGATATTGTAATCAAATTCAGCATGATACGGGTTGATGGGATGATATTTGGCATCCATCTTAAAATCTGCACCAATCATTTCGAATCCTGTCTTTTCCAAAGTCAAGAGCCCTTTATCAATGGTAATTTCACCTTTGAATTTTTTCAAAACAAAATCATCATAAAGAATCGTGTCAACCTGTGCCGAAAAATTGAAATGGATGTTTTGAGGAATCATCACTACTCCATGTACCACGCCTATAGTATCTATAGTAGGACTATCATTTTCAGCGAAAAACATAAAATCATTGATATTGATCTTGCCGCTATTGATTTCCAATTTTCCATTCAATTCCTCACCCGGATCTGATAGATAGTTTATGATATTGAATAAATAACCTTTGGCCCTGAACTCATTGTCCACATAATAGGCCAAAAAATCCTCTAATTGGATTTTATCCTGATCAATCTTGAATCTTCCGGAAAGAATATCTATTGGATAAGGAAACAATTCAGAATTGATCTGTATCTTCTCCATCTCCACAAATCCTTTGTTATCGAGATATTGTATCCTACTTTGTATGGCATCGCTTTGTCGGCCTTTGAGATTCAGGTCTGTGATTAAATAACCGTTGACGTCATGTCCATCAATCCCGAAAGTTCCATAAAGCTTTCCAAGGTCAATCCTTCCGGATGATTGGATGTCGTATTTGATATCATCCAGGTTTTCCAGATTGGCAGTCAATGAAAAAGGGTGGTCTACAAATCGGAAATGAATGGGTTTAAGGTCAAATTTAAGGTCAGAATATGAACCTCTGTCACTCTGAATATCCAATTCAAGAGAAAGGTCCTCTATGGGATGCTCGGAATAGCTGGTTTTGATAAAACCCTCTCTCAGGTTTATTTTGGAATCCATGACCGGGAACAGTTTCTTTTCCGGTTCATAGCTTCCTTTGGCCTGAAGATCAATGTCAAATAGGCCCTTGAGGATAAATCCTTCTTCCAAAGGATAAAACTTTTCTACCTCAGACAGGTTGAATTTAGTGGAAATTGCGGCATCAACATCCATTCCCTTCAGTTGCCCGATATTGAAATGCCCTTTGACAATATTATCCAACACACTGAATTGGAAATTTTCCAAGAAAATACCCATATTTTGATAGATACTGTCAGGAGCACTGATACGAAGGTTCCATGAAATATTCTGAACAGGTTCAGGTAAATCAGTCCACTTAAAATAACCCTCTGAAAGTGTACTGATGAAATCAAAAACAGGGATGCTTGCTGTTTCGTATTTAGGGTTTCGGAAAGTGCCGGGAATCTGCCTTTCACTGTAAATACCATTTGCACTGAAGTTCCATTTCAACCTGCCCTTCATATCGTAGGCATATAAGCCTACAGCTTTGTCCAACAATCCCAAATCAACATCCGCAAGAAGATTGCTCTGAATAAATGCTGGATCTAGTCCATCTGTTTTGAAATGCCCCTTGAGGAATCCATCCCCTAAGCTGAAGTATATACTGTCCAGATCCAGTTTGGTTTTTTCAATGGAAAGTTCAGGAATGGTTATGTTAAAATCCACATTCAGATCCTTGAGCGGAATAGTGGATTCTGAGTGATTGAGATAACCGTCATAGACCTTTAAGTTCAATAAAAGATTCGGCATAAGGTTTTCCGAAGGCAAATACAAGCCTTGTAAAGAACCTCTGAGGTCTCCTTTCCCCCTGACTTTGGTTTCCTTCAGCCAAGGATACATGTCCTCAGGTACCAGGCTGAGCATATCTTTAAATTTGGAGTCAACTGACTCAAGAATGAAATTCATGTCATATCCTCCGCTGAGAAATTCCAGCTTGCCTACAAAATCCACCGGAAGATCATTGATTTTGAGATGGTTTCTTTCAAAAGTCAAAGCAGTTGATTCCGTATTGATTTTGGTTTTCAAATTGGCTGTTATTCTTTTTTTGGCAAAATATGGAATGCCTTCATATGAGAGTTCAAAGCTTGGAATTTTCAGGTTACTGCTTAAATCAAAAATTTCATTTTCAAGCTTTCCCTTTCCCGAATAGTCAAAATTCTCTGCCGAAAAAGAAAAGTCCAGACCTGAATCCTTGTAAAAAACCGAACTGTTCAGAAGTTTGATGCTTTTGATTTCGACCCTTAAACTGGTACTATCCGTTTCGGAAGTTTCTTGTTGGGTTTCCTGAGTGGACTTAAATATATCATAATTGGGATTCCCCAATTCGTCCATCAGAACATTGATTCTGGCATCTTTGAGGTAAATGCCATTGACCTGTATATTGTCACCCAACAGGGAAATCAATTTGATTCCAAAGGAAAGGTCTTTTGTATAAACCAAAGTGTCTATTTCAAATCCTTCTTTTCCCAAGATCAACAATTCATCCAACGAAACGGTCAGACTTGGAAAGTGCCTGAAAAATGTCAGGTTGATATTCTGAAAAGAAAGACCGGTTTGTACCTGTTCATTCAAATAGTCTTGCGCAATGCTGTTGATTTTTTCCTTGAAAAAAAAAGGGAGCAAAACCATAAATGCCAAAATAAGAGCAATTGCAAATCCGAAAATTTTTAAAAAGACAAGCTTTTTGAATTCGGTTATTTTCATGTTTTGAGAGATTGAAACAAAGACTGTAAGGAATTACACTTTGGGCAAAGATTTATGCTATAAAAATAAGAGAGAAACAGCGCAAATTTATTTCCTGCCTAAAAATTAATTAAATCTTCAATTTGGGCTTTGGTAAGTCGTACTATTTTTACTTTCAGCGTAATCGGGGTGAGGGGTTCGTCTTTTTCGTCTCTCTTTACAAAAACAATTTTGTCTATGACATCCATACCTTTGATAACCTGACCAAAGACCGTGTAATCGCCATCCAATCTATGGAGACCGTCCTTGTTTTGGACAATATAAAATTGGCATCGGGCCGAAAGTTTGTCAGGATTGCCGTCTCTTCCTGCACCTACTGCTCCATACACATGTGTGATACCTCTGACAAATTCCGGTTCCAACAGGTACTCAGGATCATTGAATCCCTCTTCTGTATCCGGACACCCGCCTTGGGCCACAAAATTGGGAATTACCCTGTTGAATGTCAGTGAATCCCAATAACCCGCCTCTGCAAGTTGGATAAAGCTTTCCCTGTGTTTTGGGGTTTCGTCAAACAGGCGGATATAAACCTTTCCCTGAGGGGTTTCAATCAATCCTATGGGTTGGGTTTGGGCAGAGGTGGTTTCAACAAACCACAAAACTACCAGGGTGAGTAGAGGAATGAATTTCATGGATTTAAATATAAGGGTAAAAAAAGGGAAAATAAAAAATGTGAGGGGGGAAGAGGAGGGTGGATGTAGAAAGATTGGGGAATTTGGAGAATTTGGGACAAATTATGTCAAATGGAAAAATACCCTGTTTCGGGTATTTTTTTATTTTAATTAATAGGGTAGTTTGAGCGATGATAGAAAATTAAAAAAGACGACCCCGAAAGATTAAATCCATCGGGGCCCTCTTAAATGTTTTCACAAAGGAAAAAACTCTTTATTAGAAATGCACTAAGAAGTAATTCCCATATGAAGATATCAATTTATTCACTTTTTGTTTTTTTCAATTGAATTCATGAATCTCCCTACGTTCGATTTGAGAGTAATTCCAATTTCCTTTTTTTTGACTCCGCAGCTTATACAATCGAAAACCGCTGTTTTTTTTGATTGACTACAGGGTTGGCGTACATGGCCAGGAAATTTTCCACTGCTACGGAATCATTTTGGTCCACTCCTTTGTGGAATCTAGCTTCAAAATAGGCTTTTTCGGCGGAGCTGTATTTATCCTTGAATTCATCGGTTTGATACAGCAGGTCATAGGCGATGTACTTGGTCGGCCAAAGTTTGTATCCGGACACAATTTGATCATCAATCAGGTCTGCCAGGGCTTTCAATTGCTTGGCAGGGCCTGAGATTTTTTTACTGATTTGCGCTATCTGACCGGTGAGTAAATCCCCGATATGGATATGGATCCGGTTCTTTTGTCCCAATATCCCACTGAGCAAAGTATGGAAATCTTCGTTTTCTCCTTTGACATAGGATTCTGAACGCGCTTTTGCCAGTAGCTCTGGCATTTTCAATATATCTGTCGGATCATATTCATAGGAAATGCTTACAGGTACGACATTCAGTTTTTTGAAATAGTCCAACAGACTTTCTCCCTGATCTGAGGCCATGGCGATCATTTTGAGGACACCTTTGTGGGTCATGTCATTACCGTCTTTGGTCCGGCCTTCCCTTTGGGCTATCCAAACAGACCTGTTTTCCCTCAATAATGATTTGCCTATGTATTCGGATATCAACTTTGAACTATCGAGCAGTTCCCGGGAGGGAAGTCCTCTTTTGATGATAAAACTTCTGGTCAGCCTGGCCAATGTTCTCAGAAATTGCTTTTTGACCAGATTGTCACCGATGGCAGAAGTGGTCATGGATAAACCATGCTCGTACAGACAGGTATTGAGAAGGGAAGTATCGAGGATGATATCCCTGTGATTGGATATAAAGAGATAGGAAGTGTTTTTTGAAAGTTTTTCAAATCCTGAGGTACTCAATCCGTTTGAACTGCTTTCCAGTACCCTTTTGACACCAGGATAGATAAAATTGATCTGGAAGTCCCGGATAGAATGGCAATGAAGCAAAAGGTCCTTCCAATATTCGTCATTTTTATCCGGAAAGGTATAATTCATCATAGCCTTGAGCATGGGGTGGTCAATGATTTCCCTGATAGCTTGATTTACTTCTGTATCGTAATACGGTCTTATATCTTCAAATGGAGACATTTTCACTGGGTTGATGAAGTGCAAAGAAAGTAAATTTTGGGCAAATAGGACGATTGTTTGGATGTATCCTTATTCAAATCTATTTATTTTAAGGATAGGGGATCGGACAGAAAAAAACAGAAGCAATGCTACTAGACCGGATGATCACTTTTAATGTTGTTTTGAAGGCTTTGAACAGTAAAAGTTAAAAAAAAAAGATTTTTCAACAAAGTGAAAATTTCTATTACATTTGATGCGGTTTTCGTAAGGTATTTGTGAAAAAATCAAAATTAGCATTCTTGTTGCTGATTGTTCTCTTTGGAGTACAGGGATGGACATTTGGAAGCCTATCCATTCCTGAAAGACTTCCTTGCGGGATAAATCATTTTTCTGCTGAATCGGTTTATTCTGCCGGTCAAAAATCAAAAATGACAGCTGATCAAAAAGCTGATGTTTTACATTCGATTAACTTCTTTAATTTTTTGTCAAAAGAAAAAACAGATGAGCAACATTTTACAACTGTTGTTCCTTTCTTTTTTCGAAATAAAATTAAGCTGGAAACTTCTCTGAATGCGGTTTTTTACCTCTTGAGATTTTCGTTTACTCTGGATTGCCTTTATCCCTATTTTTTCTTTTTCTGACAGAATTCGTTGACCATTTTTCATTGCTGAGATATTATCTCTTACAACTTTCAGTATAAATCTGATAATTAAAATCACTATCCTTTATGGAAAATAAGTTAATACCTAAAGAGGCTTGGGGCACCAGGTTAGGGCTTATCTTGGCCATGGCCGGAAATGCCGTCGGTCTGGGAAACTTCTTGAGATTCCCTGTTCAGGCAGTTCAAAATGGGGGAGGTTCATTTATGATTCCCTATTTGGTTTGTTTTTTATTGATGGGAATTCCGCTTTTACTAATAGAATGGTCTTCTGGTAGATTTGGGGGAAAATTCAACAACCACAGTACTCCCTACATCATGGATGGAATGGGAAAAGCGAGGATTTGGAAATATGTAGGTGTATTTGGGATTTTTACCAATATCGCTGTGGCGGCATATTACACTTACATTGAATCATGGAGTTTGGTATATGTGTTGCATTCTGTTTGGGGTACGTTTGAGGGAATGACTCAATCAGAAATAGCCAATTTTTTCACCTCATACGTGGACGTATTTACCACCAGTACCGGAATACCATTTGAAGCAGTGTTCTTCTATGTACTGGTATTGGTCTTAAACATATTTATCCTTTCCAAAGGATTGGGTGGAATTGAAAAAGTGGCCAAAATAGGGATGCCTTTACTGATATTGTTTGGGATGATTTTGGCGATTCGAGGTTTGACTTTGGGTGAATCCGGCAAATCAGAACTTTTTCCGGAGGCCAATGCCTGGGATGGACTGAATTTTCTTTGGACTCCGCAATTTGATTCCTTGACCAACCCAAAAGTTTGGCTGGCAGCCGCGGGACAAATATTCTTTACTTTGTCTGTAGGTATGGGTACGATTCAATGTTACGCCGCATATATCAAAGCGAATGAAGATATTGCTTTGAATGCCGTATCGGCAGGTTTTATGAACGAGTTTGTTGAAGTGGTACTTGGTAGCAGTATTGTGATTCCCATTGCAGCAGGATATTTAGGCCTGGATTGGGTTTTGGAAAATGCTGGATTTGGAATGGCCTTTCAAACTATGCCTTTTCTCTTTCAACAATGGGGTGAAATTGCTGCGGCATTTTCCGGGGTTTTATGGTTTGGACTTTTGTTTTTTGCAGGGATCACATCCTCATTGGCCATGGGAACACCTTGGATGGGTTTTATGATAGATGAATTTGGATGGGGAAATACTAAGGGTGCCTGGTCATTTGGAGCCATGGCTTTGATAATGGGTTTGCCTACGGTATTACTTTACCAATATGGTGTTTTCGATGAATATGATTATTGGGCTGGAACAGTCAGCCTGGTAGTTTTTGCCTTGCTAGAGGCGGTGTTATTTTCTTGGGTTTTCGGTATCAACAAAGGCTGGAATGAAATCAATGAAGGTTCAGATATCAAGATTCCCCAGGTCTATAAATTCATCATAAAATACATTACACCCCTATTGTTGCTCATGGTTTTTTTGAGTGCTTTGATTACCCCTTTTCAAAACGAATGGGCGGAGAACATATCAAGTGTAATGAATGGTGGAAATTGGGTTTTGGACAATAGTTCTTTAATTAAAAATATATCCAATTATGGACTAAATGAAGAACTTAATACTGCCGTAAATGAAACTGAAAAAGATTTTCTTGAAAGAAAAAAATTCTATATCAATTTGGCCAGAATTCTTTTGATAAGTTTGTTTGGGTTTATCTGTTTTCTGGTCTATTTATCAAATCAAAAACGCATAAAAGAAGGGAGGAAAAATTATGAATAACATAGCATTGCTAATGCTTCTGGTCACACATGGATCTGTTACCGCAGTCACTTTATATTTTCTTTACAAAGTAATGAATTCACCTCGGAAATGATTCTTCTTTTTAAATTTTGAGGGATTCATCAACATGAGCTCTGGATTAATCAGAAATTGGGTCTTTTATGTTTGCAAAAAAAATGACTGTCGGGCATTAAATTTGAGTTGTGATTTAGGCTAAATTGGATCTTTAAATCAAATTAATAATAATCAGGAAAGTCAAACTGATTACCTTTAAATATTACTAACCCTATTAAAAAATAAATAAATAAATGGAAATTTTCCTTTTAACAGAAACTTGGATTGCGTTAGCCACATTGACATTCCTTGAAATTGTCTTGGGGGTGGATAACATTATATTCATATCCATTATCTCCAATAAACTTCCTGAAAATCAGCAAGAAAAAGCCAGAATACTTGGGCTGGCATTCGCTATGATCTTTCGGATTGGTTTATTGCTTGGGATATCTTATATCATCAAATTCAATGAACCATTGATAACTGTTTTTGATTTTGATCTGAGTGGAAAAGATTTGATTTTGGCATTTGGAGGTCTGTTTCTTTTGTTCAAATCAACTTTGGAGATTCATCATAAAATGGAAGGGAAAGCCGAAGAGGTAAAAGCAAATACAGCCCAAGGTCTTTCTCAAGTAATTTTTCAAATTATTTTATTGGATGTGATCTTTTCATTCGACAGTATCTTGACCGCAGTAGGATTGGTGGATGAGGTGATTGTGATGATTGTTGCGGTAGTCATCGCTATGATTGTAATGATGGTCTTTGCAGGTAGGATCAGCAAGTTTATCAATAAGAACCCAACTCTTCAGGTATTGGCTTTGTCTTTTTTGATACTGATAGGATTTATGTTGTTGGTGGAAGGATTTCATGTTGAAGTTCCAAAAGGTTACATCTATTTTGCGGTATTCTTTTCTCTAAGTGTAGAATTGGTCAATATGCGAATTAGGAGGAATATTGAAGGAAAAAAAGTCAAACTCAACCCAAGGATTGTGCAGAAATAACCGGTTTACAAAAAGCAGGTTTTACAGTTTAATTTATACATCCTCCTGTCTTTGTTTAGTTGCAATAAAAAAATCTGATTACAAGAAAAGAAGCTGTATCATAAATCGTCTTTCAAATTTTCCGGAATAGAACCATTTGGCTGCTATATATTATCCAATATTTAAAAATTAAGTCCATTCAAAAGGGATTCATTTATCATTTTCTGACAACCCTTATGATTTCCATTTTAAAGCCATCTACTATTTCAATCACTAAAATCCCTTTCGGCAAGTCTCTTACAATATCATCTAAGATTATTGTTTCTAGATCAGTAACAAAGGCCTTGATTGACCTGCCATTAGCTGTAGATATAAATACATGGACCTGATCACCTTTATTTTTTGCCAAGCCTTGAAACTTTAGAGTGAGTTTATTTCCTTCTAAGGGATTTGGGTATATCAACCACTCTGATTCATTGAGTCCTTTTTGTTCAGGTACCAAAACAGAAATGACTTTGCTCATGTAAATTTTTTGATTGATGTCTTCGGTCCTTATCCGGTAATAAATCCGACCACCTGTAGCAGGTAATGTCTTGTCATTAAAACGGTAATTGCCAAAACTCTCATTATAACCATACCCTGCCACCCTGCCCAGATCCTTGAAATTTGATATGCCAGTTTCAGACCTTTCGATAATGTATTGACAAGGAATTTTTTCATTTGGAATTATCCATTCAATCTCAACGCTCCTGGTATTTTGGTTGAATTTAGCCTCAAATAAGTCCCATTTTTGGGAAAGGAGAGATGACCATTCCACAAAATAAGTTTCGGTTACCATGCAGCCCAATGAATCTGTGACCGTAATGGCATAGTTTCCTGAAGGCAAATCGGTGATAGTATATGAATCGCTTATGCCAGAGACAGAACCGGAAATTCCTGCAGGGTTACTTTGCCAAGCGATGGTGTAAGGGGCATTCCCACCGCTCATATCGACTTTGATGGTACCTGTATTTGAATTGGTCATGCTAGGCGTAATTTCCACCAAAATATCAAATACAGGGATAGTTATATTTCTGGTGACAGACCTAACAGTGCCGCTATTGTCTGTAGTGGTAAGTGATATATCATAACTCCCCGGCCCTGGAAAATTGAAGGATGGATTTTGTGCTGTGGATGTTCCCAAGCCATCAAAATCCCAAGCATAGTCGTAAGTAGGATATCCACCAACGGTAAGATCCCCGAATTGTACCGATGGATTACAATAGGTTGCGATATAATTGAAATCCGGGAATAAAGGCATAGCAGCTACAAACCCTGCTCCATTGAAATAACACTGTGAATTTCCATCACTGACTTCAGAACAAGGTGAGTTGCTGTTGGTTGACCATCTTATATAAACATTTTTCACCTCTACAATATCTCCCCAATTCCAAGTAAAATTGTTGACAAATACGGGAGTGTTGAGGACAACCTTTTGCTGGTTAAATAAACAGGCATAACCCTGGGTAACGACGAGTTCACCGTTAACATAGACGTCATAGGTGGTTTTCAATGAATAGGCATTGGTCGAACTACCGGAAAATGTGATAAAAATCTGTCCAGTTACCGAATCACCGATTTCATAATCGTCATTGGGAGTGAACGGATTGCCATCGGCATTGCGCAAAGTAAAACTTTCCACAAAAATATTGTTTTGTGTACAGCTTTGGGATATAGCCTGATGGATTGGCAATATGAAATGTAATCCCAAAGCTAAGATGATGATCAGTTTGGTTTTCATATTAAGAAGGATTTTTATTACCGGAATAAAGGGTGTTTTAATCGGTAATTCATAGATCTTGGGCAATTTCTATGTAAATGTAATCCATAAATCCAAAAATAAAAGACCTCTACAGGCAACTGATATTTTATCAGTACATATTTAGTTTGAAACTTGTGTTAAGTAGCATTTTAATGGTTAAGTAATTCAAAATAAAAAGTTTGAGGAGTTTTACCGTCTATGTAATAATTTTTAAAAAATCCGAAAACCATATTATTTCCTGCCGGCCATAAACCATTCAACCGCCTTTTTTTCTTCGCTCTTAATAAAGCTTTTCTTCTCTGCATTGTATTCCATACCATGTTTCCAGTTTTTTTTGCTTAGTGAAATTTTGATTTTGGCATATTCATTCCTGACTCCTTCATGGGCTTTGAGGTATTCTCTAAATGCAATATGCCTCAACCATTCAGAACTGTCTAATTCAACTATATGTACATTGGCTATCCTGCTTTGATTGACTTCATCATGTGGGATTTTGTCCTGATGATAAAATACTTTTCCAAATTTAGCGGAGGATATACCATCTTTTAGCCTCACAAATAGCCTTCTGTTGGGAAGGTCAGCCTCTAAAGCCTTATAATAAATATAGCTATCGATTAACCCAAGTTCATAGATTACAGTATCAAATTGACTTTTTTCTTTTACCCCTATCAAAATATCAATCACGTTCTTTGCGGACAATCCCGGAACAGAAGTACTGCCAATATGTTCTATTGAGGGATGAATTGAATTAAGGATAACCGAAAGCTCTTTTTTCAACCTTTCAAATTCCTTCACCCAATGCTTATCGTATGGTACAATCTCAATTTTCATCTTTGATTTACAATTTACATTATTTTAAAAACTTATCGGAAGTTGACTTGAAAATCCTGTTTTGAGAAGATTTAGGTTTATAGGTAGGAAATGTATTTGAGAAAAATAAATAGCCTCAGTTATCCCAAATGATGGATAATTCCATTCAATTTGCGATAAAAAGTTAACTATAACATCACTTCGACTTGGTGTCTTCTAGATTCCGTCATCAAGCTGAAAACATCACACTTAAATGACAAAATTCCATCCGAACCTATTGTGAAAAAATAAAAAAGTCCAAGTTTATATAAACTTGGACTCGTTGACCGACCAGGGCTCGAACCTGGACTCTTCTGAACCAAAATCAGACGTGTTGCCAGTTACACCATCGGTCAATTTTGGATTGATTAGTATTACCTTGCTTTAAGGTGCCACAAATGTAGGGGTACTTTCTTTTTTATGCAAGTCGGTTTTGTAAGATTTTTGTAATATGTATTTAATTGCTTTAAAGTCAGACTGAAAAATATACCCATCACTTTCCTACCAACGTAAAGTGTTTTAGACGCAATCTAGCCAAAAAAATAGCCAAAATAAATTGGCGTTTCAAGATTGCGTTTAAAACATAGTTGGACTAAGCCGTGCTACACCTATGGGTATTTATCTGCTTTGCTTTGAAGGTTTTGTCTGGTTTTGGACCATTGTCCTGAAGTTTTGGACGGATTCCGCTTTTTTCCTCGGAAATTTTGTTTGGGACCGGGCATACCTTTCCCTGTAACAGAACCTCTGTTTTGTTTTTCTTTCAGCTTTTCAAAGAACTTCATCCCTGCTTTTTCATTCAGGGACCGTTTCCTTTTTCCCCGGGCGGGGCAAAGACCATCCTTCCGTTCTTGCAGCAGGTACACCTGAACATCTCTTCTCCGAAAATCTCCTCCATCACCTCGTAGGTGCTCAGCCCATGGTAAAATGACACCTCCCTTGTTATGTTCAACAGCCTGAAACATTCATTCATTTTGGTGTTGCTGTTGGCCGAGGCCAAGATGCCGTAATAGCGGATTTTGTAGAAGCCTGTTGGCAGTACATGTTGCATAAATCTTCTGACAAACTCGGAACAGGCAAGCAACATGGTTTTGGTTTTGTTGTCCCTGTAATCCTTCCACCTGAATTTTACGGTTTCACCATCTGTATCCAGAATACGGCTGTTGCTGATCGCTACCCTGTGGGTATACCTGCCAAGGTAGCTGACCACCTGGCCCGCCCCCCTGAAAGTCTTCTTGATATAGACATTCCACATCTTTGCGTAAGATTCCCTTTTCAGACTTTTGATATCGGCAAACAGCTCTTTCTGCCCGTCAGGTATCCTGAGAAGGTTATCCTCCAGTGCTCCCAGAAGCCTTTCCATGAACAGTCCCCGGAACACGGACGAAAGGGCCTTTACCGGAACGAAGAACTTTTTACCGGCATACAGCCACTGCATCCCGTCACTGTCAAGGCCTCCTGCAGGAACCAGCATATGGATGTGGGGGTGGTAGTTCAGGGATTGGCCCCAAGTGTGGAGTACCGACAGACAGCCGCTTTCGACTCCCAGAAATACCGGGTTCAGGGCCGTCTTCTTTACTGCTTTTGCAGAACATTCAAAGAGCAGGTTGTAACAGAACCTCTGGTTGATGTAGAACAATGGATTGAGAAACTCAGGAACCGTAAACACGGCGTGAAAGTACCTGACAGGCAGAAGCCTGCACTTTAGCTTTTCCACCCAAAGCTGCTGCTTGATGTACTGGCACTTCGGACAGTGGCGGTTCCTGCAGCTGTTATAGCAGACTTTGACCCTACCGCAGGAGTCACAACAGAGACTGTGTGAGCCCATTTGTGATGTCCGGCAATGGAGGATGTCGTTAAAGGCCTTTCTCTGGTCAGGGCACAGATGCTTCTGCGACAGGAAAACCTCCTTTTGGGAATCCAGGACTGTTGAGAGTTCGGCCCCACCATTCCTCTTGTTGACAGCCTCCATCAAAGCTCATCCAGGGGACTTTTGATCTGCGCGGGGGTCAGGTTGCTTATATGCAGGTAAACCGTAGTGGTCTTAAGGGACCTGTGTCCCAACAGCTCTTGGATAATCCTGACATTGGTTCCCTGCTCGAGCAGATGTGTGGCAAAAGAATGGCGAAGGGTATGGAAGCACGCCTGCTTTTTTATCCCTGCTTTCTTCATAGCCTTTTTGAGTATACAGCGGGCGCTTGTCTCACTGTAAGGCTTTCCCGGTTCTTGGCCTTCAAAAAGGTAAGTAAGTGGACGGTAGCCTCTGAAATAATCCCTGAGCTTTACCAGTAACTGCTCCGGAAGAAGTGTGTACCTGTCTTTATAACCCTTTCCGCCCCTGACTTTGACCTGCATCCGGTCGCTGTCAATATCGCAGGGTTTCAGGTTGATTACCTCTCCCATCCTGAGTCCTGAGGCGTAGGTGAGAGCGATCAGGCAATAGTGTTTTCTGTTCCTGATACTCTTAAGGATAAGCGACACTTCTTCCTTTGAGAATACAACCGGAAGCAGCTTGGGACGTCTTGGCCGTTTGATCCTGATAGTATCCCAATCTCTTTCAAGCACGTCTTTGAAAAGTATTTTAAAGGCACTGATTGTCTGGTTTATGCTTGATACCGAAAGTCCGTCCAAACTGATCCTTTTAAAAAGGTAGTCCTTTAATTCGGGGATACTGATCAGATCCGGACTTTTTCCAAAATGAGCTGATACTACAGATACCAGGCTAAGATAGGTCTTGATGCTTCTGGGAGAATAATGTCTGTAGGACATCTCCTCATACATCCTCTGGCGCAAACTTTTTTTTCCATGATTAAATTAGTTAAAGATTGAACATGGAATAAATTTAATACATATTGTTAAAAATCAGGCCTTTATGATGGAATACAGAAAAACTACCGACGAAGGAGGTTTAGTTCAACATATACATAATAGCAATAAAATGAAGTATGGTGCCCGTCAATACAAAAAGGTGCCAAATCGTGTGCGCATAGCGCATGCTTTGCCTGACATAAAAAACAGTACCCAAAGTGTAGCTGATACCTCCTGCCGCTATCATCAGCAGGGTTGAAGTTGACAAGGATGCCAATAATGGCTTAATCAAAAAAATTCCCATCCAGCCCATTGATAAATAAAGAATCAGGGAAGCTTTGGGAAACCTGTGGGTATAGAATATTTTGAAGACTATCCCAAAAGCTGTCAGGCCCCAAACAATGCCAAAAAAAATCCAACCGAAAGTTCCACCAACAGCAAGTAAAAGAAATGGGGTATAAGTGCCCGCTATCAAAAAGTAAATACCTATATGGTCAAATGTCCTCAACCATGATTTAATCTTCTCTTGTTGGGTCGCATGATATAAGGTGGAAAAAGTATATAATAGGAGAATAGATCCCCCAAATAAGCTGCAACTGACAATATCCAAAGTGCTGCCATTCAAAACTGAAAAAGTTACCAATAGAGATATGGCAATGATGCTGAAAAGAATGCCAAATCCATGTGTGATGCTGTTGGCAAATTCTTCCTGAGGGCTCTGTTTTCTTTCCATTTTTTGTTTGTAAATGTTTAACTATTGATTTAACAATAAAAATTTTCACCAAATAAAGGTAACGAAATCGATTGTATTTTAAATTTATATTACTAAATGTCTGATTATTTTGTATTTATGGAAAATTTACTTTTGTTTTGCAGAATAATATCAAAACAAGAAAGAATCAAATTTAAACCAAAATTATAATATCATGTCAGTAAAAATTTCTGAAAAAACAATTGTTTCGACTCTAGAGAAACTTGAAAAATTGAACTTGGATGAGAAGCTTCACGCAGAGCTTTCCTGGTGCTGGAACAGCTACGTTGCAGACAACAATCCTGTAGGCGTAATCGAAAAAAGCAAAAAAGCATTGGATCTGTTCAAGGCAAAAAGAGAAGAAAACAGCAAAGCGGTAGCCAAGAAATTGGTAGATGATCTTGAAAAAATCGTTTTGAATTAATCAGAAGAAAATTAAATAAAAAAAGGCTTTCAAACGAAAGCCTTTTTTTATTGAATGATATTTTTTAGGTTTTATTCACCTACAACTACAAACTTCACCAAGCTTTTCACTTCTCTGTGAAGATCTACCTCAGCTTCAAATTCTCCCGCACCCTGGACAGGCATATTGATGGAGATTTTCTTTCTGTCAATATCTATTCCGTTTAATGCCAAAGCATCAGAGATCTGAAGTGTGGTTACTTTTCCGAATATTTTGCCTGAATCACCGATTTTAGCTTTTATCTCCAAAGTCAAAGTTTCCAATTTGGCAGCGATGTTTTCAGCTTCTGTCTTTATTTTCTCTGCTTTGTGGGCAGCTTGCTTGATGTTTTCAGCAAGGATCTTTTTGTTTGATCCTGTAGCCAAAACGGCGAATCCTTGTGGAATAAGGTAATTTCTACCATAACCTGATTTGACATCCACCATGTCATTTTTATAACCAAGTCCTTTTATGTCTGTTTTAAGAATAACTTCCATTGTCGTACAATTTTAAATATGAATGAATCGAACAAAAACGGATTATTTCAAACCGTCAGTTACGAAAGGCAGCAATGCCAAATGTCTTGCCTTCTTGATGGCATTGGACACTTTTCTTTGGAATTTGGCAGAGTTACCGGTCAATCTTCTGGGAAGAATTTTTCCCTGCTCATTGACGAATTTTAAAAGGAAGTTAGGATCCTTGTAATCAATATATTTGATACCGTTTTTTTTGAATCTACAGTATTTTTTTCTGAATTCTACTCTATTGATTGGTTCGTTCTTAAGTGTCATTTTGCTGGCTCCTCCTTAGCTTCTACTTTTTTGTTAAATTCACCTTTTCTTCTTTTGTCACCATAAGCAACCGCGTGCTTATCGAGGACAGTAGTTAAGAAGCGCATTACTTTTTCATCTCTTCTCAATTCAATCTCCATTTTTTTGATAACAGTCGGAGCTGACAAGAATTCAATCAATACATAGAAACCAGTGCTTTTCTTTTCAATCGGGTAAGCCAATTTTTTCAGACCCCAATTCTCAACATTAATGATTTCTGCCCCCTCAGTTTTTAACAAGTTTACAAACTTGTCTACGGTATCCTTCATCTGAACATCAGATAAAACGGGAGTAAGTATGAATACCGTTTCATAATTTTTCTGGAACATAATAATAATTTTGCTTTGTTTTTGTTAAACAGACCGCAAAAGTAGGGGAATATTAGGTTTTATCCAAACAGAAACACAAAAGAAATAGAGCTTAAAGGCCGGTAATCCGTTTATTTTATCTCTTTTGAGTCCAATGCTTGAAACAGTTCACGAACTGACTGGCCAAATCGCTTTTGAATAACAGATATATCAGTCCTGTCCGAGCCCCGAATAGGGGCGGAAAGAGGGTAACGCATTTGTGAACTTTTCCTTACTTAACTTCAAAACTTTTGGATCCAATCTGATAACCGTCAGCATAAATCCTTACTTCATATATGCCTGTGGCATATTTGCTGCCTTTTTCATAAAAATAGGTAAGTTCCTGCTGCGAATTGTTGAAGATCAAATCCTGATGAACAGTATAAAATTCTTCTCTACCATCCAAGGTAAATGTACCGGAACCTCTTGCGACGTCAAAGATGGGTTGATTGTTCGGTGCCATAATCTGCACATAGATATCCCTTGGGCCAAAATTGGCGACTTTATTGTCTGCAAGGTTGAAAGTTACTTTCAATCTTTCCAGTTGCCTGTTTCTGAATCCATCTTCTCTTTCCCTTCCCCGGGCGTTGACAGCTGAAATGGTGATGTTTTCAGCTTTTAGTCTTGCGGCAATATCCACTTTCTCTTGGAGTTCCTGCTTTTTGAGATTCAGCTGAACTACTTCTTCTTCGATTTGTGCCTGACTTGTTTTGAGTTCTTCGTTCTCGGTAAAAAGTTGCTGATTGACCTCCCTTAAACGTATGATTTCCTCATCTTTTTCCTCCAAGGTTTTGGTGTAGCTTGTGATTCTGCGATTGAGGGCAGAAATCTCTTCAGCAGAACGCTTCCTGTCCAGATTTCTTTCTTGTGTCAATTGGTCTCTTATTGCTTCAAGGCTACTGATGTCACCGCCCAACTTGCCTATTTCGGCAATTCTTAAATCAAGTTGATAGGATACAGAATCAATTCTTCTGTTAAGTTCATTGTTTTCCTCAGACAGAATGAGGATTTCCTCGGACTTTCTTGTCTTGTCCAGGTGGTCAGTGTAGAGTTTTATTCCGCTGATAATTACAAGGATAATCAGAACAATGATCAAGATGTTTTTTCCGTTATCTCTTCGATCGGATTTTACAGGATTGGTTTCCATAAACGTTTAAGTTGTATTTTTACTCAAAATAATAAATTTTATGTCTAATATCCTTCTGGACGAACAATTTTGGACTACAAGATACCTAAATAATCTTACAGCTTGGGATACTGGTAGGGTGACGGATCCCATAAAGCAATATTTAGACCAATTAGAAAATAAAAAATTAAAAATTTTGATTCCCGGGGCAGGTAATGGTCATGAAGCAATTTATGGTTTCAAAAAGGGCTTTAGAAACCTGCATATTCTGGATATTTCAGTTTTACCACTGCGGCAGTTTCAAAGGTCATGCCCCGATTTTCCCGAAAATCAAATGCATCATATGGATTTTTTCCTCCATGAAGGCCAGTATGACCTGATAATTGAGCAGACTTTTTTTTGTGCCTTACATCCCGAGAGGAGGATGGACTATTGTAAAAAAATGAATGAACTTCTAAAACCCTCAGGAAAATTGGTCGGAGTGCTTTTTGCAAAGAATTTTGAACATGATGGACCGCCTTTTGGAGGGGATATAGAGGAATACCGAAACTTGTTCAGTAGGGAATTTGATATTCAGAAACTTGAGATCTGCTATAATTCCATCACTCCAAGAAAGGGAAATGAAGTTTTTATTTCATTGCAGAAAAATCAATAATGCAGGATATAATGCCCTCTAGTCAGTTTTTTATCAAAAAGCAGTACACCACATTCAAAAAAATCCAGACTGATGATAACATCATGATGGACCTTGATTTTATTCCAGACAGCATTCATTTCTTTGGACCAATGAATATCTGCTATGCAAATAATACTTGAATCTTTGATATGGGGGAGTATCAATTCAAAGTAGGATAAGGTAGCCTCATACGTATGCGTAGCATCCACTAAAGCAAAATCAATAAGTTTGTATTGCTGAATGGCCACTGCCAAGGTTTCTTGCAGATTTCCAAAGATATATTCCGTGTTTTCAGGTCTGATGTTTTCCTGGGCTTTATTCCATAGCGCCTTAGAACCTTCGAAAGTAAGTAACTTACCCTTAACATTTCTGGCTAGATACCGGGTGTTTAGACCCACACAGGTACCCAATTCAAAAACCACTTCAGCGGGAGTTTGGGAAACAAAATATTGATATAACTGCGAAAATTTTCTTGAACTGCTGCTGTATTTTGTGATTGAGGAAGTCTTCCTGAAGGGTTTGGTCAATCTTTTTGATCCTGCACCAAAATCATCAATTTCAAGGATTTCAAAATCGCTAAGGAGTTTCTCTCTTAGTACTTCCAAATCCAGATCATTTTCTCTGGATTGCTGGATAAAACCTAAAAGGCCATTATATAAATCAAAGACAAAAGGAGACTGAATAGCAAATTGGTCTTCTTTGACAAACCAGTATTTCAGATATGCAAAAAATGGATAGAGATGTTTTTTCAAATTTAATTGTCAAATATATCAGCTATGAGTTGAAATTCAGGGATTTTGACTTCCAGATATTTCCCGTCAAAAAGCTTTTCCATAAAGAAAGAGCCGCGCATCTTTCCCAATCCGGATTTCAGGTTGCAACCTGACACGTATTCATGTTTGTTTCCGGGTTCCAAAATCGGCTGCTGTCCTACAACTCCATCACCTTCAACAGTTTTAGCTACATCCCCGGCATCAGAAATCTCCCATTTCCTTCTCATCAGCTGTAAGGTATGGGAACTGTTGTTTTCAATATTTACCTTATAGGTAAAAACATAATGGTGCTGATGTGGGCTTGAGAATTCCGGCTGATACGTGACTTCAACGGTCACTTTTATTCCTTCAGTGATGGCTATTACCATTGTTTTCTTAAGTTTGGACTTTTAGAGCATTAAAAGTAAATGATTATATTAAAAATACAACGATATTCAGTATAAAAATGAATGTAAAAATAGAAGGAGGATGGAAAAACATCTTAGAAGAGGAATTTTCAAAACCATACTTCATAAATTTAGTTGACTTTGTCAAAAAAGAATATAGTGAACAGACTGTTTTTCCAAAAGGGAAGGAAATATTCAATGCTTTTGAACATTGCCATTTTAGTAAATTGAAAGTAGTGATTCTGGGTCAAGACCCATACCATGGTCCTGGACAGGCACATGGGCTTTCTTTTTCTGTGAGAGAAGGGGTGCCTTTTCCCCCTAGTCTCTTGAATATCTTCAAGGAATTGAACAGGGATTTGGGCTTATCGATGCCTTCAAACGGTGATTTGTGCAAATGGGCGGATCAGGGTGTTTTGTTACTGAATGCTACCCTGACAGTCAGGGCACACCTTGCCGGTTCCCATCAAAAAAAGGGCTGGGAGGAATTTACGGATGCAGTGATACGGAAAATTGCAACAGAAAAAAGCAATATTGTTTTTATGCTTTGGGGAGCCTATGCCCAAAAGAAGGCAGCGTTTATTGATGAGAAGAGGCACCTTAAACTCCATGCACCACATCCAAGTCCCCTTTCAGCCCATAGGGGTTTTTTGGGCTGTGGACATTTTTCAAAAGCGAATGACTATTTGAGGGAATCCGGGTTGGAGGAGATTAAGTGGTAAGAGAGAAGAGCGAAGCGAGATGCGAGAGCCGAGATTTAAGACACTGAATCTGCCCTGATTTTCAGGTACTAAAGGCATAAGATCAGAAGAACCTCTCAATCCTAATCTTATGTCTTAAGTCTTGTGTCTAAAGTCTCGCTTTTCGCTTCTCGCTTTTATCACCAAACCCCGGTTACTTTCATTTGAAGGGTGTAGACAGAACCCATTGCAGTGATAAATAGAGTCTTACGTTCTATTCCTCCGAATACCACATTAGAAGTCCATTTTTCATCAACCGGAATATGCGCTATCTGATCTCCTTTGGAATTGAAAACAGTAACTCCATTTCCAGTGAGATAAACATTGCCACGATGGTCAATGGTCATACCATCAGAGCCCATTTCCACAAAAAGTTGTTTGTTGGTGAGGTACCCATCTTCTTCAATGTTATACACATATGTTTTGTTGGCGCCGATATCCGCAACATATAGTTTTTTGCCATCTTTAGTTCCCACCAGGCCATTTGGCTTAACCAATGTCTCGTCTACTCGGAATAACTGCACCCTGTCAGCTGAGAGGAAATACAGATGTTCTCCATTTTGCTGCATTTCGGGGTCTCTGTCCCAATAGGGTCTTTTGTAAAGAGGGTCTGTAATATAAATGCCACCGAAAGGAGATATCCAAAGGTCATTGGGCCCGTTCAGTTTTTTACCTTGAAAGTTTTCTATCAGTACTTTTTTATTTCCTTTGTCATCAATGGACCATAACTGATTTTCCATATCTGCACAGGCAATAAGGTTACCTTCTCTGTCAAAATACAGGCCATTAGATCTACCTGAATCTTCCATAAAAACACTGTCCTCATTTCTCGTCTCAGACCATTTGAGGATTTTATTATTGGGTTGGTCAGTAAAATAAACGTCTCCGATCCTTTGGACTGCAGGACCTTCGGTGAATGTAAATCCATCAGCTATCTTCTCCAATTGTGCCTTATTGGCAACGATGGATTTTTTATCAATGATTTGAGCTTGAATAGCTAAGGGGCCTAGAATGGCAATAATACTGAGATAAAGTATTTTTTTCATTGGTATTGGGTTGTTACAATTAGTGAGTAAGAAATTCAGCCCAAAGGGGAAAATGGTCTGAAATCCTGTAAGAAAGCTGAGAGAGCGTATAATTCCTATTTTTAAGTACATTATTTCTAAAATCAACAATTCCACCGCGGGTATATTTCAGACAGATGTTATCTTCAAACCATGCAATTTGGTCATAAAATGAATATGTTTTTTTAAATATTGTCCTGTCGAATTGCTGCATGTCATCAGGCACATAGAGACCGGATGAAATAAAAGCATCAAAGGTGGGGTCTCCGGTTTTAACAATATTAAAATCTCCCAAAGTGATAAGACTATGACTCCAAGAGTTCAGGTCTTTGGCCCAGTCAGCAATCCAATCTGCAATGGCTTGGATTTCTGCGACTCTGTCCGGTGATTTTGTTCCAAATAAAACATGAAGTGTCAATAAAACAAAAGTTTTGCCTGCGACCTGAAAACTTACCCCATAAGGTGTTCGGGCAAATTGTCTTTGTAGGGCATTGGGGTCAATGGCTCTGTTTTTTTCCAAAACATCATCGGGAATAACGATTTCACAGGCAAGACCTGATAGTTTCACTTTACGGTTATCAAATATAAATGCCAATCTTTCATTATTACCCTTGGAACCGGCCGTAACATCTGTGATCAGAAAACTCCAATCAGGCCCGAGTAACTTCATAGTTTCCCTCAAGGCTTTGATATTTCCTCTTACTTCCTGTACAGCAATGATGTCAAATCTTTTGATGATTTCAACAATGCATAAAAGAGAGTGTGCGTCTCTTTTTGGTGACTTATTTTCCGATGCTTCCCATTCCATGGTCAATCCACCAAAAACCCTGATATTCCAGGTGCAGATCAGTACATTTCTATCCAGTTTTTTTGCCGGAAGTAGATCATCCAGAAATTTTTTTAATTCTTTGAGTTCGTCCCCGATTTCTTTTGGAGGAAAATTTAGATTTATTTCCATATATAATTTTAAAAGAGTGGATTAAATGGTTTGAAAACAATAAAGGCTTCTTATTTTTGATGATACCCAATTTAATCCTTTATGAGCAATATGCAGAACAAATCGAAAACCTTTTTGGATAGATTTCTGGATTTTATAGAAAAAGCCGGTAACAAGCTTCCTGATCCCGCAATTTTGTTTTTGTTTTTGATGCTGATTACCTGGGTTTTATCAGCCCTTTTGTCTCCCATAGATTTTGGGGCTATTGATCCAAGGTCCGGTGGGGAACTAAGGATTCAGAACCTCCTTACAGGCTCTCAGTTTGCTGCTTTTTTGGCCAATATGACAGGTATTTTCATCAACTTTCCTCCATTGGGTGTGGTTCTCTTGGCCATGTTGGGTGTGGGAGTTGCGGAGCATTCAGGATTTATCAATGCCGGTTTGAAATTTTTGTTGGGTGTAACGCCTAAAATGTTGCTTACTCCGATTTTGGTTTTGGTGGCCATTGTCAGCCATACTGCTGCAGATGCAGGCTATGTGTTGGTGATTCCATTGGGCGGAGTAATTTTTTATGCTGCGGGTCGACATCCTTTGGCAGGAATTGCAGCTGCTTTTGCAGGAGTTTCGGGAGGATTCAGTGCCAATTTCATCCCGTCAGGCATTGATCCGCTCATTCAGAGTTTTACCCAGTCTGCTGCTCAGATTTTAGACGCGGATATAACCCTAAACCCTCTTAACAATATTTACTTTACCGGTTTATCGAGTTTGATAGTGATCAGTGTGGTTTGGTACCTGACGGATAGGGTAGTCGAACCTAGACTGAACAGAAATGTGGAAGTGGATGAAAATATGGATGATATCCCTAAAATGGAAATCTTAAATTCGAAGGAGAAGAAAGCTTTTTGGTTTGCTTTTGCTACTATGATGGCCTGTTTTACTTTACTGTTGATTTGGGCAATCCCGCATGATTCAGCCTTGAGAGATTCTGTAGGGGAAATCACCTCAAAAGACGCCCCTCTGATGAAGTCTATTGTTCCCTTGATATTTATTTTGTTTTGGATCCCGGGTTTGGTATACGGCTTTGCTTCGGGCACTTATAAGTCCCTCAAAGACATAGTGCTTTCCATGAGTAAAGCCATGGGCAGTATGTCTTATTATATTGTTATGGCTTTTTTCTGTGCTTTGTTTATTGATGCATTCAGTAAATCCAACATTGGGGCTTTGACAGCTTTAAAAGGTGCCAATTTTCTTAGGGCACTTGACTTACCCGCCCAAATAACGATTGTGGGGATAGTCCTGCTGACCGCATTTGTGAATTTATTGGTAGGTTCAGCTTCCGCCAAATGGGCCTTGATCAGCCCAATTTTTGTGCCTATGTTGATGCAATTGGGAATATCACCCGATCTGACACAAGCGGCTTATAGGGTAGGGGATTCAGTTTCCAATATCATCACACCTTTATTGCCCTATTTCCCTTTGATCGTGGTATTCTGTCAGCGCTATGTCAAATCAACTGGCATCGGGACCTTGGTTTCGATGATGATACCTTATTCGATTGCCTTATTGGTGATCTGGACTGCGTTTTTATTGCTTTATTGGACTTTGGGAATTCCTTTGGGATTGCAGAGTACGTATGAGTATGTGATGGTTGCTCCTTAGCAGGAATTCCTACATCATGAATGATCAGATTGGATCCAATCGAAAACTTTTCCGGAATGAATTTTTAAAAATCAAAAGGTTAAACCTATTTGGAATTTCGATATTCAATAAAGGGATTATTGATTTTTAATTATTTTAATAATATTATTATTGATTACTGCTGATATTTTATTTTTTATTTTTTACAAATTGAATTAGCATTTAATAAATTTGGTAGAGACTGAATTGGGAAGAAAGCTTTTGTTTAATTCAAAAAGTTGTTAAAAAAAACCTCAATTTATTTCTTGTGATGGTTTGCCATTATCTGAAGTTTTCCTTTGTAACCTTGTCAGGGTTGCAATTGACTTCAATTGGCCAAAGTTCATTTGAATACAAATTACTGATAGGTTTCATCATCAGAATCTTTTAATCTTAATCGTCCGAGTATTAAATTTTAAATTTAAATGTTATCGCTATGAAAAGGAAATATTGCTCAATGGTAATCTTTATTGCATTTTTAATGCTTTTCACATCTTGTTTTACTTATACAGATGTTTTGAAAAAAAGAGAAGTTCCTGACGATTATGTTTTTACACCTAAGGATTTTGAAATTGGAAAGAAATATGAATTCTCTACCAAAGAAGGGATGGTTTTACTATTGAGACTGAATGAATTGTCAGAGAAGGGTGTATATGGTTCAGGAACCTTGAAGACTATGAAAGATGGCTCTCAGCCAATAAAATCAGATAGTTATTTTTTGGGTTTTGAAGAAATGGATGAAGCAAAAAGATATAAGTTGAACCCTTGGCTAACGGCCCTTATACCTTCGGTGATTTTGGTTGGAATAGGCATTTACGCATCCAATAACTTGAACATAGGATATACCTGGTAATTGATGGTCTATAGAATTATTTATAGTTCATATATTTTGATAAATCATAATGAAATAAGCTCATGAAAATTTTGGCCAACAGCATAAATCCAATACTTGTATCCATACTGCTATTTCCTTTTTTTTCATGTTCATCTTACATGAATATAAAAAGCATATCCAGTCCTTTGATATTGGGTAATGATATGTCAGACACACTTTCCTCAAAGTATTTTGAAGGGATGACACCCGGTGATAAAATCAAGATCAGAGATAAAACTGACAAAAGGCAAGAAATTCTATTTTCATCTGTTTCAGAAGGGATGCTTTATGGTATGGCTTTAAGAAATCCTGAAAGTTGGAAAAAAGTTGAACCTTTTGATTTCTCAATACCAATCACAAGAATAAGTCGGATTAGAGTGATAGAAAAAAGTTCTGAATTATCAAATGATGAAATCCAGAAGTTCTACAACAGCGATTTGTATAAAATAAAAAAGGGGGATAGGGTTTTTATAGAGAAAGAAAATGGCCAACAACTTTATATGTTTTTCGAAGAATTCGAAGATGGTATTGTTTATGGTGATTCATGGGGCAGCCAAAAAAATGATTCTAAGTCTTCAACTGAGAAGGTAGAAATACCTATAAATGAAATTGAAATAATCGAGGTCAAAAAATTCAATTCCAAGCGAACAGGCCTATTAATTATTGCAGTTGGGGGAGGGTTCTTGGCAGTTGTAATTATTAGTATTGCCACCAATCCTATCTATTTTTTTTAATTAATGATTGGTTAGTGGGTTTACAAATACCTTAAAAAAGACTCCGGATTATTCAAAAAGTTTTTCATGATCGTGAAATGTTCTGTTTCATCAAATCTCACTTTTTGTATAGTTTCCGAAAATTGAAAAATGGTGGCATTCGGCAAAGTCATCAAAATAGGGGAGTGGGTAGCAATGATAAACTGACAAGCATTATTTTCAGCCAGATTTTTGATCAAGGAAAAAAGAGCCAATTGCCGTTGTGGTGAAAGCGCCGCTTCAGGTTCATCAATCAGGTAAATACCTTCGGGTTGTAACCTACCTTGCAAAACCTTTAAAAAACCTTCACCATGGGACACTTTCGTCAAATCCCCATATTTTCTCAATAAGGCTTCTTTTTGACCATAAACCGCCCCAACAGCCAATTTCAATCCTGTTCCACTCAGCCTTTTTTCAAAGTCCACAATATCTCCTTTGAGTTCCCGGTCAAGGTTTTTCAACCTTTTGACAAAACCAAAATAATCCTCCGCCCTGAAGAAGAAGCCTCTATAAGCTTTGTTGGTCCATCTGGTCTTGATGCTTTCCCCAAATTCCTTGATTTCATTCAGCGTTTCATCTGACTCCAAATCACTGCTTCCAATGGCAGGGAGATTTAGCTTGATGGCCAAGGCTTTCAGCAAGGTGGATTTGCCCGAACCATTTTCTCCAACAAAGACCGTAATTGGACTTTCAAACCTTAAACCATGGAAATTCTCGAACGCAGGTAAGGAAAACGGGAATTTGTCTTTGCTGCCGGAGGGAATGGATATGTCGTGGAGGTAGGACACAATTTTAGATTTTAGATTTTAGATTTGGGATTAGACATAAGATACAAGACACAAGACGTAAGACAAGTGATTTTAGAAACAAGAAACAAGAATCAAGAACCAAGAAACAAGGCCTATCCGGATGTAAATCGGGGAAACAAGAAGGGATTTCTGGATTCCGAAAGGCTCGTTTTGAATGACTATGCCTTTTCTGACTACTAACCTGGTACCTGGTACTTGGTACTTTGTACTTTGTACTTAGTCAATCTTCAACCCTCTCCATCACCACCACCAATTTCTCCAATTCAGTAGAATAAGCCATTCTGCTGATATTTTTGTATCCTGGAAAATTAATCTCACCTGCTTTGCGCCAAGTGTTTTCATTTGCTTTTTTGATGTAAAGTTCATTGTCTTTGGCCATCAGGATCAGATTTTTATTGAGCCATATCAAATCCTCCGCTCCAGGAATGGTCAAACCATACTCTTGGTACTGCCTGTTTTCAAGGTCAAAACCCTTGATGGCAAAAGCTTTTTCCCCTGCGATTTCTTTGAAATCATTTTTGTCCACATAGGTGATGATGCTGGTTTTCGGTCTTTTTTTGATAGCCCTTCCTACATTTTCACTGATGGTTAGAACATCAGATTTGCTGTAAGGGTAAACCAAAGTATTGGGTTGGCCAAGCACAAACATTGCGGCTTTGTTATCATACCAATCATAATACCCAACCGGTGCGATATCATCATACAATAATTCAGGTTCTCCAAAGTTGGTAGGATAAAGCCAAAGCCTTTGTTTGCCATCTTCTTCTACCGTCACAGCAGAAACATAAAGCCCGCAATCTGTAAGAGAAGGGGAGAATTCATTAAGATCAGCGGTTTTGGTCAGGTTGGTGAATTTTCCGGACTCAAAATTATAAATGATGATATCATGGTTTCCTTTTTCATCCGCAGCGGAAAATGCCATTTGAATATCATTGATAAATGCAGGTTGATTGTCATATAGGGGCCTGTCTGTAATCAGGAATTCAGAACCTGCTGTGATAGTCAATTTACTGCCAGTGACTTTTACATCCACAGCTATCAAATCCGAGGAGATCTGAGTAAAAGCCATAATTGGTAAACAGGAAAAGGCTATAGCAATCAGTGATTTAATGGGTTTCATAAGTAATCATTTCAAATCAAAAACTAAATTACGAAATGAAGGTTAGAAAGGTGTGGAAAAATTGAGTTTATATACCGACAAGAATTTTAACAGCCTGAGAAATAGGGGGGATGAATTGGCCGATGAGGCGGTAAAAGCCCTGCTCAACAGGCCCGATTTATGTATTGCCATCAACAGTTGGATAAATTTGCCGGAAGAAAATGAGTTGATGCAATTTCCTGAACCAGTTCAGATTTTTTTCCAGGCATTTTTTCATAAACCTGAATTTATCCATCCCAACAAAGTAAAGATTGTGCAAGGCTTTTTTGACAAAGAATCAAATCTGTATTTGGCCTTATTGGGTTTTTATTCATTGCCCTATTGCTATGCTTTCGCAGATGGTGCCCAGGTTTTGATCCGATCCAAAAGAATTATTGAGGATATCGGAAGAAGACTTTCGGAGACAGTCCTTTTTTTATTGGATAGCTATAGACCGGGAACATTTGTTGGCAATGATCAGGCCTTATTGACCATTGCCAAGGTACGTTTGATTCATGCTTTTAGCAGGTACTTTGTCAGTCATTATGCTAAAGATTGGCAGCCTGAATGGGGAACACCCATCAATCAGGAAGACTTAATAGGGACCAACCTAGCGTTTAGCCTGATCGTCATGCGCGGGATGGAAAAACTGGGTAAATTTCCGGGAACTGAGGTGCATGAAGCTGTTTTGCATTATTGGAAAATCATTGGTCATTATTTAGGACTTGATACAGCCTATTGGCCTGAAACAGCCAAGGAAGCATATGAATTGGAAAAATTGATCCGGAAAAGAAACTTAAAAGCATCAGTCGCAGGTGAAACCCTGACTCGCTCCTTGTTGGGATTTTTTGAAAAGAACATACCCGATCAAAATCTGACGGCTTTTTCTGAAACCATGGTCGCTTATTTTTTGGGCAAAGAAGCTGCACAGGCTGTTGGTATTTCCCAAAGGGTAAAATTACCCAAAGGACTTTACGGTTTGATTTTGGATTTGAGTTTTGTGCAGCAAGGCGGTTTGAAATCCAACTATCAGAAAACCCGGCAACAGTTTTTAGCCCAGAGTAAAGGTCGGTTTGGGGAGGAACTTACCTTGAATATTCCAGTTATACCCCGTTCATAATCGTACACTTTTTGTCCGTGTTCGGGTCAAGCCTGATTACATAAAACGTTAATTAAGGTTAAAAACGATGTTTTTGCCTTGTGGCATCCTTTTCGTACTTTACTGATCAAATGAAAAAAATCGGTAACATATTCCAACGCTTACCCTTGGAACTGATCTTTTGGATAGGAGCCCTGATAGGGATACTTTTCATAGATCCTTATGGTGCCCAACACTTCACCCTTTGCCCTTTGGATAATTTAGGATTCCATTGGTGTCCGGGATGTGGATTGGGAAGGGCCATGAGTCTGTTGACCAAAGGGGACATCAAAGCATCATGGTCCATGCATCCGCTGGCGATGTTTGCTTTCGCTGCAATCGGTTACCGCATTTTCGAATTGATCAGAAACTTAAAAACTACTAATCACTATGGCTAATGTATTGAGACATCTTCCTGAATTGGAAGGAATGGAATTGGGTTACATCCAGGGAATTTTGAAAAATATGGATGACGACCAGGCAAATTTGTTTGCACAGGTTTACCGTGCAAGAAGAAAAGACAACCAAATGATTTTGATTCTTTGTTTGTTGGGTTTCTTTGGATTTGCCGGACTGCACAGGTTTATCCTCGGACAGATCGGATTGGGTATCCTTTATTTATTGACCGTTGGTCTTTGTTTTATAGGTACCATTGTCGATTTGGTCAATTACAAAAGTCTAGCTTACGAATACAATATCAGGATTGCACATGAAACTTTGAACATGATGTCCAATGGCGGAAGTTATATGCCTAATGCAAATACCAATGACAATGCTTAAGGCTGTGCAAAAGTTTGGATGGATTTTGGTAAGCGGTTTTCTCTTGGCCTCCTGCTTTGCGCCGGAGAAAACCGTCACCAAGGACTATGAAGAAACCTTTGCTGATATCAAAGAAATAGAATTGGATGGCAGGTTTCTGGAAGTAACTTATGAGGGCAGGAGCGGAGATGCGGAAGTTTATCTCGATGCCTATCTCGAAGCACCGGAAAGTAGTGCCATGGAAGTCAGGTACCGTAAATCCGGCTCCAAACTCAAGATTGAAGTGGTGGGGGAAAGTATGGACGGATGGAATTTTGGCAACCAACACAAAGGATATATCAGCCTGACCGGACCTGAGGATATCAAACTCAACCTGAATAACAACTCCGGTTCCCTTGAAGTGATGAATGTAACCCATCGGGTCATCGACCTGAAGGTAAATTCAGGAAGCATCAAAGCAATCGGTTTGGAAGTGGCTGATATCAACCTGACTGCATCCTCAGGAAGTATTAAAGGCGAAGGATTGACCGGGGATGTGAGAGCCCAGGTGAATTCGGGAAATATTTCCCTGATCGATGTGGAAGGAGATGTGGAATCCAAGACCTCTTCCGGAAGCCTAAAACTGGAAGATATTCAGGGTCTGGTCACCGCCAAAGCCAACTCCGGTTCCATGAAATTTATCAATGTAAAAGAACTCGGAGAACTGACAGTAACCTCAGGCAGTATCAGGGCTGAAAGTTCCGGTTTGGGAGAAAACAGCACCTTCAACGCCAACTCCGGCAGCATCACCATCCAAACCAACTCCAACCTTGAAGATTTCAACTTTGACCTCAGCGCCAATAGTGGCAGTGTCAAAGTAGGAGATGATTCTTCAGGGAAGAAATTGAATATTGATAATGGATCTTCCAATACCGTAAGAGGGAAGGTGAGTAGTGGGAGTATAAGGATTTGGAATTAGGGGGGAGAGAAATGGAAAATTTTAAAATTGAAAAAAAATGTCCGCCGTGGTGGATTGGAAGATTTGGGGGATTGATAATTCGAAATTGAAGATTCGATGTTAGGTATTCGATATTATAGATAGGGAAATTGTATTCATTCAAACATTTATCAACGAATAAGTAAAATTCTTCCTCCACTCCAGATTGCTCTTGGTACACATATCCATAAACTCCTTAAAATCTTGAGGGTTGGCAAATACCTGACATCCTGCAGACCAAGCGTCGACCTGTTGAGATTCCCGATGTTCGTTGGCCCTGTGGATATTGATGCCAAAAATTCCTGTAAATTCCCTTCCGTTATCAAAGTCAAGGATATTGTCCCAGTTATTGTCTCTGATTACAGTCACAGGATTGGCCTGAACCAATGCCCTGTATTGTTTTTTATGATAGCCGATTATGTGGGAGTCTTTATATTGCCCTTTTTTGAGGATGGCTGTACCGTTTGAATTTCCTTTTTTATTTAGATTCAGAAGTGGACCTGTCCCTGGATCGGTGGTGATTTTGTACTTTTTGATATGCCAAGTGCCATTGAATTTCCAGAACACAACCAAAGAGTCATCAAATTTATTAGGGATATGATTGGGTGTCCTCAATCCCAAAATATTGAGATTATAATCCTTGCTGTCATCATAGTTGATGGAATACCCTTCTTTCTCCATCATCCGTATATAGGTGGATATTTCTGAGGAAACTTCTTGGGAAATAGGTGCTTCCGGACTTGGTTGAATCTGAACATCAGGTGGTTTGGTTGTGGCTTCTGAAGTCAGTTGGGGGTTGATTTTTTTAAGTTCAGGTGGAGAAAGGTGGTTTATTTTGGAAAATAATTCAGAAAGCCTATAGATTTTTCCCGTAGGATTGGGATAATATTTTGCAAAGTTGAATGGTTTATTGGATGGCTGTTTCTTCTCTTTCAGACTTAGCCTGATTTTATCCATATCCAAACAGGGACATTGTTTGGAGGCATATCCAGAAAATTCAGAATGCCCAAAGACATTTTCAGGCTCAATGCTCAATTCCCTCATCAACCATTTCGTCAAGGTATTCAATGACTTCCATTGTAAATCTGTTGGCTTCTCTGTTCGGAAATCTCCTGTGAGGCAAATACCCACCGAAAATCTGTTGCTATTACCAACATGGTAAGTTGATTTTTCAATTTCATTGCACCACTTCATTATCCCATCCTTTTCAATCACAAAATGGTAACCCAATCCTGGCCAATTGTTAGTGGCTACATGATATCTTGCAAAAGCTTCCGCACTACCTGATTTTGTCAGGCTATGGTGGATGGCAATATAGGTAACTGATTTGATGGGTCTGTAACCATATTCCTTGGAATGATGCTTTTTAAGCAACATCCTGACATCTTTCATTCCAGGTATTTCTAAAGGATCTACCATGTTTCTTGGAATTTGACCTTGTAACTGATTTTGCCCTCAAATTTTGAAAATGTGACCAGCAATCTTCTGGCGTTTTTCTCATTTGGAGTGCAAACTAAATAGAGTTGGTTTTCATATTTGGCCGGATATTTTGCCTGAAGTAGTAACTGAATAGCTACAGGAATCCTTACCCATATAGAATTGGAAATGGGTTTTAGAAACATTTCAATTTCCAAGTTTGACCAATCCAAAAACCTGTCCTGATACCAGCCTTTAGTAATATCCTTGTCCACAAAAGTCGGAATCTGATAATGGTTTAAATCCGCTTTTACCTGCTCCACAAAGTCAAACCAATAGGTGGATTGGAGTTCCCGGGAGGAAATATCCATTTCCAAAATTTCCCTTTCAATGGTTTTTACCCATCCCACTATGGTATCAACTTGCTTGGACACAACTACCCTCCTTGCTCTGCTCCTTCCAAATCACTATCTATCCCCTGGACCATCCAATTGATTACTTTTTCCAGACCCTGTGGCAAGCCTGTCTCACTGACATGCAATTTGATGAGCAATTTCCCACTTTTATTGATGGTGTTTTCTTGGGACTGAGAACTGGAAACAGAACCGCTTAGTCCGATATCAATAAATTTAGCGAGAAATGGAGAACCTCCAATTTTGAAATCTCCTCGCTTCTCTTTCTTTGATTTATCCTCGAAAATTTGAGAAATAGAATATTCAAACTCCACACTTAATGAATCAAAGTTGAGGTTAGGCACTTTTGTTAAAGCAAGATAAGGAACTAAAATTTCTTTGGTTTCATCACTTGTGGTGGTGTTTCCATTGTTATCTGTAGCTACCTTTTTAATTTTTCTTTCAAACTTTTGGTTACCCATACCTATCAACTCCCTGATAAATTCAATAGTAGTTATTGATGCCAATTTGTGGGCCTCTATGGTGCTCCTCAATGGAGCCGAAATAATAAAGTCCAATGGGACTTGTTTGAATTCAGCGGGGTCAAATGTAATTTCTGCCATAATTTTTTAATGTTTTGGGATTAAAGATCATTTTTAATTTTGGTGGATTGTGTTAATGAAATAAGGAGGTTAGAAAGCCCTTGTGGTATTGGGGTGGATTCTACTTCTACTTTTATGCTGATTCCAGCACTCGTTTTTTTGGAATCCTCAGAACCTATTGTTCCCTTGATTCTTTTTGGGCCAATGAACATCCAGGGTCTTATAGAATCTCCTGATCTGCCAGGTTGCATTTGTTCGTAATTTTCATATTTGGAGTCCACAGACATAAAAAAATCGAAGGAAGCAGATTTGATTGCCAAGGGTTGAACAGGTACAAGGGCCAAAGCAGGAACTGAAATTTTATGTTCCACATTATTCCCATCAAAATACTTGAAATCCATGCTATACATTTCATCCAAAAAACCAGTATCGGCTTGATTTTTGACGAGTTTATCATATTCCTCTTTCTCATCGGAGGATAATTTTGGCTTGTTTTTAAGGAAATAGTACCGTTCCTTGGTTTTCAATATTTCTTCTCTATATTTTAAATCTTCCAGTTTTTCATCAAATTCAATTTGTTCCTCACCTGCTTCCAGTTTTTGTCCGTGCACGTTTAATCCTTTTTCTTTGAATTCCATTAATCTTGCCTCTTCAATTTCCAGGTCCCGTTTTGAATACTTGTCCTTAAACCCAATTTGAAGGATAAAATTGAGCAAGGCTCTTCCTGCCTGTATCTGAACTTCAAACAGGCTATTGATGGGTGCCAGGAGGGCCGCTGAAAGGGTTAATTTATCATCAATTGCATTATTGGAAATAGTTTTCTTGTCTTGTCCTGCTGCCATTTTTGTTGGTTATTAGGTTGTAATTGAGTTTTTGGTTGGTAAGAATTTGTGTAATTCAGTAAAATTGAAATTAAGAAGAATCCCTAAAAGAATGCTGAATGCTTTTTGGCATATATTGATAAAACCATGTTTCACTAGTAGCAATCCCATAAAAGAAAAATTAAAAATGAATAATTGGTGTGGTTCCGCCACGGCGGACAAGTTTAATAGGCAGGGATTTGTGATTGTTTGGGGAATCACAAAAAACTACCTGAAATTTTATCCCACTCAGGATGGCATAAAATATCTGAGCTCAATGAAAATGTTTGGCTAATTCCTTGATTTCAAGACTTATAAATCTAAAAATTAATTATTGAATTCGGAATGTTTTTTCTTTAAATTTTTATGAATACTAGTATTGGGTAGGATAAGGGGAGAATGTGGTCAGGTTTGGAGGGAAATGGGGAGGGTTTAGATGCAAGACTTAAGATGCAAGATGGAAGACACAAGACGCAAGACATAAGACATAAGATGTAAGACAGGAGATGTGGGATTTCAAAACTTGGGTAGCTGAGAAATGATGGAGAAAAACGTTTTCAATCCTTTAATTCCAATTCCATCACTATACAATTATCCTCCCCGCCTGCTCCAAATGTCTTTGTTCGTGGGCAATGATGATTTCAATGGCCTGTTCCAGGGTGTATACAATCAGTTTGTTGGCAGGGGAGTGGATGACGGTGTTTTTTTCAACGAAGGGTTCCATTTTTTTGATCCAGTTTTTAAGGTCTTCCTGATGTTGTTGGAATCTCGCCAAGATAGTTGTATCGCCCTGATTGATTTTAGGTTCCCATAGGGGAAAGGTCCTTTGCTTTTTATTGCCACCATCGCTGACGGATTTGTAAATCATGTCTCCGAAGAGTTTGGTGAAAAAGGGAAATCTTGCAATAAAGGCTCCGTGAAATCTGCCTTTTTCAAGCTTTTCAAAAATCGGGAAGTAAGTGCTGTTGATGGTGATCAGATGTTCCAGGTTTTCAGCAATACTCCAGGTTTTGGGATTGGGTTTGAGATGCAATTTCTCCACAGGTAGGTCTGAAAACTTTTCCAGGGAAACTTGGGTGATGCTGTCTATGGATTGTATCCACTTTTCTGTTTTTGGATTCATTTCAGTTTGGAGCAAGCTTTAAATTTACTTTCATTTCATGTATTTTCTACCAGACATTCTAGTCAATCTGAGAGGTAAGATTGGTATTGATAGAATTTGGAATGACATCGGATTTTTTAAACCTTAATTGGGCAACTTAAGACCTCGCCTGCCGTCGAAGTGACAAGGCAAGTTTTTTGATTGAATTATATGGTATTTGTGGTTCTAAAACATCAATTTCTAATTCTGTCATTGTTAATCTAAAGGAATGATAATCTTAAAAATAAAAGTAGGAATTATTTATATCCCAAGAAAGTAAGGGAAAATAGCTTTAGAAATAAAGAACTAAACCGGCTACTTTGATTGTTAGAAACTGTTTTTAACCCATTATCATGACGAAAAGCAAACCAAAAGAAAGCAGAGTCACCATGGCCTCTGCCTTTAAAACAATTATTTGGCCCCGTAGAAAGCATTTATTTTTAGGGCTTTTTTTGATTATCATTTCCAGATTGTCGGGATTAGTCCTGCCAGGTGCCAGCAAGCTATTGATAGACAATGTAATTCCTTCCAATGACCTCGAATTACTCAAATGGCTGGTTTTGGGGGTGGTGGCAGCCATTACCATTCAGGCAACCACTTCTTATGCCCTTACCCAGATTCTAAGTGTGGAAGCACAACACCTGATCTCTGTCTTGCGGTCTCAGGTTCAAAGGCACATTATCCAATTGCCCATCCGTTTTTTTGACAATACCAAAACCGGAGAACTGGTGTCCAGGATTATGACTGATGTGGAAGGGGTGAGAAATCTTGTGGGAACCGGCTTTGCGCAGATGATAGGCGGGGTTTTGACAGCGGTTATTTCCTTGGTGTTGTTGATTTATATCAGCCCGATGATGACGCTTTATGTATTGGTTCCTGTGATTATTTTTAGTTTGATTTCTCTAAAAGCATTTGGGAAAATCAGACCCATATTCCGGGAGAGAGGGAAAATAAATGCTGAAGTCACCGGTAGGTTGACCGAAACATTGGGAGGAATCAGGGTCATCAAAGGTTTCAATGCCGAAGAACAGGAAATCAAAACTTTTGAAGCCGGAGTAGAAAGGCTTTTTCTCAATGTGAAATCAAGTCTTACAGCCACAAGCTTTGTAACTTCTTCTGCAACCTTTTTATTGGGCCTAGCTTCTGCAGGTATCATGGGTATCGGTGGATATATGATTATGGATGGGCAAATGACTTTTGGGGATTTTCTGGCATTTACCCTTTATCTGGGTTTTATGATTGCTCCTATAGTGCAGATGAGCAATATAGGCAGTCAGTTTACTGAGGCCTTTGCAGGTTTGGATAGGACAGAGGAAATCATGAATTATCCTTTGGAAGATGCCCTTGGCAGCCGCATTTTAAATTTGCCGAATTTCAAAGGGGATATACGTTTTGAAAATGTATCCTTTGCCTACGAGGAAGGAAAGGAAGTGGTCAAAGGGATCAGTTTTGATGCTCCTGCAGGTTCTGTGACTGCATTGGTAGGCACCTCTGGTTCGGGTAAAACCACCATTGCAGGTTTGGCAGCTTCTTTTTTAAATCCCGATTCCGGTTTGATTACCATTGATGGCCATGATTTGCAGAAGGTCTCTTTGAAAAGTTACCGTTCGCAATTGGGAGTTGTTTTGCAGGATGACTTCCTCTTTGAAGGAACGATCAGAGACAATATACTTTTCCCAAGGCCCAATGCCACTGAACAGGATTTGCTTCAGGCGGTAAAAGCTGCACATGTTCAGGAGTTTACCGATAGGTTTGAGGAGGGATTGGATACTTTGATCGGTGAAAGAGGAGTGAAATTATCAGGTGGTCAGAGACAGCGGATTGCCATTGCCCGGGCCATATTGGCAGATCCCAAGGTTTTGGTATTGGATGAGGCTACATCTAATTTGGATACTGAATCTGAGTCACTTATACAAGCCAGTCTCAAGCGATTGATGAAAGGTAGGACTACCTTTGTCATTGCGCACCGATTGAGTACCATCAGGCAGGCAGATCAGATTTTGGTGATCGAGCAAGGTGAAATCAAAGAAAGAGGCAAACACGAAGAGCTGATTGCAAAGGAAGGTCGGTACTACCAATTGTACACTTATCAGGCAAGGATTTGATGGGTTGGAAAAAGCCTTTAAATATTCAACTTTTGTTTAGAAGCCAACCCAGCATCAATTTGATAAATGCAATCATCTGAATACTGATCAAAATCAAAAAGTCTCAGACAAAATATGCCTGAGACTTTTTGATTTTTGAAATTCAGCTAAAATAATCAGCTCAAAGATTGGTTTTCTTTACCTGCCAATTCCAGAATTCTATCGTATTCTTCCGGAGTAAGATCTTTGAAGAAATAATTGACCGGATTGATAAACCTGCCATCTTTCATGACTTCATAATGAACATGTGGTGCGGTAGAAGAACCTGTATTGCCCACAGTACCTATTTGGTCACCACGTTTGATTTTTTGCCCTCTTCTCACTTTGAAATCATTCATATGGGCATATCGGGTGACGAACCCAAATCCATGGTCAATTTCAACATGCTTGCCATATCCGCCAAAAACAGTTTTTACAGCAATCACAACCCCATCACCTGTTGCATAGATTGGAGTTCCTTTGGGAGCAGCAAAATCCACCCCCTGATGCATTTTTCGTACTTTGAGAATCGGATGCACCCGCATCCCAAATCCTGATGCCAATAAATTCAGTTCCTCGTTGGTTACAGGTTGAATAGCGGGAATGGAGGCCCAGTATTCTTCTTTTTGAAGTGCCAGATCGGTGACTTCATCATAGCTGACGGATTGTACATAAAGCTGTCTTTTCAGGGCATCAACCTTTTGGGAAAGGGAGACAATCAAATCTTCCTGTTTGAGACCTTTCTCTTTGATTTCCTTATACCTGTCCGTTCCACCGATACCGGCTTTCCGGATTTCAGTAGGTACTGGTTCGGTTTCGAAAATGATCCTGTAAAGGTTGTCATCCCGCTGTTGAAGGTCGGACAACATCTGATTCATTTTAGTAACTTCCTCTTCCAGAAGTTGGTAATACAAAGTGAGTTCCTGATTTTCCTTTTTGAGCAACAGTTCCTTGGGACTGTCAAAGTATAAATTGAATACGATCAGAATACCGATAGCCATAACCAGGGCCATTGATACAAAACCCAGACTATTGAGTAAAATATCCCATTTACTTCGTTTGTATCTTTCGTATTTACAGGTTTTTGCGTCGTAGTAATATTTTATTCTACTCATTACGATTTGCGAGCTAATTCTTATAATTTTGTGCCCCTAAGGTGATTGGGTGATTACGCAAAGGGCACCACAAAGTTACGAAAATAATTAAGATAATACGAACATAGTCAAAAGCTTAGATGAAAGCCAAGGAAATCAGAAATTTATTTATAGAATTTTTTCAGTCAAAAAACCATCAATTTGTCCCTTCTTCCCCCATAGTAGTCAAGAATGATCCTACCTTGATGTTTACCAATGCAGGGATGAATCAGTTCAAAGATTTCTTTTTAGGGAATGAAATCCCTAAAGCAACCCGGGTGGCAAACAGTCAGAAATGCCTGAGGGTTTCGGGTAAGCACAATGACTTGGAGGAAGTAGGCGTGGATACTTATCACCACACCATGTTCGAAATGCTGGGGAATTGGTCGTTTGGTGATTACTTCAAGAAAGAAGCAATTGAATGGGCTTGGGAATTGCTTACCGAGGTATATAAACTTCCCAAAGAAAGACTTTATGTTTCTGTTTTTGGCGGGGATAAAGGAGATAACCTGGAAAAGGATATGGAAGCCTTTCAACTATGGAAAAACATAGTTCCTGAGGATAGGATATTGTTTGGAAGTAAAAAGGACAATTTTTGGGAAATGGGTGACACCGGACCCTGTGGACCTTGTTCGGAAATCCATATAGACCTGAGAACAGAGCAGGAAATAAAAGAAATCAATGGCTATGATTTGGTCAACAACGACCATCCGCAGGTTATTGAAATATGGAATCTGGTATTCATTCAGTTCAACCGTGTTGCTGATGGAAGCCTAAAAGAATTGCCGGCCAAACACGTGGATACCGGAATGGGTTTTGAACGTCTGGTAAGAGCCATTCAGAAAAAATCCTCCAATTATGACACGGATGTTTTTATGCCTTTTATCCAATTGATTGAAACCAAATCAGGGAAGCAATATGGGAAGGATGAAAAGACAGATATTGCCATGCGGGTCATTGTGGACCATATCCGTGCCATTGCGTTTACTATCGCTGATGGGCAGCTTCCTTCCAATAACAAAGCAGGTTATGTAATCCGGAGAATTTTGAGAAGGGCTGTGAGATATGGTTATACTTTTCTCGGTTTTCAAAAGCCTTTTCTTTACGAATTATTGCCTCTTTTGGCGGAAAGTTTCGGAGATATTTTCCCTGAATTAGCGGCACAACAGGATTTTATTTCGAAGGTGGTCATGGAGGAGGAAGCCTCATTTCTCAGGACTTTGGATAATGGACTTAAAAAACTGGATCAGATAAAAGAGGAACTTTCTCAAACTACCGCTAAAGTCATTGAAGGTAAAGTAGCCTTTGAATTGTACGATACCTATGGTTTCCCTTTGGATCTCACTTCACTGATTGCCCGGGAAAATGGATTGTCAGTGGACGAAAAAAGCTTTGCAGTCGAAATGGAAAAGCAAAAAACCCGTTCCCGGGCAGCGGCCGAACAGGAAACAGGGGATTGGGTGATGGTCAATAAAGACGAAGGGGTTGAGTTTATTGGTTATGATTTTCTTGAATCAGAGTGTAAAATCATTAAATACAGGCAAATTACGGATAAGAAAGGAGATAGATTTCAATTGGTTTTGGACCGCACGCCATTTTATGCTGAAAGTGGTGGTCAGGTTGGAGATCAGGGTTATTTGATCAGTGAAGTTGAAAAAATCAAAGTTTTGGATACAAAAAAAGAAAATGATCTCACGGTTCATTTTGTGGATAGGCTGCCAACAGATCCTTCAGGGACATTTGTTTCAAAAGTGGATGCGACAAAAAGGAAGCTGACAGTTAACAACCATTCTGCTACCCATTTGCTGCATGCTGCCTTGAAAGAGGTTTTGGGAAACCATGTACAGCAGAAAGGGTCTCTTGTAAATGAAGATTTACTAAGGTTTGATTTTTCGCATTTTGCAAAGATGACTGATGAGGAAATTTTGAAGGTGGAAAATATCGTCAATGCCAAGATCCGTGAAAATATTCCTTTGGGTGAACAACGCAATGTGCCTATTGAGGAAGCTAAAAAGCAGGGGGCAACAGCCCTGTTCGGGGAGAAGTATGGAGAATTTGTCAGGGTGATTACCTTTGATAAAGACTTTTCTGTGGAACTTTGTGGCGGTGTTCACGTACCTTCCACAGGCGTTATCGGTTTGTTCAAAATTGTCTCGGAATCTTCAATTGCTGCGGGAGTAAGGCGGATTGAAGCAGTAACTGCAGAGGCTGCGGATTCATTGGTCAACGGTCAATTGACATTGCTGAATGAAATACAGGAATTGTTAAAAAATCCTAAAAACCTCAAGAAATCCATCGAATCGCTGATACTTGAACGTAATGAACTCAAAAAAGAAATAGAATCACTACACCTGCAACAGGCTTCTGAGGTGAAACAAAATCTTTTAAAGAATATTGAAAAAGTAAATGGGGTAAATTACTTGTTTTCGGAGGTCAAAATCCCGAATGCTGATGCCCTGAAAAAGATTTCATTTGAGATCAAAAACGAAATTGAAAATCTTGTAGCTGTGTTGGCTGCGGATATTGATGGAAAACCACAGATAGCAGTGATTATTGATGAGACTTTGGTCAAATCAAAAGGATTGAATGCGGGGAATGCTGTCAGAGAATTGGCAAAAGAAATCCAAGGTGGAGGCGGTGGTCAGCCTTTCTTTGCAACTGCGGGCGGAAAAGACCTTTCCGGTTTGACAAAAGTTTTGGAAAAAGCCAGGTTGATGTTTGCAGACCTTTGATTTAAATGAGTATTGTATATTTGGTTTTGGATGAATTTGGACCCAATTTTGGATTCATTATAATTTGATTTTGATTTAATATGCTTTCAGCAGAGACTAAAAATAAGTACGAGTTGGTAATTGGATTGGAAGTTCATGCCCAGTTATTGACAAAAAGTAAAATGTATACTTCGGATTCCACCGAGTTTGGAAACCTTCCCAATACCCATATTTCAGTAATAACCTTGGGACATCCGGGAACACTTCCCAAAGTAAATAGGAAGGCAGTTGAATTTGCCATCAAGATGGGATTGGCCTGTAATAGTGAAATTACCAGAAACAATATTTTTGCAAGGAAGAACTATTTTTATCCGGATCTACCAAAAGGCTATCAGATTACACAGGATAAAAACCCCATATGTGTTGGCGGAGAAGTGCCCATTACATTGCCTGACGGAAGCAAGCGTTCAATTGCCCTGACCCGTATCCACATGGAGGAAGATGCAGGTAAATCTATACATCTCGCAGGTGAGGTAGATACTTTGGTTGATTTCAATAGGGCAGGGGTTCCACTGATAGAAATTGTTTCCGAACCGGATATGCGTTCCTCAGAAGAGGCCTATGCCTATCTGGCCGAGATTAAGAAATTGGTCAGGTACCTTGATATTTGTGATGGAAATATGGAAGAAGGATCGCTGCGATGTGATGCCAATGTTTCCGTAATGCTCAAAGGGTCCAAGGAATATGGAAAGAAGGTAGAGGTCAAAAACATGAACTCTTTCAGAAATGTAAGCCGTGCTATAGAACATGAATTTGAACGTCAGGTAATAATGGCCGAAGCGGGAAAGGAAATAATTTCCGAAACCAGAACTTTTGATGCAGCTACCGGTACTACTGCAAGTATGCGTTCCAAGGAGGACCTGAATGATTACAGGTATTTTCCAGAGCCGGATTTGAGCCCTGTGATTGTCTCCGAAGAATGGCTTGAGAGCATCAGGTCTTCCATGCCGCCTTTGCCCAGAGAACTCTTCCATAAATTCGTCCATGAATATGGATTGCCTGATTACGACGCGGGTGTATTGACTGACAGTAAAGAGATTGCGCTGTATTTTGAAGAACTTTGTTCTCATGTTAAAAATTTCAAAGCAGCTTCCAATTGGATGATGGGTCCGGTCAAATCTTACTTAAATGAATTGACCTTGCATATTGAGGATTTTCCTGTGAGTGCAATAAGCCTTGCGGAATTGATTGCGATCATCGATGAAGGGAAAGTGAGTTTTACGGTCGCTTCTCAAAAAATTTATCCTGAAATGCTCAAGGATAATTCCAAGACTCCGTTACAAATTGCCCAAGAACTGAATTTGATCCAACAAAGTGATGAAGGATCTTTGAAGCCGATTGTTGAAAGTGTTCTTTCTGAAAATAAAGCAAAAGTGGAAGAATACCGATCAGGCAAAAAAGGATTGATGGGAATGTTTATGGGCCAAGTGATGAAAAAATCCCAAGGTAAAGCAGACCCTAAAGTAGCGACTAAAATTTTAACTGAATTACTAGAAAACTGATACAATGAAGTATTTATTAAACTTATCCGGAATTTTCCTGTTTCTGATATTCTTCTCTTGTTCGAAGGAAGAAAAAAGGGTTTTTGACGGAACTGTAACCATTTCGGGAACTCTACTCAATTATCCGGAGGGGAAAGTAGAGTTGTCCCAATTTGTGAATGAGTCTTTGGAAAGTGTCAGCATGATTGATGTGAAAAACTCGGGGAAATTCGAATATGAATTAAATCTGGAAGGCCCGGGATTTTATGAGCTGAAATTAATGGACGAGAAAATAGTGAAATTAGCACTATATGATGAGAATGTTCAGGTCAATTATGATTTCAATGATGAGAACAGTCTCAAAGTAGAAGGATCTGAGGATTCTCAAAACCTTCAGAAAATAGAGTCATTGATGGCAGCTTATCAGGAATCCATCAACGGATTGAATGATGCATATTTTGAAGCTATGAGCAAAAGAGACCAAGAAGCGATTAAATCCATTCAGAACCAGGCAATGGAAATGGAAGCAGCTCATGGAAAACTGATAAAAGAAACCTTGGAAGGAATGAAAGGTAGTTTCGCCAGTCTGGCGGCGATTTCAATGCTGGACTTGAAGAATGAATTTATGTTTGTAGATCAAATGGTTTCTGATCTCAATCAAAAGTATCCCAATACCAAAATGATTCAAACCCTTGCAAATCAGTTAGACGATATGAGGGCCTTATCCATTGGTCAAATTGCTCCTGAAATATCCCTTCCTGATCCGCAGGGAAATTTAGTTAATCTTTCGGACCTAAGAGGAAAATATGTTTTGATAGATTTTTGGGCTGCTTGGTGCAGGCCTTGCAGGCAGGAAAATCCCAACGTGGTGAGATTATACAATGAATATAACGAAAAAGGTTTTGAGGTTTTTGGGGTTTCCCTTGATAGGACCAAAGAAGCTTGGGTTAAGGCCATTGAGGAAGATCAATTGACTTGGACTCAAGTCTCCGACCTTAAATATTTCAATTCAGCAGCAGCTGCTTTGTATCAGATCAACGCTATCCCGGCTACTTACATGTTGGATCCTGAGGGAAGGATTATAGCCAAAGATTTGAGAGGCTCAAGTTTGGAGAATAAATTAAAAGAAATTTTCAATTGAATTTTGCTTGTTAGCTGGGACTACGGCAAGGCTGTTTATATCACCTTTAATCCGATAAAATAAATTTTATATTTCTATATCTCATGGTCGGGAAATTAATAGTGATTTTCTATTAGATTTACTTCCTAATTGAGATATAGAAATTCAGACTTCAAAATTTAGAATTTAAAGTCCTTAAATTGCCATACAAAAAGAACCAGTTAAAAATTTTAATTATATTCGTCCAATTCTGAAAAGTACAAATAAAACCAATTAACTAAACATGAAAAAAAGAACCATCAAATCACCTTTAAGCAGGATACTGACATTAGCCCTGTTTAGCCTTTTGGTCATGGGTGCCTGTAAAGGAAAGAAAAAAGTAGTAGCTGCACCTGAACCTGCACCTGTTGAAGAGGTCAAACCGACTCCGCCACCACCGCCACCAGCACCAACTCCTTCAGCTGAAGAGGTCGCAGTGGGGAAATTGGAGAACTATTTCAACAGTATTGCTAATTCCAGCAATTTGGACGCGGCCAATAGAACTATTCAGGAAGCATCGGGGATGTTTTCAAATTCAAATACTCCTGTATTGATAGTTATTCATGAGGAAAGTGGTATCAAAGATTATGATGAACCAACTACCATAGATAAATATCTGAATTATCTAAAAGACACCAAGAAAAACCTTAATTTCATTTCTGATATCAGACTTGACAATAATGGAAAGGTTTCTGAATTGGAGCTTCGTCGTAAAAAATAATATCCACCGTAAAATTTAAAGAAATGAAAAAATATATTCCCCTTTTCCTGTTGCTGTTTTTAGCTTCAGCGACAGTTTCTCTGGCACAATCTGATAACATTAGTCCTGCAAGAAAGCAAGCAATTGACTCTTTGGCTTTGGAGAAAGTTAAGGATTTGAGTAAATACATCAGTATCATTGGAAGTAAAGAAACACAATTCTCAGAGGCAAACCGCGTTATGGACAGGGCAGAAGAGTTGTTTGCTCCAGGTGCTGAAATGGGAGTTTCCACTTTGAACCGAAAAGAAATCGCTTATTACAAAGTGAGAAGATACTTCGAAAGATTGATGGCTTTGAACTATGATCGCGTAAACATTTCCTGGTATGATATTCATTACATCAGTGATTTGGAAAGACAGCCGGATGGCCGTTATGTTGGTGTAGTGACAGTTTATCAGAGATTCGAAGGTACTTCTCTTGAAAGCGGTCTAAACTATAGAGATACTACCAAAAAAGATATCACCATTTATGTTGAGAAAAAGCAGACTCAGATCGCTGGTAGAACCATCGAATTTTGGGATGTTATGCTCGGTGATATTCGTGTGACTGAAACCTCCGCATGAGAAAATTAATTTTATTACAATTACTCTTATTTATTACATCCTTACAATTGGCACAAAGTCAGGGCTTATATAGCCCTGGCTCGCCAAAGGATGACGGCAGATTTGCCGCTTCAACAAAACAAGTCAATCAATTTTTCAGAAGATTCAATGCCGAAGAAAGTCAGGACGGCATGAAACGCTTTTATCAAGGAGACCTTTTATATAGAGACCGTGAATTAAGGGGACAATTTATCAGTATATTATTCGATAATGAGACTTCTGGCATATCCAACAGCATGAAATCAGAATTCATGAAAGATGTTCTAGCAGAAAATCTTCCCCAATATCTGAATTTTCATCAGGAGGGATGGTTTGCCGAGGTTAGTTCCGTCTTTACCTATAAAGGGAAAAATGAAAATGTCACCCTCTTTTTGAAAATCCAACCGGAGGGCCTAGGCTATGAATGGGTCATTGATAAAGTGATTTTTGAACCATTCAAGGATATTTTCAATAAGCCGAGTGGTGATGCAAAAGGATTTCTGCATCCCCTTAGTCATGAACTGGGTTTTATGAACCTTAGGAAAGCATTTCAGGATTCGGATAGTCCGGAATCCTTTACTACCAAGGAATTCAAACCGGATTATTTGACACTTTTTCTCTATGAAATGAAAAAAGGAAATATAAAATTTGAAACTATTACTGATGTCAAATTTCATTTCTTCCAAATCAATAATTGGTATTTTGAACTCAATCAGTTCAATAGGCCAGGATTCAATACAGGTTGGCTTATTGGTAACCTGGTAAAGCTAAATACAGGAGACAAAGAAACAATCCTCAGATACATTTATGATCAGAAATAGTCATTTTCGTTTTCTTTTATGGATATTTTGCGCTTTTCCAATAGTTGGATTTGCCCAGGATCTTGGCGGTTATAACAAAACCGAAATCAAAGAACTTTCTCAAAAAGTAGATGATCAGGTTCAGTTTTTGGAGTACTTTTTAAATACTGTGGGTAGCAGTGAGACCAACGCCAGGGATAAAGATGTAATTATCAGGGAGAGTTATAAAAAAATATTCAGAGATGAAAAAGTTCAGGTTGAGGATGACTTGCTTTTGGATAGAAAAGTTATCACCAACAAAGATGTTACAGCTTACCTAAAGGACATTGAGTTTTTTTTCAAGGATGCAGGTTTCAAATTCAAAGTCAGAGAAGTGAAACCATTTTTGAGGGATAATGGCGAATTGTCTTTTTTGGTATCCATGGACAGAACTTTGACTGCAGTGGGCCTCAATGATGAGAAAATCACCAATACTAAACCCAGGTTTATTGAAATCAATGTGGACAAAAAATCCAATGAATTAAAAATAGCGAGTATTTACACTACCAAATTGAGTAGGGATGAGGAACTTACTGAGTGGTGGGGAACGCTTTCTTATACGTGGGAATCATATTTCAGAGGAAAAATAGGGATAGCCGAAGAGGATTCCATCACTTTGGACCACCTGTACAAAATAAGTAGCATAGATTCTTTGGATCTAGCGGGAAATGAATATCTGATTGAACTCGGACCGATAGAAGCGCTGAGAGATCTTAAATATATCGATATCAGCAACACCAATGTGGTGGAACTGAATCCAATCAGTAATGTCACATTTCTGAATTATCTGAATATTGCCAATACACCTACTGAAGATATCCAATTTATCAAATATTCTGAAAATCTTGGATTCCTTGATATTTCCGGAACCCAAATTCAGGATATCAGCGAGTTGGGTAATCTTAAAAAACTACATACCCTTAAAGCCAAGAATACAATAATTCAAAGTTTTGCTGTATTGAATTCATTTGAGTCCCTCAACTCATTGGATGTAGGTTATAGTAGTTTTAACAATATTGAAAACATCAATGAACTGCTGAACATCAAATATCTCAACATCAGTGGTAATTATCTGATGAATCTGGATATGCTTTCCTCTTTAGAAAGTCTTGAAGAAATTGTTTTGGAAGAAACAAACATCGTTGATTTAACTCCATTGGTAAATTTGGAAAGGCTGAGTCTGATCAATATTAATGTCACAGAAGTTTCTGACCTGACACCTTTAAATGGTAAAAGTTCCCTTCGAAAATTATACGCTGATCGAACAGGCGTGACGGAAGCCAGTGCTGATGAATTTGCCAGGAGAAACAGAACGGTTTTGTTGATTCATCACGTAGAAAATCTTCAGACTTGGTGGGATGCATTGCCTTTGGATTGGAAAAATGTTCTTGCCAAGATCAATCCTAACCTTGATTCAAATCTGCCAACTATAGAGGATCTTACCTATACAGTTGGAGCTGATACATTGGATCTCTCGGGCAGCCAAATCAATACCTTAGGTCCAGTTCTGAAATTCAAAAAAATCAATCACCTTAAATTTGATGATACGGATGTGAGCGATTTGACTCCTTTGTCCGATATCAAAGCTTTATTGACATTATCAGGTAAAAATACGAAAGTAAAAAATCTTCAGCCTTTAGTGAATCTCACAGAACTTACCAGTGTGGATTTTAGAGATTGTCCTGTGGAAGGATATTTTATGTTGAAAGATTTACCGAATTTAACTTATCTCAACCTGGATAATACTGAAATAGATGCTTCAGAGATTCACGAGTTTTTGGAAGCCAATAAAAATATCAATATCATTTACAGGTCTTCTGTCTTGGAACAGTGGTGGGATTTATTGGATGAAACTTGGAAAGACATATTTATTGATCAGTTTGGCGAGTCCGGTGTCGAGCCGGATCTGGAGACTTTGCATCAATGGACAGCCCAATCACAAGTGGCCATCCATGATGCGCCGATATCTAATTTGGGACATCTTTTGATTTTTAATAATCTCAGAAAACTTTCTGTAACTGAAGTCCCCATAATTGATATTTCACATGTGGGGCAAATGCAATTATTAGAAGAATTGACTATGACCCATGCTCCGGTCACTGATTTGACTTTTCTAGCTTCTCTCAATAATCTGGTTTCATTGGATCTGTCCAAAACCGGAATTGAGGATTTGACACCTTTGGGAAGTTTGACAGGTTTGCAATCTCTGACAATTTCAGGTACAAACATCAAGGTATTGCGGGGATTAGAGACATTGACAAATCTTAAAGATCTTGATATTGCCAGTACCAATGTCCGCTCTTTGAAACCTGTGCAAGGGTTGAATATTGAAAGATTGATTTGTTTTAATACAAGATTAAACCAAAGGGCAGTGGACTCCTTCAAGCAGCTTAATCCAAACGCTGATGTGAGGTTTTATTAGAATTTGCTTTTTGATGATCAGGGAAAAATCCACTATCTCTTTATTATGCAATAAGATGGTCCGGATGCTGTTTCTTGAGTTCAGGATTTGGGTTTTTTAGAGGGGTTAATTGCAGTAGCTATCCATCAAAACATGGACAGTTAATTAAAAGACTTTGATTTGTCACCTCGATACCTACAGTAGTACGGGAGAGATAACTATCACCTTCAAGGTTAGATAGATTTCTCTCTACGTTCGAAATGACAAGGAAAAGCTTTATTCCATGGATTTATCAACTGTCTCCAACATCCCGCTTACCCCACACTTGGTTCATTGTACTTGGTTCATTGTACTTGGTACTTTGTCCCTTCATCCTTCTCTTACCCCTGATGCTCTTCCCGCAAAAGGTCATTCACCGTCTTCACCGGATTAAATGTGATCAGCGGAACTTCCACAAAAACTGTATTCCATCCTGCCATAGCTCCGTTCCAAAGTCCGGGGAGTTCCAAAGCTTTGAGATCTCTTCCACTTTTTGATTTTTCTGTGATGAAACCTGTTCTCATATCCCGATATTGGAGTAGGTCAAATTTTTCACCTTTATAGTTTTTGGTGGCGCAAACCAAATCTACAGGGTTGAAATGCGTGGATGACTGGAATATTTCTTTCTGAGAAGGATCATTTAAATCAATCTGTGCAGTTTCAGCTATTTGTAAGGATAATGAGCCATCATCCTCTTTAACCCAAAAAGGACCTCCTCCGGGTTCGCCGGTATTTTTTACCATGCCACAAACTCTGATTGGTCTATTGAGTTTGTGGTGTAGGTATTTACCTTTTTCTCCCAAAGTCATCCCACTATAATTATCAGGTAATTTCCCTCCTAAATTTTGGGAAAAAACCGATTCAGCATTGGAGACCGAGTTTTGGTCAATGCCTGAATCCAGATTTCTTAATGCTTCGAATACCTTCTCCTGAACTTCCAACAGTAGACCGCCTATAGCAGTTTTATATTCTTTAGTGGGGTCTTTTAATCTATCAGGAACCTCATTGTCAATGTTTTTGATGAAAATCACATCACCTTCGATATCATTGAGATTTTCGAGCAAAGCGCCATGTCCAGCTGGTCTGAAAAGAATGGTACCATCTTCTTCAACAAATGGGCTATTGTCCATGTTCACGGCAATGGTGTCTGTTGATTTTTTCTGTTGGGAATAGGAAACTTCAAATTTCACCCCGAATTCCTTTTCAAGTTTAGGTTGGACTTCGGCAACTTCGGCTTTGAATTTCTCCTCATGTTCAGGCGAAACGGTGAAGTGAAGTCTGACGGTATTTCCTTTGCCCAAGCCATAAAGAATCCCTTCCATAAAATGCTCATAAGTTGGGGTCCTGTCGTGGTCAGCATAATGATGGAATTTCAACAGGCCTTTTGGCAATTGACCGTATCCAAGCCCATCCTCATTCAAGAGATGGGAAATTACCAATTGATGTTGTCCCGATTCCATTGCCTTTTTAATACTGCTTCCAGCTTTCTCAAGGCTTTTGTTGAGGTCATCATAAAAGGCAAACTTTTCTATATGGGTGAAAAACTTCTGAATAAAGCTGCTTTTGGTAATATCTCCGTCTCCTTCCAAAAAGGAAAAAAGGTCTTTGAACATCCGGGAAGCGGCCCCACTTGCAGGGACAAATTTTACAACCTCTTTTTGAGAAGCCTTCTTGGGATAGGTATCTAAATAATGCTTGAGTTCAGCTTCGGTCAATGCCTGAATACCATTGCCTATTGTGGCAGCCTCCACTATGGGTAGGAAAGGGAATCCTTCTTTAAAATTGGAGAGCTGTTCTTTGACATTGTCAACTGACATGCCCTGATTCAAAATCTGCTTTTCTAGCTGTTTATCCATGGTTTTGTGTTTACTGTTTTAAAACCATTAATATATACATTGAAAATGGCTAAATCAAAGATTTTTCCAATCCTTAACTTATAGATAAAACAAATCAATAAATGCCACCAAATTATAGGAGGCGTGTAGCAAGACTGCCCAAATAAATCCAAATCTTATCCTTACAATACCCAGAAATACTCCGCCGATCAACTGTGGGATAACTGTTGGAAAGTACAGGTACCAAGGAATCATTTCCAGGTCATAATTGTCCAAATGTATCAGGCCAAAAAAGAGGACAATTAACCAAAAAACTACTACCCTATTTCTTAGCCAAAAATATTGAATGCTGATATAATTTCTCCTGTAAAGCAGTGAAATGGCAAAAACCAACCACAATCCCAACATCACGCAACCAGCCACTTTTGAAAATACAAATGAAGACAATGCTATCAGAAAGAATGAAATATTAAATCTTGCTCTTGAAAACTTCAAGAATAACCGGAACATGGTTTCTTCCAGAAATGGCGCCATAATAACTCCAATGATTATGGCTTCTGTAATTGTTTCTATAGGATACTGATCGGCTTCTTCTATTACCGGAAATAGCCATATCAATCCATACCAACTGCTAATCCCAAAAAAAAGATCAATAACAAGATATGGGCCTAATACCAAAAAAGCTTTCTCCCAATTATTGCCTTTGAATTTTTGGATCCTGTTGTGATGAAAGATTTGTTTCAAATAATTGTACTCTTGCCTAAAAATTTCATTCATCCACAATTATACTAAACTTTACTTTTTCACCTGCTCTTTTTTGGGCTAAAATATTCATGGAATGGATATCGACATGAAGAATTCGGGGATAGCCACCTGTCACCTGTGCATCTCGCATCAGAATAATCATCTGACCCCCGGGAGTCAATTGAATTGTCCCGGGATAAACCGGAGCGGTAAGAATTGGCGGGATATCATTTTCCATTCTTTCTTCCAATTGATAAGCCATCCTATTGATCTGTTCAGAAATGGTAAATGTTTTACTTAAAATTCTGTTGTGCAAAAGTTTGGGAACAAGATTCCATTCAGGACCGGGGTAGACCTTAAGCACATTATCTTTGTACCAGTTGGCTTTTATCTTTGAATGGGAATTTTCAGGAGGAAAATATCTTTCTTCGTATAAATAACATAGGGTATCACCTTTGATTACCTTTTCCCTTGGAGTTATTCCCTTATACCAACTTCTGCTTTTGCCTACCATTTCAGACTCCAAGCCGCCCTGAATGCCCATATAAAGCCATTGTCTTCTTCTGAATTTTTTTACCCAAACTACATCATCCTCCTCAATTTCAATTATTTTACCCAATTTGACCGGACGGTCATTGAGGTAAATATCAGCCTCCGCACCTGCAAAGGCGATTCTTGTTGGCATCTCAAAAATCATCTTGGGGCCAATATGGGCCATTTCCAATACTGCTGCATTTTCAGGATTATGGAGAAGATGATTGACCAATGTCATCGAAATCCTATCCATCACACCGGAATAGGGGACCCCATAGGCAACCAAATCATATCTTGCCCAATCCTGTACTGAGGTCATCAAACCGGGTTGGTGAAAGTGGATATAGGCAGGAGTTTTAATCATGGGTAAATGTAAATTTTCCGGCCATTGATTCTTGGCGGATAGATTCAAATTCGGATGGAGAAATTGCTTTAAATTTTATTCTGTCACCTAAAGAAGGTAGATTTTTTAAATTGTTGTTTATGTCAAACAGTTTGATCGGGCATTTGCCTATAGCATACCAGCCTCCGGGGCTTTCCATGGGATAAATACCGGTTTGTCTACCTCCGATGGCAACAGTACCAGCTTGAATTAGCCTTTCCGGCAAATCTTTTCTGGGTGTGTGCAACCTTGGGTCCAGTCCTCCCAAGTACATGAAGCCGGGAAGAAATCCATAGAAATGCAACAAATAAACCGGATCGGAATGGATTTCAATCACTTCTTCAGGTTTTAACTGATGCAATTTGGAGATCTTCTCCAGGTCCTTTCCATAAGATTCGCCATAGCACACGGGTATGGTCCATTTTTTAAAATCAAAAGTCACGTCATCCATTGGTAATTGATGGATTTCCTCCAGGAGGTCCAAACAATCAGATGGGCTGATATCTAATTTTAACTTTAACGAAAGGGTATTGAATCCCATCCTGATTTCTCTGATTCCCTCTCCATATTCCTGCAAAAGGAAATTCTTTACAAAAAGTTGTTCTTTCAGGATCAACTCATTGATTTCATTTGGCCAAACCAATTCTATCAATTTACTGTGTATCCTAAAAACCTTCAAGTGCATGATTACAAGTTAAAGGTTTTATTGATGTTTTTCAATATTTCCAAGGCATTGGGATTATCGCCGTGGATACAAATGGTGTCGGCCTGAACTGGAATATATTTATTATTGATGGTTCTGATTTTCCCTTCCGCTATCATAATTTTAATATGCTCAAGAGCTTTATCAGGCTCGGTAATAACAGCATTGGATTCGGCCCTGTTTACCAAACTTCCGTCATCATTATAGTTCCTATCCGCAAAAACCTCTTTTTTGATGGGAATGCCTCTTTCTTCAGCCAATTGTGCTATGAGTGAATTTGGAGGACAATACAGAAAACATCCTGAAAACTGATTTTCCAGAATATCCAAAATCAATGAGGCTGTTGCATGGTCATTGGCTGAAAAATTATACAATGCCCCATGTGGCTTGATATGATGTATCTCTACATTTTCTTTTTTTGATATTGTCTTAAATGCGGATAATTGAGAAACCAGACTATTTTTAAGAGATTCAATGGATATATCCATCTTCAACCTTCCAAAATTTAAGTGGTCAGGATAGGAAGGATGGGCCCCGATTTTCACCTGATTTTTCTTGGCAAGTCTAATGGTTTCTGTAATTGATTGTGCATTTCCCGCATGTCCTCCGCATGCAATATTGCAACTTCCCAAAAACGGCATCAACAGTGCATCATTGGAAAGTCCCTCTCCCAAGTCACAATTAATATCAAAAGGAAAGTTTTGTTTGTTCATTATGGTAAATTTAGGGATTAATTCCTCAACTTTATTTTTGAGGTTTTAACAAATAAGTCTAAAATATGAATACCAGCCTCATGCAAGTTGAGAACTCTTTCTATGAAAATGGCTAGAAGACCGAAGACGGTAGACGGAAATTTATGGTACTTCTGTCTTCTGACTTCCGTCTACCGTCCTGACTGTAATATAATATTAGGTTACTGGCAGCAAAGATGAGTATAACCAAAAACCAATATTTCTATGTTCGAATTCAATCCAGATAAACATTATCCTAAAGAAACTGAAAGTAGGGTCGTTATCCGTTTTCAGGACTGCGATCCCCTTAGGCACCTTAATAATGCCAAATATTTTGATTATTTCTTCAATGCCAGGGAAGATCAGGTTCCCAAACTTTATGGGGTGGAGATGTTTGATATGATCCAGAAATACAAAGCCGCTTGGGTGGTTTATAACCATAACATATCTTATGTCCGTCCCGCCATGGTGGGAGAGTGGGTGAGAATTATGAGCAGATTGCTGTGGTACAATAACAATACGGTAGTGGTGGAATATTATATGACCGATGATTCCAAAAGGGAATTGAAGACGCTACTTTGGACCACCATGCGCTATGTGACCATTAAGGAAGGGAAGTCAACCGACCATGATGGAAGTATCCTTGAATTTCTGAAAGCTACCTCAGAAGATCTTGATATTTCCAATATGACCATCAAAGAACGGGTAAAATCACTGAAATTGAAATTGCTCGAGAATTGAAATTGAATCGATCTTGCTCGTTAAAGAACGGAACCTGTACAGAAGCGTACAGGTTTTTTGATTTGATTTTTTTTGAAAAAAAAATTTTAAAAATTTTCCAAAATTAAATTCAGTTAAAATAGTCAAGTTGACGCAACCTTTTTGAATTCCGAAATTTTAAGTTTTTCTCAAAACCTGTTCTGAAACAGGACACTTTACAGGCTGTTTGTATCGGGATAATACACTATTTATGAATTAAATACATCAGTACAATTGATTGATTGTTAAAATATTAACATGTAGGAAAAAATTATTTAACAAGAAAATTCAGAAATGTTGGGGTGAAAAAATATTGGTACAGATCATGGATATAGGATGATACCAACAAAATAAACAACCGCAATTATGAAAAAGTTACTCACACTCGCATTAGCCGCCACACTAGGTATGGCCAGCTTTGCAAACGCATCAAATGAAGGTATTGAAGAGATGTCTTCAGTAAAGGCAAATGAAAAAAAAGTCAGCATCATTTTAAGGGAAGGACTGGGGAAAGTCAGATTGGCAATTTTTGATAGTGAAGGCAAAAAACTTCACCAGCAATTCTTAAAAGTCAACAATGATTTAAAAGTTCCTTATGACTTTTCCTACCTACCGGCAGGAGAATATCAAGTGATGATTGAAAGCAACATAAATAAGGCAAATTCTGAAATATTGTTCTACACAGTAGAAACAAAAGAGGCTCCTGCACCACTTCCTCTGAAGGCCTTTGGCAGAAGCATAGATGACAACTCATTCAAATTGACCGTAGTTGGATTGGAAGAACCTGGAGTAAATGTGGAAATTTTTAACCGGAATGGAAATCCTATTTTTTCTGAAGAAATAGAAGAGTATGGATCTTTTTCCAAAATCTACCGCCTGAGAAACCTGAATGTGAAAGATATTTCATTGAAAGTCACAGATAGGAAAGGAAGTGAGACTAACCTTAAATTTTAACTGACCACAATTAATTTGATGAAAAAGGCTCTGGAAGTAATTTCCAGAGTCTTTTTTTATGGGTACCTGCGAAGAATATTTTCAGTCAACTCAAAGGCCGATTTTTCCAAATCTATTTCCAGCATGTTTTTATTGATGTCCAAAACTTTTTCTTTCATACCCACAGGGAGATTTTCAAATCCAACCAAAGCACCCAATATAGATCCTGCGATTGCTGCCGTGGTATCATTGTCCCGACCATAATTGACAAGGAACACAAGGGTATTTTTAAAATCAAAATCCGAGAAAATCATAGCTGTTAGGACCTGAAGATAGATTTCTCCAGCATGAAAAGGCATATCTTGTAAATGTTTGTCAAGCCTTTCATAGGCGGGTTGTATGTAGTTGAGGTCTGGGTTGATAGGTTTTATTATACTGTCATAAGCTACCCCCGGGTGGTTTATTTCGTTGCTTTCATAAACAATCTGCAAGGCAGTCTGAAGAATCCGGTATGAACTTCTTCCCACCAATCTGCTGCTATAAAAATTCTCTGGATCCACAGTTTTTGCGATTTCCAATAAGTCAGATCCTTGAATACCCTTTGTCATGGCTGCAGAAGTTAATGCTGCCGACAAGGCAGAAATATCTTTTGCATAGCCGATATCAAAAAACGATAGCTTGAATGCTTCCTGATATGCTTTTTCAGGATTTTCTGGGAAAAAGGCTCCAATTGCAGGTGCATACAACAAACCGGCACAGACCATTTCTCCTCCATAAAATGTACCTAGTCCTTTTTGGATACCTTCAAGGTCGTCTTTAAGGTAAGGTCGAGCTACCTTGACCCATTCCTTTAGCCAAAAGACTTTCAGGTTGTTTTCATCCAATTCTTGTATTGAATCAACTTCAATTTTCTTGAAATTTAGCATGTATGAATCAAATTGATCCAAAATATGTCCGGCAAAACTTTTTGGGTCCAATGAATAGGTATTCTCTTTACTTAGGTAGTCAAAAGTCAGTTTTTTCCACCTTGTATCATCTGTAGTACCTCCTGCGGGCAAATTTGGAATCCAAATTCCTTCGGGCGAAACTTCCCGGATCATCGGATCCAAATCGGTAACAAAACCATATTCCCGTAAAATCATCTCCCTGCTCCACATTTCTGTTGGGGCACCCATGGCATCTCCAATGGCCGAACCAACCAACATTCCCAACACTTTATCATATAATTCCTCATCCGTTAAACTTAGAGGTTCTATCTTTTGCGCAGTTTGAGTTTCATCTTTTTCTGTCTGTTTTTGACAGGAGTTACAGAATATTAAACTAAGAAAAATAAGGGTCCAAATAGTTTTTTTCATGGCGATTTAATCATTTTGGCCGCTTCATCTGCCAGTTGAAGTTTCTCATTCAGTTCAAGTTTCAATGGCAGTTGTGCCAGACCAATCAGTCTTCTCAGGATTTCTACTCCTGTGTATTTAGCGAGTAGGTCCGCATCAAGACTCGATTTATCGGAGTATTTTTTTATAACTTCTGCAATTTGAATAGGATCAAATTTAGCCATTTTTAAATGTGCGATCATTACTCCAAGATCAAACTCCGCATCACCCAAAAAAGAAAATTCCGGATCTATCACTTTTAATCCTGATGGAGTCTTCAACCAACTGCCGGGATAGAAATCTCCATGAAGAAGGTTGGTTCCTGTTTTCATGTATTTTCCTCCTAGTTCTAGAACCTTATTTTTCAGTATTGTGTCTTTTTTGAATTTCATGGAAATTTCCTGTAAACCAAGCTGAATATTATCCAGGTCAAAGCCGTTGTCTTCCATGAAAGGATATATAAATATATGTTCATGGTTGAGTTTTTTCATTTCCTGGTTTCCGGGAAAAGTATTTATAGGACTTGAATGAAGTTTGGCCAGATAGTCAATCAGAATTGAGATTTCGTCTTTTTTTAAGATGTTGTTATCGCTATAAATCCCCATAAAATCTGAAGAGTTCCCAAGATCTTCCAAAAGCAAGAGATGGTTATTTTCGTCAAAATCCAAGATTTTTGGTGAAAATCCTGATAAAAAGCCATTCTTACTCGTATGGTCATAAAAAGCTTTTTCAGTCCAGATTCTGTCTACAGGTGCTGATATTTGAGGATACTTTTGAACATAAGGGCGTGATTGTTTCAGAATCAGGTTTTTTTTGGAAGTGCTCAATCTGATCACCACGTTCATATTTCCTTCGCCTGCTTTCTCATAACTTTGTATTTCTTCTTCTGAGCTTAACCATCCTTTTGATCTGAAATATGATTCCTGTTCTGCATCCAAGGGGAGATTTATTTGCATTTTAAAGTTTTACTTCAAATTAATATTTTAATTTACATCAATGGCTTAATTCAATCAGTTATTTTTTTTCATTTTTGAAAAAAGTTGTTCTGATCAGTTTCCAATTCAATTTTATATAATCAATTTTAAAGATATGAAGTTCAAAAACCGACTTTCCCTATTGACTCTTATTCTGGTACTGAGTGCAGTCAATTTGATCGCGCAAGAAAAAGTAGATCTTGAAATGATGTACCGCATCAAGACTGAGGGTATCAGAAATTCTCAGATACAGGATCTTTCTTTTCATTTGACGGATTTCCTCGGGCCAAGATTATCAGGATCCACCAATCTCAGAAATGCCAGAAATTGGACAGCTGATAAATTCAGAGATTGGGGGTTGAGTAATGTCCGGATTGATTCATATGGGGAATTTGGAAGGGGCTGGAATGTCAAAAAATCCTATATCGCCATGAAGGAACCTTATTATGCCCAAGTCATTGGATATCCAAAAGCCTGGACTGATGGAACCAATGGTCCGATAGATTCGGAAGTCATGCTTTTGGAAATAACCTCTGAAGAAGATTTTGCAAAATATAGAGGAAAGCTAAAAGGTAAAGTAGTGATTACACCGGCAAATCTTCCTAATAACCCCGCTTTTGAAGCAGAAGCAAAGAGATTGACCGACCAGGAATTGGAGGATAGAAAAGCCATCAATATCGGAGGTGGGGGCGGTAGGTATACGCCTGAGATGTTGGCACAACTGAGAGCGCAGCGCGAATTGGACCAAAAGCTCACTGCTTTTTTATTGGAAGAAGAGGTTGGGCTGAGACTTACCGGGACTAGAGGCAGTTTTGGAACAGTGTTCCATACAAGGGCCGGTTCATACAGTAAAGAGGTAAAACCCTCCATTCCTGAAATTGAAATTGCTTCCGAACATCATGGCCGGATCTATCGGCTTTTGAAAAATGGCAAAAAAGTACAGATTGAGGCTGAAGTGGAAGTGGAGTGGTTGGATGATGATTACAACGGCTACAATGTTTTGGCTGAAATTCCCGGGACAGATAAAGCACTCAAGCCGGAACTCGTCATGTTGGGTGCTCATTTGGACAGTTGGCATGCAGGTACAGGCGCAAATGACAATGCTTCGGGAGTTGCTGTGATGATGGAGGCTATCAGAATTTTGAAAACCTTGGACTTTCAGCCTAAGCGTACCATCCGCATAGCTATATGGGGTGAAGAGGAACAGGGATTATTTGGATCGAGGGGATATGTGCAGAAGTATGTTGCAGATCGGAATTCCAAAGAGAAAAAAGCCGAATGGGATAGGATATCTGCCTATTTTAACCTGGATAATGGTTCAGGAAAAATCAGGGGGATTTATCTGGAAGGCAATGACCAATTGGTACCTGTTTTTGAAAAGTGGTTTGAACCTTTTCACGACATGGGTGCTAAAACCATAACTTTGAGAAATACAGGTTCAACGGACCATGTTGCCTTTGATGCGGTGGGTGTTCCTGGATTCCAGTTTATTCAGGATCCCATTGACTATGGCAAAGGGTACCATACCAATATGGATTTGTACGAGAGGATGCAGATTTCTGATATGACACAGGCTGCCGTCATTATCGCTGCTATGGTATATAACACTGCTCAACGAGACGAAAAACTACCTAGAAAACCTTGGAATTGATTTTTTTTACCGCAGAGTTCGCAGAGAGCACAGAGTTAAATTAAGCAATTTTTCTCCCTGATCTCTGCGGTAAAATTTTAACCGCAAAGGACGCAAAGGTTCGCTAAGGATGTAAGTTGGGTCAATGAATCATCACTGAGGGCACAGAAGACGCGCAGAAATAAAAAACAAACGTTTTCTCTTTGAGGGCTCTGGGGTCACTGTGGTAATTTTTTTTGATTAATTTTAAACTTAATTATATCCATTTACTTTAAATTATAGGATATAATTCCAAAACCGTATAAACCCAAATAATTATGTATTCAGTACCCCGAACTATTTTTACAGAAGAGCATGATATGTTCCGTCAGTCTCTCCGTGATTTTATTGCCAAGGAAATAATCCCAAACAATGCCCAATGGGAAAAGGATAAGCAAGTGACCCGCGAGTCTTGGAAAAAGCTTGGAGAAAACGGTTTTCTCTGTCTCCAAGCCCCGGAACAATATGGTGGATTGGAAATCCTGGATTTCAGGTACAATGCTATTTTTATAGAAGAATTGGGTCTTTCAGGCTGTTCCGGTCCTGCAATCGGTTATCCTTTGCACAGTGATATAGTATTTCCCTACATCCATCATTATGGAAGTGAACCTGCAAAATCGAAATATATTCCCAAAATGATCAGCGGAGACTATATTGGCGCCATAGCCATGACAGAACCGGGTGCCGGTTCGGATCTTCAGGCCATCCGCAGTACCGCAGAAGATAAAGGGGATCATTACCTCTTGAACGGGTCCAAAACATTTATTACCAACGGTTTTCTTTGTGACGTCGCAGTGGTAGCAGCCAAAACAGATCCATCAAAAGGTGCTAAAGGTATCAGTTTGTTTATAGTGGATAAGGAAATGTCAGGTTTCACCAAGGGAATTCCCTTTGACAAAGTTGGCCTTCACGCGCAGGATACCTGTGAATTATTTTTTGAGGATGTACGAGTACCCAAGGAAAATTTGTTGGGCAACGTTGGAGAGGGGTTTAAATACCTGATGACTGAATTGGCACAGGAACGGCTGATAGTGGCATTGGCGGCAATCGCCTTAGCTGAAACCACCTTTCTTTCCACGGTGGAATACGTTAAAAACAGACCGGCTTTTGGTAAAATGGTTTCAGATTTTCAGAATACAAGATTCAAACTGGCTGAAATGGGTGCCAAACTGGAACAGGGCAGGATTTATGCCGATCAGTTGGTGATGTTGCATAATAGTAACAAACTTGATGGTGCCATGGCCTCTTCTGCCAAATACCTGATGACAGAATTACAGTGCAATGTTTCTGATGAATGCGTGCAGCTTCATGGCGGCTATGGGTATATGTGGGATTATGCCGTAGCCCGGGCATTTGCTGATGCTAGGGTTCAGCGGATTTATGCCGGCACCAATGAAATTATGAAGGAATTGATTGCGAGAAAGATTTTGGATTGATTTTAACTTTAGATGTTTAGGATAAATTAATTGTAAATATAAGTGGGGATTCATAGGCATTTTCCAATGCGAGGTTTTTTGATGGAAGTCAGCCCAATCAAATTCTGATAGCGAAATGGTGGTAGGTGGAAATCGGCTAGATATATTTTTATGATCCATTGATTTATTTTTTTTAAATAATTGAATCTGTTTATCCGCTTTCTTACCAGTAAGCTTAATAATCAATGGAAATATTTAAAAATACGCTTGAATTTTGGATTCTTCTGTCTTCGGTCATCGGTCTTCCGTCCTGTTTATAGAAGTAAATAGGCTAACTGGCATGATTGCAGATAATCATATAATTGAGTTAAAAATGAATTGATTTTAAAATAAATTGGGAAAAGATCGGATTGTTTGATTAATACTTGGACTCTGTTTTTGGTTCGTTTTTTTGTCTTCGAGCTTCCATCTTTTTTTAAAAAACTTTATTCTTTTATATTTAGTAATCTTTAATCTTCAACAATATTTTCAACCCAAACTAAACAACACCCTATGCATAATTTTCCTTGGTACAAATTTTACCCAAAAGGGGTAGAAACTGAAATAAATGTAAAAGCTTATAGCTCTGTAGTCAACCTATTTGAGGAAAGTGTTCGGAAATATGGAGACTCCATTGCCTACGAATGTATGGGCAAAACCATCACTTTCAATGATGTAGATAGACTTTCCCAACATTTCGCCTCCTACCTGCAACACGAACTCAATATGAAGAAGGGTGACCGGGTGGCCATTCAGATGCCCAACTGTCTCCAATATCCTGTAGTCATGTTCGGAATACTCCGTGCAGGAATGGTAGTGGTCAATGCCAATCCTTTATATACACCAAGGGAGATGAAACATCAGTTCGAAGATGCCGAAGCAGATGCCATCGTTATCCTTGCCAACTTTGCCAGTAACTTAGAGAAAATCAGACAGGAAATTAAGGCTAAACATGTTATAGTCACTGAATTGGGTGATATGCTTGGCGGATTGAAAGGGACAATTGTAAACTTGGTCGTCAAGCATGTCAAAAAAATGGTTCCCGCTTACAATTTGCCTCGGGCTATCAGTTGGAAGAAGGTGATGCTGAGGGGTGCGGCTAAACCCTATAAAAGGGAGGAAATGACTTTGGAAGATTCTGCTTTTCTTCAATATACAGGAGGAACTACGGGAGTTTCGAAGGGTGCTGAATTGACTCATGGAAACATAGTGGCCAACATGCAGCAAATTTCCGAATGGATGAAACCCAAGCTAAGGGAAAAAGAGGAAATTATGATCACTGCTTTGCCGCTGTACCACATCTTCGCCTTGACTGTCAATTGTCTGGCTATGATGAAAATCGGTGCCCATAATGTGTTGATTACCAACCCCAGAGATATGCCTGGTTTTATCAAAGAATTAGGCAAACATAAGTTCACTGTCATCACAGGAGTAAATACATTATTTAATGGATTGATGAATAATGAGGCTTTTTCCAAACTGGATTTCTCATCACTTAAAGTGGCTGTCGGTGGCGGAATGGCTGTGCAACAAGCTACTGCTGAAAAATGGCAGAAAATCACAGGTGTGCCTTTGGCCGAAGGTTACGGATTGACTGAAACCTCTCCGGTAGCAACTTGTAATCCCATAGATGGCACCGAAAGAATAGGTACCATTGGAATTCCCCTCCCCAATACCGATATCAAAATCATTGACGACAATGGTAAAGATCTGCCAACAGGTGAGAAAGGCGAGATTTGTATCAAAGGCCCTCAAGTGATGAAAGGATATTGGAATAGACCTGAGGAGACTGCTAAAGTCATGGATGGTGAATGGTTCAAAACAGGGGATATTGCGGTGATTGACCATGATGGATTTGTCAAAATTGTCGACCGAAAGAAAGAAATGATTTTGGTTTCCGGGTTCAATGTCTATCCCAACGAGGTGGAGAATGCCATTGCCATGCACCCAAAAGTTCTTGAAACGGGCGTCATAGGAATGCCCGATGATAAATCCACTGAAAAAGTAGTAGCCTATGTGGTTCCCAAAGACAAATCATTGACGCCGGAAGAACTGATAGCTCATTGCAGGGAACAACTGACAAGCTACAAAGTACCGAGAGAGGTGTATTTTGCAGATGAATTGCCCAAAACCAATGTGGGTAAAATCCTAAGACGAAAAATCAAGGAGATGCACGAAAAAACAGTGGCCTCTTAGTTCATAAGTTTTAAATTTAACTGGGTGCCGGCATCTTTTACCGGCATCTTTTTCTCTTTTCTTCGCAAAGGGTTGAAAGAATATTTTCAGGCTTCATAAACCTATTTTCTAACCAATTTATTTCAAAAAGAAAATCCCGTAGATTTCCAATATCAATCAATATCGAATATCAATAATATCCTTTAACCTTTTTACCAATAAGGAATATGACCTATGACTACATCATAATCGGTGCAGGTTCTGCAGGATGTGTTTTGGCCAACCGCTTATCTGAAGACCCAAAAAACAATGTTCTTTTGTTGGAAGCTGGGGATCCTGATAAGAAAATGGAGATTCATATTCCTGGAGCTTATTCCAAATTGAATAGGTCGGAAGTGGATTGGGCATTTTGGACTGAACCACAGGTAAATGTAAATGGCAGAAAAATTTTTATTCCCCGAGGAAAAACTTTAGGAGGCAGCAGCAGCACCAATGCCATGGCGTATGTGAGAGGAAATCGGCTTGATTTTGATGAGTGGAAGGCTTTGGGAAATCAAGGGTGGGGCTATGAGGATGTACTGCCTTATTTCAAAAAATCAGAATACAATGAAGACTTTAAAGGTGAGTTTTATGGATCTGATGGACCGCTTCATGTTTCCTATTCCAGGCAACCGCATCCCTTGGGCCCTTGCTTTATTCAAGCGTGTGAATCCATAGGGATACCGCATAATAAAGAGTATAATGGTGTCAGTCAATTTGGGGCTTCCATGTTACAGTTCACGATCAAAAACAATATTCGGCAAAGCACTGCCACAGTATTTCTTAAGCCGATCTTTAATCGTAAAAACCTGACTGTAGGAACCAACGCCCATGTTTCTAAAATTCTGATTGAAAACAATCAAGCCGTAGGAGTGGAATTGATCAGTAAAAAAGGAACAAGAGAAACCATTTTATGTACCAAAGAGGTCATTCTCAGTGCCGGCGCGATCCAATCTCCACAGATATTGCTGCTTTCCGGAATCGGAGACAAAGACTATCTCAAAAAATTCGGAATTGATTCTAAGGTTCATCTTCCCGGGGTAGGTCAAAACCTGATTGACCATATTTGGTCGGGAGTCAGTATATGGTCAAATATTCTTACCAACAACCACGAATTAAAGACAATGTCCCAAATCCAAGCTCTTTTCAAACACTTGCTGTTCAAAAAAGGACCTTTGGGAAATAGTCCACTGACTGCAAATGCTTTTTTGTCTTCGGAAGATGGATTGGATAGGCCGGATTTGCAGTTTCATTTTGTTCCAAGTGCTATCTCAGAGGATTACAAGACAGATATTTATGACCTGAATACTTATCCAAGAAAAAGCGGTTTCAGTATTATGGTCATCCTGATTCGCCCGGAGAGTAAAGGATTTATAGGTTTGAAATCAGCAAACCCCATGGATGCACCTTTGATTCAGCCCAATTTTTTTTCTGATAATCGGGATTTTGAAAGAATGGTAAAAGGAATGCATTTGGCAAAGAAAGTCATGGAGGCAGAGCCTTTGAAAAGGTATCAGAATGGAGAGATTTATCTCCCAAAAAGCTTCGATGAAAAATCTTTGGACGACCATATCAAAAAAAGTTTGGAAACGCTATACCATCCAGTTGGAACCTGTAAAATGGGCCAAGACGAAATGGCTGTGGTAGATGAAAGTCTGAAAGTAAGAGGTATAAAGGGTCTAAGGATAGCTGATGCTTCAATTATGCCTACAATCATTTCAGGAAATACAAATGCTGCCTGTATCATGATAGGGGAGAAAGCATCTGATTTGATTTTGAAAGGGTGATATGGAAAGGCTTAGTCGATAAATAATTTTGATTGGCGGTTCTTTATTTGGGTTTTCAGAAGTTTTAATTTTAGAACAGTGCTTATATTAATGGTACTTTTTCAATGGATTTGAAGCATACTACGATTGTTAATTTATAAGGGGCAGAAAATCTGCTTTTAAACAGTTTCAATAATTTTATTAAAGGTAAACTTCTGATTTATTTTTCTGCTAAATTTAAGCTTACCCAAAAACCTAAACCTATGAAATTGAAGCTGATTTTATTTTCATCTCTGCTAATTGTTTTGCTGTCTTGTCAGGAAAAAGAGGTGGCAACAACAACCAATTATTCTGAGATTGCTGACCAAATGGAAAAATCTTTAAAAGAGAATTTATTGGATACATGGTATCCAAAGGCCATCGATCTTGATTCAGGAGGATATCTAAGCAATTTTACCTATGATTTTCAGATTAAGGATGACGCACAGGAAAAAATGATTGTCACCCAGGCACGTCATTTATGGTCCAATTCAAAAGCAGCCAAGAGATATCCACAAGAAGCCCATTATATGGAAGGCGCAAAACATGGATTTGAATTTTTGAGAGACAAAATGTGGGATCATGAACATGGTGGATTTTATCAATTGGTCAGCAGGTCAGGTCAGCCCTTATTGGAGAAATCACCGCTGAAGACAGCCTATGGCAATAGTTTTGGAATTTATGCGCTTGCGGCATATTTCGGAGCGACAGGTGATTCAGCAGGTCTTGATCTTGTTATCAAGGCTTTTCATTGGTTGGAAGAAAAAAGCCATGATCCGGTACACAAAGGGTATTTCCAACACCTTTCCCAAGACGGTACTCCGATTGTCCGTCCTGAAGATACTCCGTCTACCTCAGATTTGGGCTATAAAGATCAAAACAGTTCCATTCATCTATTGGAAGCATTGACAGAATTGTATGAAGTTTGGAAAGACCCTTTACTCAAAGAACGCTTAGAGGAAATGCTTCTCCTGGTAAGGGATACCATTGTCAATGAAAAAGGCTCTTTGGTATTGTTTTTACAACCTGATTGGACTCCTGTGTCCTTTCAGGACAAAAGTGAAGAGGAAATCATGAAACATAAAAGCCTGGACCATGTGTCTTTTGGGCATGATGTCGAAACTGCCTATTTGATTTTGGAAAGTTCTCATGTCTTGGGCTGGAAAAATGACGATGTTACTTTGGCTAAAGCGAAGAAAATGGTAGATCATGCCCTTGAATTTGGATGGGACAATGAAAAAGCCGGATTCTTTGATGAAGGTTATTATTTTCTGGGAGAAGAAAGGCCAAGGATAATCAAAGATTCAAAAAACTGGTGGGCACAGTCAGAGGGTATGAACACCCTACTGATGATGGCAGAACTTTTTCCCGATGACCCTTGGGATTACTTCGGAAAGTTTGAAGCATTATGGAAATACAATCAGGAATACCTGATAGATCATGAACACGGTGATTGGTTTGCAGGAGGATTGGACAAACAACCCCAATTAAAAACTGCTGACAAGGGTCATATCTGGAAAGCCAATTACCATCAGTTCAGAGCTATGAAAGGGTGCATTGATAGGTTGAGAAGTTGGTAGATGGTGATTTTAGATCTTAGAATTTAGATTTGGGATTTTTGTATAAATGTACAAAGTACCATGAACCAAGAAAGTGGTGGGCTTAGATGTTGTTTTATAAATCAGAAAAGAGACTTTATTCGTTACTCCCTGACAAAATACACTTCCGCTATTTTTCCGTCCTTGATCTTATAAATGGCCAGGGCCTTCATAGGAGGTTCACCCTTTTGGCGGGTCACTTCCTCATGATCGATGACTGTATTTCCCATGACGATTCTGTTTACCAGCTTGCAATGTAAGTCAGGCGTTCGGACAAACATCCTTCCATAAAGATCATACATCTTATCTCTTCCTTCATAAAGAAGTTCAGCCGGAAAATTGAATACTTTTACATTTTCGGCATAGGGTAGCACAAAGGCTTCAATATCTCTATTGTTGTAAGCATCCAATTGTTCCTGTGCCAACTTTTCAGCAATTTTCTCCATATTTTCCTGCCCAAAAGCATTCATGCACAAAAAAAACAAAAGAAAAACCGAGGCGAACTTAAACACGCCTTCGGTCTTCCTGCCAGTTTTGGATTGATTTTTTGATTTCATTGGATTTTAATTTATCCTTTACTGCTTTTTCCATCAAGGGAATTAATTCCTCGTCACCTGCAAAACGCAGGGCAATAATTTGGGACATACGTAGCTTTTTTTCCATTTTAAGGAAAGAAGTACCAGTCAACTCAAAATACCGTTGTCTCATCTCCAAACGGATTATTCTATCTTGTGTTTTCAACGCATAAATACGGGCGAGCACAGGAAGTAGCAACAAGACAAATGCAATCAGAATATTATATAGTGCTTGGGATATTTCCTTTGTTTCCCAAAGGGTAAATAAGTTGACCAATGACCAAGCCATGATTATCAATGTCAGGGGAGTGATCAGGAAATGGTGCAAAGGAAAATAGCGTGTGTGGTTTTTATAATTTTGCATAAGATTAAAATGTAATTAGGATGATTGAAATGGAAATTTAGTCTTAAAGGCTCCAATTATCAAAAATCCACTGAATTTCAGAAAATATTTTTTTAATTTTTGAAAAATATCATTTCCAAAAATGAACTATAAAACAATTAAATCCATGTTTTCCCTGATTTTTTTTCTAATGATCCAAATGGCAAGCAGCCAAGAATTTACATTTCAAACTGAAATTCAAAAATGGCCTGAAGGAAAAAAAGCGGCCATTTCTCTAACATATGATGATGGGACCTATAATCAGTTTGATATTGCATTGCCCATCATGGAAGAATTAAATATGAAGGGAACGTTTTACATCAATACCGGGGAAATACCTTCTTCCCGATATAGAGCAAAGTTTCTAGGCAGGGATCCCCAGCTGATTATTGATGAAACCGCCACTGTCAAGACCTCAATGAATAATATTTTTGAACGTGCTTCTCTTATTCGTTTTTTAGATATGTCTGGTGCAGTTTCTTTTCATGACCGCGCAGGTGCCACATTTGAACAAGGCCGTATTGAAGAAGCTTGTGAGATTTTGGATGAAGCTTATAGTGCTGCCAGGAAATTAAAGACCGTCAAGTTAATCTCACCAAAAATCATCGATGGACCTATGATAGATTGGGATAGAATCAGAGAATATGCCAAAAGAGGTCATGAGTTTGGGGTGCATACCATTTCTCACCCCCGATTAGCAGTATTGGATGAACCCAATCTCTTGTACGAGCTCGAAAAGTGCAGGGATGAAATAGAGGAACAACTAGGCAGGGAGTTCTTGTTTTCTGCCGAATGTCCCTTTGGCACCGAAAATGAAAGGGTGATGGAATATGCTTTGGATATGTTTCCTGCTACAAGAAACAGGATGCCGGAAGCATATTTGGAAGAAATCAACCGTTCAGGAATGTTTGATCCTAGTAAGGATTATGACAAGGCATATATCCAATGGCAAAGAGGACCTTTGTCAAAAACCTCTCCTGAGTTGATGAATTCTTGGGTGGATGATATTTTGACACGAGAAGATACCTGGCTAGTACTTGTTTTTCACGGAATTGAAGGGATTGGTTGGGAGGCAATTCCGGAGGAAAGGATCAAGAGTTATTTTGAATATATAGACTCCAAATCTTCAGATATTTGGGTGGGTACCTTTGCAGAAGTCACTCAATATATGCGTCAGAGAATGGCAACACCGATAGAGATGAAAATCAGTGGAAATAATCAAATCAATATTCAATTAACTTCTGAACTCGATCCTTATTGGTACAATCAGGATTTAACTCTCAAAACTTATTTGCCAAAAAGCTGGAACAAAATAGAAATTGCCCAAAAGGATTACTCCGGCCCTCTTGAAATACAAAAAGATGACAAGGGAAATTTCGTTCAATATATTGCTAACAGTCAGAATGGGGAAATTATATTGAGAAATATTACCGATTAAGCTTTTTGGAATCACTGACCTTAATTAATAACTTCGCAGCTTAATAAAAAAAGTGCCATGGATTTTAAAAAGCTTGATCAGGATCTTACTGAAATTGTAGAAAAAAGAATTGCATTGAGTAAGATACCTTATGCAGATGAATCATATGATGATATTGAAGAAGAGCTTCATGATTTGGAAGACGATTTCAACGAAGAATACGGTGATGAATTGGAATCAGCTTTGGAAAAGATTTATGATCAGCTTAAATCCGATAATGAGGTGCTTTTGCCTTCTGCCTATCTTGCCAATGTTTATCATCCCATGAAGCCGGATTCATTTGGGAAAGTCACTTATGAAGTAAAGGGTGGTGAAGGTGTTCCTATTGAATCAGAGCAGTTTGACAAGATGGACGTGAGGTTGGTTCTTATTCCTAATCCAACCAGATTTGTCCTTAGAATCAATGGAAAATCCATGAAAGATCTTTGGGTGGCGAGAGGATAGATTGGCCTGATTTTCTGTGGTAAAATTTACCTTTCTAGATTTTAATGGCTGTGTTCTTCAGTTATTTTGTTTCTGGTCAAGCGCAGCCTTTGCTATCTAAACAGCCTTTTCAAAATCCCAATTTAGTCCGCACCTTTCCTAAAATTTCTTTTGAAATTTCTCTGGCTTTGGCTTCGCCTTCAGACAGTTTCGCCTCAAGCTCTTTAGGATTGTTCATAAAATAATCATACAGTTTTCTTTCCTCTGAATATTTGGTTTGAATCAGGTCTTGAAATTCCTTTTTTGCATGTCCGTAACCAAAGTTTCCTGCAAGATATTTTTCTCTCAAAGTTGCCGTTTGGGATTCCTCTGCTACAAGTGAGTATAATTTAAATACATTGCAGGTATCGGGATTTTTTGGTTCTTCTAAGGGGGTGCTGTCCGTGATGATGCTATTGATATTCTTTTTTAGCTCCTTTTCAGGAAGGAAAATATCAATGTAATTGTTGTAGGACTTACTCATTTTTTGGCCATCAGTTCCAGGTATTGTCATGACTGAATCTGAAATTCTTGGTTCCGGTATGGTCAGAATATCCTCCTCCATTTTATGGTTGAATGAAGTCGCAATGTCTCGTGCCATTTCAAGATGCTGTAACTGATCTTTGCCAACCGGTACTATATCAGCACTATATAGCAGAATGTCACAGGCCATCAAAACAGGGTATATGAACAGTCCGGCGTTCACATCAGCCAAACGGTCAGACTTGTCCTTGAAACTATGCGCATTGGCCAACATGGGATAGGGTGTGAAGCAACTCATGTACCATGTAAGTTCTGTAACTTCCGGAATCATGGATTGCCTGTAAAAGACCGTTCTGTTAATATCCAATCCAAAAGCTAACCATGCTGCCGCTACCGCTAAAGTATTTTCCTTTCTCTGTTGGCCATCTTTGATTGAAGTCAAAGAATGCAGGTCCGCAATGAAGATGAATGATTCGTTTTCTTCTTTTTTGGTCAATTCCACGGCAGGTGCTATAGCACCAAGGATGTTTCCCAAATGAGGTTTGCCCGAACTTTGAATGCCTGTTAGAATTCTTGCCATTATTTTAAAATTTGGCGCAAAATAAATAATTCGAGGTACAATTCGCTCAATTTTTAACGTTATTTGCCCATATGAAGAATTGCATGTTTCAAAGCCTTGCTTTAGCCCTTTTGGTGCTGATTTGTTTACCCCTTGGTGCTCAAACACTTGAAAGGAAAACCCTGACATGGGAACAAAAAAAGATTGACATCGGAGCTGTTTTGGAAGAAAAAGGTCCTGTACAGGCGGAGTTTTTTGCTGTCAATGCACATCAGGATTCGATTTTTATCACCGATGTGATTACGGATTGCGGATGTACTACAGTGGATTTTTCAAAGGATACCTTGATGAATGAAGGCATTGCCTCTATCAAAGTACAATTTGATCCGGACCATAGGGGCGGAGAGTTTTCCAAGGTGATTATCATCAGAACAAATCAGGATATCTACGGTGATACTTTATATCTTGAAGGTATCAATATGCCAATTCCTGAAAATATAGAGATGGCTTATCCCCATAGAATTGGTAATCTAGGATTCAAGCTTTCTGCAATCAATATGGGTAATGTTTTTACCAATGAACCAAAAATAAAATATGTGGAGGTTCATAATTTTGGTAGCACGGAAGTTTCACTTGAAAAGCTTCAAGCAGGTATTCCTGCCTATCTTCAGGTTTCATTGGAGCCCGAAAATCTTCAGCCCAGCCAAAGAGGATTATTGATACTTTCTTATGATGGCCAAAGCAAGAATGATCTGGGGTATTTTGATGAAAGGATTCAGTTGGGATTGAATGATGATCAAAAGCTTGATTTAAGGGTCATGTCCGTGGTCTATGAATATTTTTCCCCAGTACCGAAGAGTATGGAGTCCATAGTGCCAAAATTGGAAATTTCAAGTGCAGAAATAGATTTGAAGGATATTTCAGCCAATTCCAAAGTCAGCAGGACTGTTACATTTACCAATTCCGGAAAGGAGACGCTGCATATTCGGAAAGTTTCAACAAATTGTAATTGTGTGCAAACTGAATTGGAAAACAACATATTGGAACCTGGCGAAAGTACAGATCTGAAATTTACTTTTGACCCCAAAGGGAGAAAGGGGATTGATCATAAACATATTTCGGTTTTTAGCAATGACCCACTTAATCCGGTCAGAACTATTGTGGTGAGAAGTACTGTGAAATAGTAAGTAGTCTTTTTTGTTCCTAATCCTGTCTTTATAGCCTTCAATTTTTTTGAATGAATAATATCGTCTAATTAAGCGATATTGTTAAATATCGTCTAATAATGCGATATTTGTAATTATCGTTTATTAAAACGATATTTGATGAGCTATGCTTGCAGTTATAACAGGAGATATCATTGATTCCAGGAGTCTGGGCAATCAGGAGGAATGGCTGATTCCTATTCAATCCTTATTTTCAAAATGGGGACGGGTCAACGAAACATGGGAGATTTTTAGGGGAGACAGTTTTCAATTAGAAGAATTGGATCCATTGGATGCTTTACGAAAGGCTTTTATGATCAAAGCGACCATCAAATCCATAACGGGTGATCAATTACAAAAAAGGATGGGTCCAGTAGATGTCAGGATGTCCATAGGGATCGGAGAAAAGCAAAATGAATTTACACCGATAGGAACACGGACGGGATCTGCCTATTTTCATTCCGGAGAAGCTTTTGAACTCCTTCGCAAAAAGGAACAAAACCTGATGATCAAATCAGATTGGGAAGATTTTGACAGGGAGATCAACCTGATGTTTAAATTGGCCCTGATTTTAATGGATAACTGGACGGTGAATGCGGCGGAGATAGTGGCAATTGGATTGGAAAATCCAAGCCTTAAGCAAGTTGAAATTGCCTCAATGCTTGAACTCGAGCAACAATCCGTGAGTGGAAGATTCAAAAGGGCATATTTTGAAGAATTGATGGAGTTGGATAATGTTTATAGACTTAAACTCAAAAAACTTCTGCCATGATCCTATTTATCAAACTCCTCTTGGCCCATTTAATTGGAGATTTTTTACTTCAATCAAAATCATGGATTGAGGACAAAACAAAGAATAAAGGAAAATCATCAAAGCTTTATTTGCATGTTTTGATACATGGGGCTTTGGTGATGTTGTTGTTATTTGACTTAAAGTACTGGCCTATAGCTCTAGGAATTACAGTTGCACATTTTCTTATAGATTGGGCAAAGTTGTATTTTCAGAAACCAACCAATAAAACTTTCTGGTTTGTTTTTGATCAATTCCTCCATGTGTTGGTAATTGTTGCCCTGACATTGATTTGGATTTATCCTGATACCTCATGGTTGGAGTTTCTGAAGTCAATGAGGTTTTGGTCATATTTGACCGCATTGGTCTTTTTGATTTTTGCTGTTTCGATCATCATGAATGTGCTTTTGTATAAGTGGTCAAGTCAAATCATAGACGAAGAAAATCAGTCGCTTCCAAATGCCGGAAAATATATTGGAATTCTAGAAAGACTTTTGGTTTTTGTATTCATCATCACAGACCATTGGGAGGCAGTAGGTTTTTTGATAACCGCCAAGTCTGTTTTCCGCTTCGGTGACTTAAAAGAATCCAAGGACCGAAAACTGACCGAATATATCCTGATAGGGACATTGCTTAGTTTTGGTTTTGCCATTCTGACCTCTTTGGCTTTTCAATACCTGACCGAATTCTTTTGAGAATGATTGAAATAACGCGATAGATATGAACCGTAGACCTTTCTTAAAAAAGCTGACTGTATTGAGCAGCGCCATTTCCACTATGCCATTTATCACTTTTGGGAAAATGCATTTTCCCGCTAACACAAATCTGAAATTCATTATTGCTTCTGATGGACATTTTGGTCAGCCCAATACTGACTTTGAAAAATCACATAAAGCCTTGATTGAAGCCATACATTTAGAAGAAAATGTGGACTTTGTGGTTTTCAATGGAGATTTAATCCATGATGAACCCAAGTGGATGCCTGAAGTCAAAAAGGCATATGACACCCTCAAGGTTCCTTATTTTCCTGTAAAGGGAAACCATGACCGAATTTCAGAAACCGATTGGGAAGAAATTTGGGGAATACCTGCGGACCATGCTTTTATCAGTAAACAAAAATTCGGAGTCATACTCGCCAACAGTTCCAATCAGGCGGGAGACTACCTTTGTGTGGATGCTGTTTTTTTGAAAAATAAATTGGATGATTTCAAAGGGCTTTCCCATGTTTTCATCTTTATCCATATTTCCCAAAATGACTGGACCAAGCATGGAGTAGCCTGTGATGAAATATTGGGAATGATAGGAAGCTATCCTAATGTCCGTGCGGTATTTCATGGGCATGACCATGATGTGGACGGCATCATGCTCAACCGTAAAAAGCCATATCTTTGGTCAGGACATTTTGGAGGCAGTTGGGGGTCTCCTAATCCGGGATACCGCGTTTGTGAAGTGGGGGAAGATGGTAAAACAGTAACCTATTTAAAGGCGATGAAAGATGGAAAAATATTGAGTGGGCATACGCTTTAATTTATGATCTGAAATGATAAATTTTTTGAGGCTTTAATTATTCACTCCTTTCTTATGCGGTTTAGTGATTCCTGGTTATTATATTTAGAAATTATACCCTAAAACTCTTCTATCATAAACAGGTATGTCAAAACTTTTTTGGAGAAAGCTTCGCAGAATTATAACTAAAGAGAAATTTGCTTTGGCACCGGTTTCGGTACAGTTGGTTGCTATATTCATAGCAAGTGCCTCTGTAATTATCTTGCTATCACCCTTCTTAGGGGATTTATCTACAAGTTATCGTTTGTTTGCTGACCCTTCAAGTTATGCAAACGCCAAAGGTCCGTTACAATTGACAGTAGGTCTGGTGCAGGTTTTGATAGGGTTGGTATTGTTCTCATTCATTATTTCAGTAATGTCTGCCGCATTGACCACTTTGATCGATAACATCAAAAGCGGTTCACTTCCCTATCTGAAAAAAGGTCATATCATCATTGTTAATTTCAATGTCAAATTGCCCCTGATTTTGGATCAACTCAATATTAGGGCAAAGGACAGGGGGGAATTTGAAGATGTGATTTTGCTGTTTTCCGATCCGGAATTGGTAAAATTTTTCCGTACCCAATATCAGAATGAGCGATGGTCGAATTTGGATGTTTTTGTGAGGCAAGGGGATGTATTGGCATTCAAAACCTTCGATAGACTTTCTGTTTTTAATGCGTCCGGAATTGTTATTTTACTCCCGGATCATATTGAAAATGATTTTGAATCGGATAATTTCAATCTTAAAATTTTGACTACTCTTTCAAACAACCATACATTTTTCCAACATCTTTCAGAACGACATATAAACAGGCGGCCTTTGAAATGCTCCATTGAGTTATCAAATAATCCGGATTGTGCCAGGATTGCCAAAGAATTGACATCTACAGAATCAGGATCATTTTTTGCCGTGATAACGCCGGGTGATGTGATTGGAAGCATCCTTTCCAGAGCAAAAGTCGATGTGGTGTACTATAAAGTATTTTTTGAAATCTTATCTTTCGATGGATCTACCGTTCATTTTGTAGACCCCAAAAGATTTTCCCCTACAGGAAAGTTGACAGGTAAATCCTTTAAAGAGCTGCTTTTGAGTTTTGAAGGCGGTACTTTGCTGGGTTTTTCGGGTGTGACAAATGAAGGCCGCTTTCAAATTAATCTTTGCCCTTTTGGAGAAACCCTAAAATCGACAGATTGGTTGTTGTTTTTGACTACCAATATAAAAGAGATCAAATATACTCCCGTTTCGATGTCTGTTGAGATTCAAAAAAGCCCACATATTCTGGCACCTAATGAAGTCGCCAGTAAGAATATTTGCGTTATTGGTGATGCTTGGCCATTGGGAAACATTCATGATTTTATCGATGTGTCTAGTTTGGCAGCTTTAGAAGAAGCCTCTTTTGTATTTAAAAATCCTTCGGACTATTTTGAGCCCAAATTTTTGAAAAGATTACATGAAGGGAATTTTGATAATATCATCATCAATTTGAATGACGAACTAGGATTCAGGCTGACTATGTTACTTATTTCTTCTAACCAAAAAAACCAAGCATTTCTTTCAAAAATAGTCAGTATTCTGAATGATCCTGTAACGGAACAGCTTCTAAGTAGGAAAGTGCTGAGAAGTAATACCGTATTGTCACATAAGCTTTCTGCGAGGTATATTGCGCAGATTGCTTTTCAGAAAAACCTGGATTTGTTATTTTCGGAATTGGCTTACGCAGAAGGTGCAGAATTCCAGCTATTGGAAGTTGGCAGGCATATTCCTAAAGAATTGCTAACGGATGCCAATACCATAAGAGCCTTATTGACAGCCCATAGGATGGTTTATGTTGGAACAGTCGACATGGAACAAAACATCAATTTGGAGGCTACCTCATTTGAAGGAATCAAGCAAATTCTGGTACTGATCCACCATAACGACACATTAAACATTACAGATATAAAGTAATGAATCATTGCTTTCCGGATTCTTAATTATTAAATACCTACCTTTGGGGATATATTTTTTCATTTGAATCTCCAATCCCTTATATGATAAAAGGTACCGATACCGATACTGTATTTCTATCACAGTTGTTGCTCAGTGATTCCAGATTTACAGAAACATGTAAGGAGTTGATGTCTATTTTGACCAAAAACCAAATCCCTTTTCATTTTCTTTCCGGAGCCAAAGATATTTGGTGCCGTGATTATATGCCCCTACAGGTCACAAAGGATCGATTTGTTCAGTTTCGGTATGAACCTTCCTACCTAAGACCTTATCCCGAACATTACACTGATCCGGTTTTTGTCTGTTTAGAAAACGGCATTGAAGCTGAAAAATCCAATATTATTCTGGATGGAGGAAATGTGGTCAATTGGTCAGACAAAGTGATTATGACAGATAGGTTTTTCGATGAAAATCCGGATTACTCAGACAAGGTCAAATTGGTCACTGATCTTGAAAATCAGTTGGAAACCGAAGTGATTATCATTCCTCAGGTCAAAATGGACTATACAGGTCATGCAGATGGGTTGGTCCGCTTTGTGGATGAAATGACTTTGATCGGAAACCACCGTGAATTCGAATATCAGTATTGGACAAAGAAAATGAATGTGCTGCTCGAAAAAAAAGGACTGAATTATATCGACATTCCATTTTTTGAATATCACTTGAGAAAACATCCTTCGAATGCCATCGGATGTTATGTAAATTTTTTGGAAGTCAATAATTTGATTGTGGTTCCAATATTTGAAGTGGAGGGAAATAGGGATAAAGAAATCAAAAATATTTTTAAGGAGACTTTTCCAGACCGGATTATTGAAACCATCAATTTCAATGAAATCGGGTATTATGGAGGTTTGTTGAACTGTGTCACTTGGACAGTGCAGTCTGACCCAAGGGTTCGGTCTTAATCCAATATCAAATATCCCAATATCCAAATATCCACCCATCACCATATTCACCCCAATATCCATAGAGTCTATTGTTTCTTCTCAGAATTAAAATTAAGTTTAGTAAGCTTAGCATCAGAATTTTACCTTTTGGTCATTCCTATGAAGTTTACAATCAAACCCAATTTAATCCTTCTGATTACTGTATTCCTATTCCAGAGTTGTCAGAATTCTCCCACTGAAGAAATAGAGACGGGCGATGAAACTGATATCTATGCAGAACATGTAAGGACATCCAAATTCCAGACTCCCGAAGAGGAAAGACTTAGTTTTATGCTTCCTCCAGGTTTTGAAGTTACACTTTTTGCCTCAGAACCTGATATTACCAAACCCATCAACATGGCCTTTGATGAAAAAGGAAGACTTTGGGTGACCCAATCTTCTGAATATCCCATAGCGGCAGGTGATGGCGGGGGAAAAGACAGAATCACCATTTTAGAGGATACCGATGGAGATGGTAAGGCAGATAAAATCCAGGACTTTGCCAATGACTTGAATATTCCCATCGGGATTGTACCCATCAAAGGGGGTGCAATAGGCTATTCCATTCCTTATGTATACAAGTTTTTGGATACCAATGGAGATGATATTGCGGACCAAAGGGAAATTCTTTTGGGTGAATTTGAGCATAAGGATACCCATGGTATGGTCAATAATCTGTTTAGAGGCTTTGATGGTTGGATACATGCTTCGCATGGGTTTTCCAATATTTCTACCGTAGCAGGTAAAGACAGGGATTCCATCCGAATGGTATCAGGAAATACCTTCAGGTTTAAGGCAGATGGCAGCAGAGTTGAAAAAACAACCGACGGACGTATCAATCCTTTTGGGTCTGATCATGATGAAATGGGATATCACTATTCTGCTGATTGCCATACATTACCGATTTTTCAGCTGATCTGGGGAGGGAATTATTCGCAATGGGGCAAGAAAGAACCCAATATGGGTTTTGCACCGACAATGATGGATTATGGACTCAAATCAACAGCACTTTCCGGATTGGTTTATTATACTGACGATCAGTTTCCGGAGGAATTTAGAAACAGTTTTTATTCTGGTGATGTGGTCACCTGCCGAATCAGCAGAAATACCATGGAGTTTAACGGAAGTACACCAACAGCCATCAAGCAAGAGGACTTCTTGGTCAGTAAAGATCCTTGGTTCAGACCAGTGGATATCAAAATCGGTCCCGACGGTGCGATGTATGTCGCTGATTTTTACAACCGTATTATTGGGCATTATGAGGTTCCTTTGGATCATCCTGGAAGAGACCGGGTAAGTGGACGGATTTGGAAGATTACATACAAGGGAAATCAAAGACCCATAACCGACTGGTCAAAAGCCAAAAGAGAGGAATTGATAGCGGGTATGGGCAATCCAATCCTTCAAATCAGAATGACGGCAACAGATGAATTGGTGGATAGGTTAGGAGAATCGGCTGTACCCCAGCTTTTGGACTTGGTTAAAGATCCCAAAACCAGTCCTGTCCAGTATATTCAGGGAATTTGGGCTTTATTCAGATTGGAAGCTTTGCCGGAAGATATCTTGGAATCGGCCATCAAACATGAGGATAGGAGGGTCAGGGTACACGCCTATAAATTAATGGCAAACTATCTCCACTTATCAGAGAAGCAACTTTCTTGGGGAATTAGGGATTTATCCGATTCAGATCCCCATGTCCAAAGGGCGGCAGCTGAAATGCTCAGCAGGCATCCCGACCCCAAAAGCTACAAAGCTCTGGTGACACTTCACACCAAAGTGCCTTCTTATGACAGTCATTTGGCATATACGGCTTTGATGGCACTTTCCAACCATTTGCAAAAAAAGGAGATTTTACAAATGGCCATAAATGAAAGCTGGAACGAAGAGGAGGCAAGGTTGATAGCGCTTGTAGCTTCTGATCTGAATTTGTCCGAAGCCGGTAATTTTCTTTTGGCCCATGTGGAGTCCTACAATCAACCAAAAGAAAAAAGTATCCTCTTTACTGAGTCAATAGCAAGAAGTGTTGATGTTGCTAACTTGGGTAGATTACTGGAATGGATCAAAAAAACCGTGAATTCGCAGCCTGAGGAAGCATATCAATGGGCCATGGCCACAGATCAAGGTCTGACTCAAAGGGGAATGAAAGAGCCTTCTTCCTTTGCATCATGGTACCAAAGTTTGGCTAGTCAAATTCTGTTTGATATTCCAAAATCCCTGTCTTGGACCGATCTTGATAAACAAAGGCTTGTGTATGCCAATGGTGTAGCTTCCAGGTATAAAATGGTAGCTTTGTCGCCTTCAATTTTGAAATTGATTAAAACAAAAGAAGCCGGTGAGGACGTGAGGTCTTCTGCAGCATTGGCTATCATGCAGCTAAATCCTGTAGAGGGTTCAGAAATAATTGCAGAAAGAATTTTTGATGGAGATGAAGAAATCAGCACCAAAAGGAAATTTGTGGCTGCTTTGGGTACTCGGGATGATAACAGTACGAGGAATTTACTTGGCGAATCCATGAAAAATTCTCCTCCAGAATTACAAGAGTCCATCGCTTCAGTATTGGTAAAGAGTCCTCAGGGAAAAACTCAATTGATGACTTTGATAAAAAACGGGCATGCTCCTGCAAGGCTATTAAAAGCCAGATCTGTAGAAGAACCCTTATTGGCCAATATTTCTCAAGAACAACTGAAAGTTTATGAGGAATTAACAGCCAACTTGATTCCCATATCTGAGGAAAGGGAAAAGTTGATCGCAAGCAGGTTAGAGGAATTTGATCCAGGTAATAGCCAGGTTGATGGGGGGCATATTTATGAAAGCCACTGTAGTTTGTGTCATCAAATCAATAAAAAAGGCGGATTGATCGGACCACAATTGGATGGCGTGGGCAATTGGGGGAAAACTGCTTTAGCCACCAAAATCCTGGATCCTAACAGAAATATTTCAGAAAACTTCAGAACCTACAACATCAGCCTAAAAAATGGTCAGACAGTTTCAGGTCTCTTTAGAAGGGAAGAGGGACAAACCGTTGTATTGGCCAATCAGGTAGGGGAAGAGTTTACCGTTTCCCGATTGGAAATCAAAGAAATGCTTCCTTCCAAATACACCTTGATGCCGGATAACTTTCATACAAGCCTATCAAAAGAAGAGTTTGACGGATTACTTGTCTATTTATTGAATATCAAATAAGAAGAAATGAAAATCCAAAATACCAACCAAAAGAATTTGACCAAATCAAAAAACAGGATTGTTCTGTTTCTTTTTTTGCTGACTTCGGTTTTGTCCTGTAATGATCAGCAATCCCAACAACAGTCCCCTCAAGCGGTCAAAGGTGATCAGATAACTTTCAAAAAACATGTCCTGACCAAGGATTTTGTAGCCGAAGGAGTTGCAGTAGGAGATGTGAATCAGGATGGATTGATTGATGTGATGGCCGGGGCATTTTGGTTTGAAGCACCAAATTGGACCTTGCATGAACTCACCAAGCCCATGAAATTTGAGTATGACAAAGGGTATAGCAATGCCTTTGTGAGTCAGGGAATGGATGTCAACCATGATGGTTGGGTGGATTTTGTCAGAATAGGTTTTCCCGGCAAGGAAGTGATGTGGTTTGAAAACCCGAAAAATGAGGGAGGTTTTTGGAAATCCCATGCAATCTATCCCACATTGGGAAATGAATCCGCTGGTTTCTATGATTTAGATGGGGATGGAAAGCTTGAAATCATTGGGGGCAATTCTTCCACAGGGGAAATCATTTGGATGAAAGCTCCTGAATCAGCTGAAAATCCTGAATGGAAGGTATATACTATCAGTCGGAAAGATAGTCCCGGTTCAGCCCCATTTTCCCATGGATTGGGTGTCAGTGATATGAATGGTAACGGGAGAAATGACATCATTATCAAGGAAGGTTGGTGGGAGGCGCCTGAAGATCCCCGAAGTCCGGCTTGGAAATTTCATCCTGCCAATCTCGGAGAAGCCTCTGCTCAGATGTATGCTTATGATTTCAATGGTGATGGTCTAAAAGATGTTTTATCCTCCTCAGCCCATGAATTGGGGGTATGGTGGCATCAACAGATAAAAGATCAAAGTGGAGAGGTTTCCTGGAAGACCCATCATATTGACAGTACTTACACCCAAACACATGGAGTGGCTTTTGTAGATATCAATTCAAATGGCTTACCGGATTTTATTACCGGAAAAAGATTTTTTGCGCACATGGGGACTGATCCGGGTGAGTTTGATCCTCCTTACCTGTATTGGTATGAATTTATTCCGGGCCCCTCACCAAATTGGATCAGGCATCAGATTGATGATGATTCAGGAGTGGGTGTTCACCTTATTGCTGAAGATATTACCAAGGATGATTTGGTGGATATCATTATTGCCAACAAAAAAGGAGTTTTTGTTTTTGAACAGGAAAGAAAACAATAGTGATTTAATCCCTATTTTTGAAAAATGGAAAACAATCACAACCTAGACCCCAAAGCACAGCCGAATAACCCATTGCATGGTGTAAGGTTGATTGATATGATTGAATATTTGGTCAACAAATATGGTTGGGAAAGTCTCGGAGAAAGAATAACTATCCGTTGTTTTACCCATGATCCTTCCATCAATTCCAGCCTTAAATTTCTACGCAAAACCGAATGGGCGAGGAAGAAGGTGGAGGACCTGTATGTAAAGACTGTGGAAAGGGAGAGGAGAAGGTAGAGGGATTGAAGGATAAGAGATGAAGGATGAATTGGGTACAATGTATCAAGTACAATGTACAAAGAAATGGGGACAGGATTAAGGGATTTATGTCGGATGACAGATGTTGGGTTAAACCTAGGGATTCAGGCCTCTTTGACAATATTTGATACTGTTTTCGATGAAACAGAAGATATTAATTCCCTCGATTTACCTCCCGGGCGTAATCAAAATCTTCCTGAAATCTACTGGTCCATGATCACCTTGCAGCACGATTGGTCCGGGTAATCCTTCTTTGCTGTCCAAAGCACCTCCGGTAATTCCGGGAATGATCTGATCATTGATTATTTTTTTGCCATTGGCCACTACAGTCAGTCTTCTTCCAATCAAGGTTATTTCATAAGTCTGCCATTCTCCTGCCGGCTTGGCAGCCATTTCGTTGGGTGTCAAGAAACCATAGATTCCTCCATAAAGAATATTTGAAGGTTCTTGGCCGATATCATCCTGGATCTGTAATTCATACCTGCCCCTGAGGTATAATCCACTATTGCTTCCTTTAGGATAGCGGAATTCAACCAAAAGTTTGAAATCATCAAATTTCTCATTTGTTATCAGATTAGCTCCTGTTTTAGGGCTGCTCAAGATCCCATCTTTTACTACCCATTGGTTTTCAGATTTGTCAGCATGCCAACCATCGAGGTTTTTGCCATTGAAGATATTGATGGGTTTACCCCAAGTAGGATTTTGGTCTCTTGCCAAGGATGGAGCTCTTTCTCCGACATATTTGAACAGACCACCATTTGGATATTGAATGGTTCCTGTAAGTTTATCCCCTGACAATACTCCTTCAAATACCAGGTCTTTGTTGCCACTTTCCCATTGAGGAGGAATGCTGAATGAGATTTTATCATTTTCAAAATTTATAACGGAAATAGGACGGGCACTGCCATGGTCACCGACAAAATAACCAACCAATACACCTAGACCGGATTGTTTGACTTCAAGCCAGGAAGGGATTTCTTTTCCGTTCATATCCAAAGTCAGGTTCCATCTTCCAATAAAGTCCTTTGGTTCACTGAGCAAATTATAGCCTATTCTGAAAGACCTATCACTTGTAACCGTCTGATCTTTGATACTCGATGGAATGATGATTTTCTTACCATTATGTTCCAAAGTCCTTGATTCGGGATTTTCAAGGTTGATTTGGGGTCCTTTCATATTTTCTGATTCAACTTGTGCGATAGTTGTGCCAACA